>NZ_JACBZN010000001.1:3000000-3367060 GCF_013408555.1 Aeromicrobium tamlense
TCGTCGACGGCCGTCACCGTGTTGGCGGTGACCGTGACGGAGATCGTGACGGTGGTGCACTGCGCGGGGTCCGAGGTGTCGCAGACGCGCACCCGGAACTCGTCGGCACCGACGTAGCCGGGCTCCGGCGTGTAGGTCAGCTCGCCCGTGGTCTCGTCGACCGTCACCTCACCGCGGGCGGGCTGGTTCGCGACGGTGACCGTCGTCGGGTCGATCGGCTTGCCGGTCGCGGAGACCACGTCATCGAGCGGGATGTCCTTCGGCGTGTTCTGGCGCGTCGTGACGCCGTCCTCGGCCGCGGTCTCCTCGGCGAAGACGTTCGTCACCGTGACGGTCACCGTGGCGGTGTCACAGATCGCCGTCGGGGTCGACGTGTCGCAGACGCGGTACTCGAACGTGTCCACGCCCGAGAAGCCCGCGGCGGGCGTAAAGGTGATCCGGCCGTCGGACTCCACCACGGCCGACCCGTGGGCGGGATCCGTCGTCACGGTCGGCGCCGCGAAGGGCTGGCCCGAGGCGCTGGTGTCGTTGGTCCGGACGTTGATCGTCCGCGGCGTCTCGACGGACGTCGTGGCCGAGTCGTCCTCGGCGGTCACGACGTTCGGGGTCACCGTGACGGCGATCGTGACGGTGGTGCACTGGGCCGGGTCCGAGGTGTCGCACACGCGCGCCTCGAACTCGTCGTCGCCGATGAAGCCGGCGGCGGGCGTGTAGGTGAGCTCGCCCGTCGTCGGGTTCACGCTGACGGTGCCGTGCGCCGGACCGCTGGGGATCGTCACGCGGGTCGGGTCGAGCGGGCGGCCCGACGCGGAGACCAGGTCGGCCAGCGGGATCCGCTTCGGCGTGTTCTGCGGCGTCGTGACGCCGTCCTCGACCGCGCTCTCGTCGCTGAAGACGTTCGCGACCGTGATGGTGATCGTCTGGGTGACGTCCTGGCCGGAGGCGTCGCGGAGCGTGTACGTGAAGCTGCCGGTGCCGGAGAACCCGGCGGTCGGGCGGAAGGTCACGACGCCCGCGTCGAGGCTGACGGTGCCGTTCTGGGCGCCGCCCACGGCGTGCAGCGTGAGGCCCGAGCCCTGGCCGAGCGCCTCGAGGGCGCCCGCCGTGATCGTCACCGGGGTGCCGACGGTCGTGGACCGGCTGTCCGGGTCCGCCTCGGGCGTGACGTTGATGATGACGGTCACGAGCGTGCCGTCCGAGGTCCGGTAGGTGAAGGAGTCGGGTCCGGAGTAGCCCGCCGGGGGCGTGTACGTGTAGCGACCGCCGGCGTAGGCGATCGTGCCGCCCTGGACCGAGGTGCGGTCGTACGTGCCGTTCGAGCTGTCGGTGACCGTGGCCGGGACGTCGACCTGCGTCGCGATGACGACCTGGGTCTCGGCCGAGGTCGGCGGCGCGGGATCGGGATCCTCGTTGCCGATCGCGTAGGCGCGGTTGATCAGCGGGCCGGGGGTCGAGGGCGCGGTGGCGCGCACGGTGACGACCGCCTCCTGGCCGACCTCGAGGTAGCCGCCGTTGCAGGTCGCGATCTTCTGCGTCGTGCCGGTCACGACGCACGACGTGTCCGTGCTGGTGACGGAGAGGTTGGCGAGGTCGTTCGGGAGGATGTCGTTGAGGACGAAGCCCGACGTGTTGCCCGGGCCCTCGTTCTTCACGACGACGCGCCACGTGATCGGGTTGCCGACGACGACCGTGGCCGGGCCGGTCTTCGTCACGCTGAGCTTGGACGGGAGCGCGGTGGAGCAGTTCGTCGCGTCGCTGCGCTGGTTGGCCGGCGCGGTGACGCGGCTGATCAGCTCGAAGGTGGGCGACGCCTGGTCGGCGTTCCGGATCGCGATCTGGTACATGAAGCCGTTGGTCGCGATGAGGGCGAGGTTGCCGTTCGTCATCGTGAACGCCGAGCCGTAGGAGTTCGTCGGCATGACCGCGGTCGGGACGGCGAAGCTCGTGACCGCACCCGTGGTCGGGTTGATCCGGTAGAGCGTGGAGGACTGGCCGTAGTTCGCGGCCCACAGGTAGCCCTTGAGGAACGTCAGGTCGGCGAAGCGGATGCTCTGCGACAGCGTGATCGTGGTGCGCGTCGGGCGCGGGGTGCTCGTGGCGCTCGTGACGTTCTTCAGGCCGGCGATCTTCTGGATCGTGGTGGTGCCGGCGTTGCCCGAGGCCACGTAGTAGTTGCCGTCGGCGTCGAACTCGCCGCTGTCCCACAGGGTGCTGGGAGGTGCGCCCAGGGCGGTGTTCGCATCGCCGAGCGGCGTCACGACGCCCGAGCGGTTGATGCGCGCGAACGAGCCGCGGATGTTGGTGCCCGAGGTCTGGCCGTAGAACGTGCCGTAGAGGTATTCGTCGGTGGGGTTGAACGCCAGACCGTTGAACACGTTCTGACCGGTGAAGTTCGACCCGATCTGGCTCCACTGCGAGCCGCCGGTGGTCGTGTACGAGCCGGAGTTGAGCTTCACCGTGCCGACCGGCTCCTCCGCCTGGGCGAAGAAGCGCGGGACCGTGCAGTCGAACGCCGGCGCCGGCGCCGCCTCCGCGGCCGGTGCGGGCGCCAGGACCGTCATGGTCCCGGCGAGGCTGAGGGCGATCAGCATGAAGGCTGAGGCACAGGTGAGCAGTCGGCTGCGCAGGCGGAACGCCATGGACATACGAGACCTCTCGGGCGGGAGATGCAGAGCACGCAGGAAGGCGCGAGATCGCACCGTCCGGCGCGACCTGGACCGTCATTGCCGCGGCCCCGAAGGAGCGCGATCCGACTCCCTCAGGATCCGCTCGCCCGGGACGCTACCTGTGACAGAGGGTGCTGATGGTGTTTTCGGGGCGCGGTCGGCGAAGACCATCCTCAAAGGGTCCCAAAGAACTACACCATCAGGACCAAAGTGTCATGACGCACACCACACGAGTCACAGGAGGCGCACTCAGAACCACCCGTCGCGTGTCGGCGACGCTGGCGGCTACGGCGCGAGACCCACGTACTTCGTCTCGAGGTACTCCTCGATGCCCTCGTCGCCACCCTCGCGACCGAAGCCCGAGGCCTTCATCCCGCCGAACGGCGCGGCCGGGTTAGACACGACGCCCTGGTTGATCCCGACCATGCCGGTCTCGAGGCCCTCGTAGACCTTGATGGCGCGCGAGTAGCTCTGCGTGAACGCGTAGGCCACGAGGCCGAACTCGGTGTCGTTCGCCATCCGCAGCGCCTCGTCGTCGTCGGTGAACGTGAAGATCGGCGCGACCGGGCCGAAGATCTCCTCGCGCCAGACGCGGGCCTCGGTCGGGACGCCGGTGAGCACCGTCGGCGGGTAGAAGTAGCCCGCGCCGGCCGGCACCTCGCCGCCCGTGAGCACCTGCGCACCGTGCTCCTTCGCGTCGTCGACGAGCTCGGCCACCTTGTCGCGCTGCTTCGCCTCGACCAGCGGACCGACCTCGGCCTGCTCCATCCGCTCGGCGAAGCGCCGCGAGAACTCCTCGGCCAGCGACTCGTGCACGATGAAGCGGTTGGCCGCGGTGCAGGCCTCGCCGATGTTGCGCATCTTGGCCAGCATGGCGCCGTCGACCGCCTTCTCCAGGTCGGCGTCCTCGAAGACCAGGAACGGGGCGTTGCCGCCGAGCTCCATCGAGACGCGCAGCACGCCCTCGGCCGCCTGCTCGATCAGGGTGCGGCCCACCTCGGTGGAGCCGGTGAAGGTCAGCTTGCGCAGCCGCGGGTCACGGATGATCGGCTCCATCACCTCGCCCGTGCTCTTCGTGGTGACGATGTTGAGGACGCCGTCGGGCAGGCCCGCCTCGGTGAGGATCTCGCCCAGGGTCAGCATCGTGAGCGGCGTGAGCGACGCCGGCTTGACCACCATCGTGCAGCCGGCCGCGATCGCCGGGCCGATCTTGCGGGTGCCCATCGCCAGCGGGAAGTTCCACGGCGTGATCATGAGGCACGGCCCGACCGGCTGCTTGAGCGTGAGCAGGCGGGTGGCGCCGTTCGGCGCGACCGAGTGCCGGCCCGCGATCCGCACGGACTCCTCGGCGAACCAGCGGAAGAACTCGGCGCCGTAGGCGATCTCGGCCTTGGACTCGCTGACGGGCTTGCCCATCTCGGCGGTCATCTGCTCGGCCAGCTCGTCGGTGCGCTCGGTGATGATCTCGAACGCCCGCCGCAGGATCTCGCCACGATCACGCGGGGCCGTGCGCGCCCAGTCGGCCTGCGCGGCCACGGCGGCGTCGAGCGCGGCCCGGCCGTCGGCGGCCGAGGCGTCGGCCACCGTGGCCAGCGTCTCCCCCGTCGCCGGGTTCTCGACCTCGAACGTCGCGCCGCCCTCGGCGTCGCGCCACTGTCCTGCGATGAAGAGCTGGTGGGTCATGTGTCGACGCTACCCCGCACGCGAGAACCCTTCGACCTGTCAGAATGCGGACCGTGCTCGACACCTTGCGGGGGGTGCTGCGTCCGACCCTCCCGGGTCTGGTCGGCGCCCTCGTCTTCGCCCTGCTCTCGCTGACCCCTTCGCTGCTGCCTCGCCCGGCGCTGTTCCAGGGGCTCGTCACCGGCATCACGGCGGTGATCGGCTACGGGCTGGCGGTCGCCCTGGCGTGGGTCTGGCGCGCGTTCGCCGACCGCGAGGCGCGCCGGCCGTCGCGACGTGCGTGGCTCTGGACCGTGGGCGTCGGCGTGATCGCCCTCGGCGTCGCCGACATCGTCAGCGTCCGCCAGCAGGACCGGGTGCGCGAGCTCATGGGCATGGGCGACGCGAGCGCCTGGCGGTTCGTGACCGTGCCGCTCGTGGCGGTCGTCGTGTTCTGCCTGCTGCTCGCCGCCGGGCGTGGCCTGCGCCGTGCCGCCCGGTGGCTGTCGGACCTGCTCGCCCGGCGCATCGGTGCGCAGGCCGCGCGGGCCACCGGCTTCGTGGTGGTGGCCGCCCTGACGTTCTTCACGCTGAGCGGCGTCGTCTACGACAACGTCATCGCCGCCGTGGACTCCTCGTTCGCGCTCGGCGACCAGCAGGTCTCCTCGCGCCTCGACCCGCCCGAGAGCCCGCTGCGGTCGGGCAGCCCGGAGTCCGAGCTGGCGTGGGAGGACCTCGGCCGGCAGGGTCGTCGCTTCGTGGCGCGGGGGCCCAGCGGCGACGAGATCGCCGCGTTCACCGGCCGGCCGGCGCTCGACCCCATCCGCGCGTACGCCGGCACCGCGAACGCCGAGGACGTCGAGGAGCGGGCGCGGCTCGCCGTGGACGACCTCGAGCGGGCCGGCGGCTTCGAGCGGGCGAACCTGCTGGTGGCCGGCACGACCGGCTCGGGCTTCATCGAGCCGAGCGCCTCGAACTCCTTCGAGTACCTGACCGGCGGCGACTCCGCGATCGTGTCGATGCAGTACTCGCACCTGCCGTCGTGGGTGTCCTTCTTGGTCGACCAGCGCGCCGCGCGCAACGCCGGGCGCGCGCTGTTCGACGCGGTCTACGAGCGCTGGAGCGCGCTGCCCGCCGACTCCCGGCCGCGGCTGTACCTCTTCGGCGAGAGCCTCGGCTCGTTCGCGCTCGAGACCGCATTCAGCGGCGAGGCCGACCTGCGCAACCGCACCTCGGGCGGCCTGTTCGTCGGACCGCCCGGATTCAACTCGCTCTACACCGAGTTCCGCGAGCAGCGCGATCCCGGCAGCCGCGAGATCGAGCCGATCTTCCGCGACGGCCGCACCGTGCGGTTCACGAACGACCCGTGGGGGCCGACGATCCCGCTGACGCGACCGTGGGACGGGCCGCACGTGCTGTACCTCGTGCACGCGTCGGACCCGATCACGTGGTGGAGCCCCGACCTGATCTGGAGCAAGCCGGACTGGCTGTCCGAACCGCGCGGCTCGGACGTCGCGAGCGCGATGCGCTGGTACCCGATCATCACGTTCTGGCAGACCTCGGCGGACATGGCCGTGGGGATGGCCGTGCCGTCGGGCCACGGTCACGACTTCGTCGGCGAGCACGTCGCCGGCTGGGCCTCGGTGCTCCAGCCCGAGGGCTGGACGTCGGCCGACCTGCGCCGCCTCCAGCAGCAGATCGTCGACGCCGACACCGAGAACGCGGGCGTCCCCCCGTCGCTGCGCGACTGAACGAGGTTTCCTGTCACTTCACGTGGTTCGCAAACCTCGTGAAGTGACAGTTTCCCCGGTTAACCGGGGAAACTGTCAGCGCTCGCGCGGGTCGCGGAGCTCACGGACGCGCGTGACGACGAACCAGCCGCAGACGACGAGGACCGCGAGGATCACGAGGCGCTGGAACCAGTCGGCGTAGGGCTCGATGACGTGCCAGTTCTCGCCGAGGGTGTACCCGGCGCCGACGAAGATCGAGTTCCAGAGGAGGCTGCCGAGCGTGGTCAGCAGGAAGAAGATGCCGAAGGGCATCCGCTCGACGCCGGCCGGGATCGAGATGAGGCTGCGGAAGATCGGCACCATCCGGCCGAAGAAGACCGCCTTCGTGCCGTGCTTGGCGAACCAGGCCTCGGTGACCTCGAGGTCGCGGACCTTCAGCAGCGGCGTCTTGGCGAACACCAAGGCCGTGCGGTCGCGGCCGAAGGCCCGCCCGAGCCAGTACATGATGCACGCGCCGATGACCGATCCCGCCGTGGTGGCGAAGAGCGCGCCCGCGAGCGTGAAGCGACCCTGGCTGGCCGCGAGGCCCGCCATCGGCAGCACGATCTCGCTGGGAATCGGGGGGAAGAGGTTGTCCAGACCCACGGCGAGGGCGGCTCCGAGCAGGCCCATGCGGTCCATCAGGTCGACCATGAACCCTGCCAGTCCATCGATCTGCTGGTCGCCCGCCTGCGTCATCACCCGGCAGAGCATAACGAGCGGTGCACAGCGTGTCGCCGTTCAGACGCGGCGGGTACCGTCGCCCGGGTGCACCTGATCCGCAGAGCCCTCGCCACCGCCGGTGCGGCGGTCCTGCTGACCACCGTGCTGGCCGCCTGCGAGGGCGGACCTCCCGACGCCGAGCAGGTGACCGCCGCGGAGCCCGACGGACTCACCGCCGCCTCGGCCGACGACGTCGTCGCCGTCTCCCGCTTCCTGCTCGACTCCGCGTCCGCCGTCGTCCTCGTGCCCGAGCGGGAGTCCGACGAGGCGTTCGCGCGCGCCCGCGATCTGGGCGTCCCGGCGCTGCCCGACACCGAGGAGGGCCGCGCGGAGGCCGAGCGCCTCGGCGCCCGGATCCTCGGCCCGGACGAGGACGCCGGCGCGGAGGCCGAGCCGGTGGAGCGCTCGGAGGACGTCACCGTCGCCACCACCCGCAGCCCGTCACGCGCGCTGGTCGACCTCGTCGCACTCGGTGGCGCGACGCTCGTCCGGATCGCCTCCGACCCCCGCCGCCACGCGCCGTCCGCGCGGCTGCTCCGGAGCGACCCCGACGGACCGCTGCTGACCCTCGGTGCCTCGGGCTACGCGGTCCGCGTCGTCCGCGCGAACGCCGAGGCGGTCGGCGGCGGCTGGTTCGCCACGCGCGGCAAGCACCTGCTGGCGATGTACGGCCATCCCTCGGGCCCGGCGCTCGGCGTGCTGGGCGAGCAGGGCACAAAGGCGTCGGTGGCGCGCGTCGAGCGACTCGTGCGCAAGTACCGCAAGGTCGCGCCCGACGAGCACTTCGTCCCCGCCTTCGAGATCATCACCACCGTCGCGGCCGGGGAGAAGGGCCCGCGCGGCGACTACTCCGCCCGCACGTCCGTGAAGGACCTCGAGCCGCTCGTCGACGCCGCCGAGAAGGCCGGCATCGTGGTGATCCTCGACCTCCAGCCCGGCCGCTCCGACTTCCTCTCGCAGGCCAAGGAGTACGAGTCCCTGCTGCGCCGGCCCCACGTCGGCCTCGCCCTCGACCCGGAGTGGAGGCTCGGCCCGAAGGGCAAGCCGCTGCAGCGGATCGGCCACGTGCAGGCGCGCGAGATCAACCGCACGTCGGCGTGGCTGGCCGAGCTGACCCGCCGACACACCCTGCCGCAGAAGGTCTTCGTGCTGCACCAGTTCCAGACCCAGATGATCCGCGACCGCGAGAAGGTCCGCACCGATCACCCCGAGCTCTCGACCGTGATCCACGTCGACGGCCAGGGCAGTCCGGGCGCCAAGTTCGGCACGTGGGGCGTCATCCGCAGCGACGCGCCGAAGAACGTCTCGTGGGGCTGGAAGAACTTCGTCGACGAGGACGAGCCGATGCTCGACGTGGCCCAGACCTGGAACCGCGTGCGCCCTCACCCGGCGCTCATCACCTACCAGTGACGGTCAGAGCGTCGACGAGATCCGCTCGAGGACCTGCGCGAGACGCTCGGGACTCGTGCCGAAGTTGAGCCGCGCGTACGTCGAGGAGTCCAGCGGCGTGTGCGCCGTGAAGTCGGGCCCGGCCGAGAGCCGCACCCGTCCGCGCTCGAGGATCGCGCCCGCCGGGTCCGCGGCGACCGACGTGCCCGCGAAGTCCAGCCACGCGAGGTAGGTGGCCTCGGCAGGCACGACGCCGACACCCACCTCGCCGGCCCACGCGGTGATCGTGTCGCGGTTGCGCTGCAGCACCTCGACGAGGCCGGCGAGCCACGGGTCGCCCTCGGTCCAGGCCGCCACCGCGGCCGCGCGCGACAGGGTGCTCACGCCGCCGAGGTAGGCGAACGGCAGCGCCGCGAGCGGCTCGCGCACCCGCGCCGGGCCGAGGTGGGCGACGGCGCAGTGCAGGCCGGCGAGGTTGAACGCCTTCGACGCCGAGGTCACCGTGACGGTGCGGTCCTCGACGTCGGTGCCGAGCGACGCGAACGGCACGTGCCGCCGGCCGTCGAAGGCGAGGTCGGCGTGGATCTCGTCGGCGAGGACGACGAGGTCGAGCTCGGCCGCCGCATCCGCGACGGGCCGCAGCTCGTCGGCGTCGAGCATCCGGCCCAGCGGGTTGTGGGGGTTGACCACGACCACCAGCCGGACGCGCTCGCGCTGCCAGGTCTCGACGAGCTCGTCGGCGGTGGCGCCGAACGGGATCGGCACGACGCGACGGCCCGTGTCGTGGACCGACTCGAGGAACACCGGGTACGCCGGCACGTGCAGCGCGATCCCGTCACCGGGCTCGGTGAGGAGGTCGGTCAGCACCTGGAACGCCTGGATCACGTCCGTGAACAGCCGACCGCCGCCGCCGGCGGGCGTCCAGCCATGGCGCTCGGCCATCCGCGTCTCGAAGGCCGCCACGAGGGGGTCGGGCGCCTCGAAGTCGGGGTAGCCGACGTCGCCGCGGGCCAGCTGCTCGTGGACGCGGCGCGTCACCACCTCGGGGACCGCCACGTCCATGTCGGCGACCCACGCGGGGATCACCCCGGCGGGGGTCGTCGTCCACTTCAGGTTGTCGCGGTCGCGCAGCGCCTCGTCAGTCCGGTCGAACACGGCTCGAGTCTGCCTGACGTCAGTCGGCGAGGGCGCGCTTGGACTGCCATACCGTCTGCACCACCAGCAGCACGATCGCGACGATCGCGATCACGAGTGCCAGGGTCGACTCGCCCGCGACGGACGCGATGATCCCGATCAGCGCCCACACGACCGCAGCCGCGTAGAAGGGGCTGCGCGGCAGCTGAGCGTTCACGCCCAGGGCGAAGAGCGCGGCGCCGGCGAGCAGTGCCAGCTGCCAGCCGTGCTGGGCGGGCTGGGCGAGGTCGAGCTCGATCACGCCGGTGCCGAGGTTGAGGAACACTGCCGCGCTCACCCAGCCGGCGTAGACGCCCGACGTCGCGCGGGCGAGCCACGTGGTCCAAGCGGGGTCGTGCAGTCGGGCGCGAGCCGCCAGGCGTGCGGCGTCGATCGCGACGACCGTCATGAACGCCAGGACGAGGAACGTGGCCCAGCTGATCCCCGCCGCCGAGACGGCGATCCACACCGCCGCGCCGAGGTACAGCGCGATGAAGTCGCCGACGAAGCGGCGGCTGCCCACCCCGTCGCCCTTCCACAGCGTGACGACGGCGTGCGCCAGGGCGAGTCCGTAGATCAGGCTCCAGATCGAGAAGGCCCAGCCCGCGGGGGTGATGAGCAGGTCGTCGCTGCCGTCGCCGGGCTGCGACACGTCGGCCAGCGCCTGCACGACCGGGGCGGCGATCTGCGCGATGGCCGCCGCGAGCAGTGCCCAGCCGAGGCGTCGGTCGGTGTGCACGTCCGTGGAGGTCATGCCCTCCACGCTAGGCGCGGCCCACCGGCCCTGCATGGTGGCGAGGAGCGGCTCAGTCCCTCGGGAAGAGCACGTCGGCGACGTCCCGCGGCGCGAAGCGCTCCTCGAAGTCGCGCTCGTTGGGCTCCCAGACCTCGGACCACACGCGGTCGTGGTCGTTGCCCTCGGCGCGGTCGCGCAGGATCCCCCGCTGGGTCGCGGTCCACAGGTCGAGGTCGCACCAGACGGTCAGGTCCAGCAGCGGCAGCGTGACGGGGTGGAAGAGCCCCACGAGGTCGACCACCAGCACGTCGGCGCGCGGTACCGGCTCGGGATCGGACAGCCGGCCGAGGTTCCAGTCGTAGCGCCGGAACTCGCCCGGCACGCCGTCGCGGAAGGGACGCAGCACGTCCTCGACGAGCCGCTCCCGCTCGACGCCGTCCCAGTCCGGCGAGCGCCGATGGACGCGGGCGGGGTCGAGGAAGTCGTCGCCGCGCAGCCGCACGGCGTCGGGCAGGGCCGAGACGAGGGTGCGCGCCAGCGTGGACTTCCCGGAGCCGCCGTAGCCGGAGATGCCGACCACGATCGGCCGGGCGAGCTCTCGCCGTCGCTGCAGCACGACGTGGGCCAGCTCGTCCAGATCGCTCATCGTCGTCCAGCCTCACCGGGCCGGGCGGACGGCGCAACCTCGGGCACGCATCGGCCGGGACGTGCAGCGCGCGTCCCGGTCGATGCGTCCCCCCGAGTAGGTCCCTCCCGAAGATTCGGGCGTGCCGCGGAGTGGTCCGACACCATGCAAGGTCGTCCCGACCGGAGCGAGCCCCGGCGTCTCCACAGACCCGGTTCCATCCTCACCGGGTCCCACCGTGCGCGAAACCCCCGGAACCGGGGGGTCACTCCTCGTCGAGGACGTCTCCCGGGGCCAGGCCCACGGCACGCTCGATGTCGCCGGGGCTCGTGTGCTGGAGGTAGTCGCGCAGCTTGCGGCAGGCCACGCGGTAGTGCTCGCGGGCCGTGTCCTCGGTGATGTAGAGGGTCGAGGCGATGTCCGCCCAGTGCCGGCCGCGGGCGCGACCCGAGATCACCTGGCGCTGGCGCGCGCTGAGGTCGAGCTTGGCGCCGCGACGGTCGAGCAGCTCGGTGAGCCCGACGAGCGACTGCGTGACCACGACACGGTCGGCGTGCACGTCCTGCACCGCCTGCATCGTCACGTGGGGCGGGTCGGCCTTGTGGACCACGCCCTGCGCGCCGGCCCGCAGGCACAGCGCCAGCACGATCGGTCGCCGCTCGTCGGTGTAGAGGCAGACCTTGAGGCCCCGCTCGCGCAGCGCCCGGATCGCCGCGCGGCCCTGCTTGGTCGTGGTCGAGGTCGCGCGCTGCGGTCCGCGCAGCAGCAGGTCGAGCACGACGACGTCGCAGTCGACGCCGGAGGCCTCGAAGTCCTCCACGGTCGGGAACGTCGCGACGACGTCGAGGTCGGGGTGCACCGTGGCGAAGCCGCCCCGGATCACCGTGCTGTCGTCGATCACGACCACGCGGATCCGCTCGGTCATCGGTCCTCCTCGTGCACCGGGCCGGTGATGGTCACCGAGGTCCCGCGGCCGGGCGCCGAGCGCAGGTCGACCGAGACGCCGACGTCGCGCAGCGCCTGTCCCACCTGCGTGTCGAGGCCGAAGCCGAGTGGCTGGCTGTCCTGGTCGAAGCCCACCCCGTCGTCGGACACGACGACCTCCCACGTCTCGCCGTCGGTGTCGGCGTGCACGACCACCTGGTGCGCCCGGGCGTGCAGGCGGACGTTGTGCAGGACCGTCGTGACGGCGCGGCCGGCGGCGACCCAGACGTCCTCGTCCAGCTCGACGTGGGCGCCGAGCGCGACCGCCGGCTCGAGAGGGAGGTCGTCGAAGCCCTCGAGCGCCGTGGCCAGCATCGCGCCCACCGTACGCACGGCGGGGTGCGCGGGTGCGGACTCGGCGCCGAGGTAGGTGCGCAGCCGCTTCGCCTCGCGATCGGCCTGCACGCGCAGCCCCGGCAGCACCTCGGCGGGCGTGTCCTCGTCGGACAGCAGGCGCAGGATGCTCGAGGCGTCGTGGACGGTGAGCTGGTAGCGCTCCAGCTCCAGCGCGCGGGTCGCCGCCACGGCGTCCTCGCGCGAGCGGTCGGCGTCGCGGGCGAGCGCGCGCAGGTAGTAGGTCAGCAGCGCGACGACCGCGGCGTAGCCGGGCACCGTGAGGGCGTTGCTGAGGTTGGTCTCCCACGAGGTCGTCCCGGCCGCGGAGGTCCAGACCAGGTACCAGCCGCCGAGCGCGAGGCCGTGCCCCACCGCCACGGCGGGTCGCATCCAGGCTGCGGCGAGCGCGGCGACGTTGATCGCGAAGCCCGACGCCCACGCCTCCCACGTGCCCACGACGTGCGAGCCGGGCAGCAGCAGGTTCATCGCCGGGATCGCGATCCACGCGAGCAGCACGTCGGGCCCGTGCCACAGGCCGCGACGGACCGTTCCGGTGACGAGGCACTGGGTCATCAGCAGCACCGAGACGGCGATGACGCACAGGGACAGCACCCAGTACGCCACCGCGTGCACCGAGATGCTCGCGCCGGACGTGACGCTGAGCAGGATCTGCACCACCACGATCGCCCGCATCGTGGGCGCGACGAGCGCGATGCCCCACTCCGCACGGCGCGCGGAGGATCGTGACGACGCGCGGCTCAGCGCCTCGGATCGACTGCCCACGCCTGCCATCGTCGCAGACCGGCACGGCGCGGTCGTTCACTCCCGTCCCACCCGTAGCCTGTTGCGGTGCGACTGACCTCCCTGCACCGCTACCCCGTGAAGTCAGCCCGGGTCGAGGACCTGGCGACGGCCGAGGTCGAGCCGTGGGGCCTGGCCGGCGACCGGCGCTGGATGGTGGTGGACGAGCGCGGCCACTTCATCTCGGCGCGCGAGTCGCACCGGCTGCTGACCGTGCACCCGCGTCTGGACGGGTCCGGCCTGCAGCTCAGCGCGCCCGGGGTGGAGTCGATCGAGGTCGCGCCGCCCGACCCGGCACGGCAGGTCCCGGTCACGCTGTGGAAGACCTCCTTCACGGCCGCGGAGGCCACCGACGCGACCGTGTGGCTCAGTGAGCTCCTCGGCGGCGCCGTGCGACTGGTGCACCTCGACGACCCGACGCGCCGGCCGATCACCGGCTTCGGCCGACCCGACGACCGGGTCAGCCTCGCCGACGGCTATCCGCTCCTCGTGACCACCGAGGCCTCGCTGACCGCGCTGAACGAGGCGATCGTCGACGGCGGCGGCGAGCCCGTGCCGATGGAGCGCATGCGCCCGAACCTCGTCGTCGACGGCGACCTGTCGTGGGCGGAGGACGACTGGCGCGTGCTGCGCGTCGGCGACGCGGTCTTCCGCGCGGTCAAGGGCTGCGCGCGCTGCGTCATCACGACCCTCGAGGCCGACCACGCGTCCGGTGCCGTCGCCGGCGGCAAGGAGCCGCTGCGCACGCTCGCCCGGATCCGCCGCTTCGACCGCAAGGCCTGGTTCGGGGTCAACCTCATCCCGGACACCCCCGGCGCCGTCGTCCGCGTGGGCGACGAGGTCGAGGTGCTCGAGGCCGCCCCGCCCGGCGGCGGCCCCCTCCGCGCCTGACCGCGTCCCTGGGTCTCCCGCCTCCGGCGGGCGAGATGTGTAGCGGTATCCACCCTTTTTCCGGTGGATCGGCCGAAAAACGGTGGAGAGCGCTACAGATCTGGCGCTCGGAGAGCGACCCCGGCGGAGGCCTAGGAGAGCAGGTGGTCGACCCAGCGCGGGACGACCTCGGTGGCGGGGCCCTCGTAGACCCTGTGGAAGTCGCCCTGCGGCGTGGGCACGAGGTTGAGCTCGACCGTGGTGGCGCCGGAGGCGTGCGCGTAGTCGACGAACCCGGCCGCCGGGTAGACCACGCCCGAGGTGCCGATCGCGGCGAACACGTCCACCTCGCTGAGCGCCTCGTGGATCTCGTCCATGCCGTGCGGGTACTCGCCGAACCAGACGATGTCGGGGCGCAGCGCACGGCGACGGTTGCAGGCCGGGCAGCGCGGCTCGTCGGCGAGGGTGCCGGTCCACTCGTGCCGCACGTCGCACTTCAGGCAGCGGACGCGGCGCAGCTCGCCGTGCATGTGCAGCACGCGCCGCGAGCCGCCGCGCTCGTGCAGGTCGTCGACGTTCTGGGTGACCAGCAGGAGGTCGTCGCCGAGCGCCTCCTCCAGCCGGGCGAGCGCCTCGTGCGCGGCGTTCGGGCGCACCCGGGCGAGCGAGGCGCGGCGCTCGTCGTAGAACCGCTGCACGAGCGAGCGGTCGCGCCGGAAGGCCTCCGGGGTGGCGACGTCCTCGGGCCGGTGCCCCTCCCACAGTCCGTCGGCGTCGCGGAAGGTCGCCAGCCCGCTCTCGGCGGAGATGCCGGCGCCGGTGAGGACGACGACCTTCATGCCTCGCCCCTCAGGGCGGCGCTCAGCTCGCGCACGGCGGTGGGCGGGCCGGCCACCGACCACGTCAGTCCGTGGGCGTCGAGGCGCTCCGCGGCACCACCGAGGCCGGCCACGAGCGCCGTGCCGGGCAGCCAGTCCCAGTCGGGCGTCGAGTGCTGGAACCAGCAGCCGAGCCGTCCGGTGGCGACGCCGACGAGGTCCATCGAGCCCGAGCCGAGCATCCGGATCGTGGCGGGCAGGGAGGCGGCGCGGGCCCACGCGTCGTAGCCGGGACCGCTGCCGATGAAGGCCGGGTGGGCGTACGTGGCGGCGCCGAGGCCGGCCAGCGGCGCGTCGGCGATCGGCGCGAGCGGCTCGCCGTTGCGGGTCGTGGGAACGTCTGGCCCGCCCACCAGCACGGTGCCGGAGGCGTGGTGAGCGACCGCGCCCAGCAGGACCTCGTCCCCCTCGGCCAGCGCGATCGCCGAGCACCAGTAGTCCGAGCCCGTGGCGAAGTTGTAGGTGCCGTCGACGGGGTCGATCACCCAGCGGCGCCCCGACGTGCCCTCGCGCGCCGTGCCCTCCTCGCCCAGCAGCCCGTCCCCGGGGCGGTCCCGGTCGAGCCGCTCCACCACGAGGGCTTCGGCGGCGAGGTCGGCCTCGGTGACGACGTCGGACACGTTGGTCTTGGCGCGGGTCGCGAGGTCGCCGGTGTCACGGATCCGGGCGGCGAGCGCCGCGGCCTCCACGACGAGGTCTCGGGCCAGGGTCACGTCGTCGGGTGTCACGCTCACGCCTCCACCGTAGGAGGTCGCCCGAGTCCCGCGCCCCGTCAGGCCTCGGCCACCGGCTGGCGCAGGATCGTGCGGAGCCTCTCGGGCGCGGCCCGCCGCGGATCGCTGAGGTAGATCTCGTGGTGCCGGCCGGTGCGCACGAGCCCGCGAGCCGGGATGACCTCGTCGTGCATCCGCTCCAGCACCGGGCCCTCGGCGTCGTACGGACCGAGGTGCAGGGTCTGCACGCAGAGGCCCTCGTCGAGCGTCTCGACCCGCAGCGCGTCGAGCCTCGGTGCGCCCTTGCGCGCCACCGCCGCGCGCGCCGCCTCCACGTGCGCGTCCTCGATCCAGTCCGGGACGAGGCTCAGCACCGTCCAGTCCCACTGCGACGTGTCGCGCGCCGTCGTGAACGCCGCCATGTCCTGTGCCCACCACAGCGCCTCGAGCGGCGGCACCACGTAGTCGCGTTCCAGCTCGTTCTTGCTGAGGAACTTCAGCGCGTAGGCCATCGGGTAGAGCGTGGTCAGCGAGGCCTCGTACTCGGCGGCCACGTTCGGGTCGCCGTGGCCGTCGATCATCAGGTAGCGCAGCGGCGGCACGGTGACGACCTCGAACTCGCCGTGCCGCGCGGAGTACGTGGGGACCAGCCGCTTGAGGTCGACCTTCATCCGTCCTCCTACGCGCCGGCGCCCGCCGCCATCAGCGCGGTCTGGAAAACGTAGCGGTTCCACGGGTCACGAGGATCGCGCCCGGTCGCTTCGGCCAGGCGGCGCAGCCGGTATCGCACGGTCTGCGGGTGCAGGTGCAGTCGCGCCGCAGCGGGCGCGGCACCGCCGGCCTGCAGCACCGCGTCGAGGGTGGCCAGGGCGTCCCCGTCGGTGGACACCGGGCCCAGGACCGAGGCGGCGACGCGCGCCGGGTCGGCGTCGGCGTGGCCGGCCGCGAGGGCAATGACCTCGAGGTCGCCGTCGTTCAGGACCGGGCGCGTCCAGGCGAACTCGGGCGCGTGCGAGACGGCGTGCAGGGCGAGACGGTGCGCCCGGGGCGCGAGGCGCGGGGAGACGCCGCGCTGGTGGGCGGCCCGCAGGCCGTGGCGCTCCAGCTCCGCGCGCAGGTCGGCGTCGTCCGCGTGCGCCAGCAGCACCACCCCGACCCCGTCCATCACGGTGTGGATCGAGGAGACCAGCGGGCCGTCGGCCTGCTCGCGCACGCCCGCGATCGCGGCGGCGGCCTCCGCGGCATCGAGGCCGCCGGGGCGGACGACGACGAGGTCGAACGTGGGCGGCAGCTGCGCCTCGAGCTCGCGCAGCCGGCCCGCGAGCGTGCCCGCATGGCTCTGCCGGCCGAGCAGCAGGTCGGACAGCAGCTGGCGCAGCGAGCTCTCGCGGTCGGCGCCCAGCACCCGACCGGTGGCCTCGTACCCGTCGTAGATCGCCTCGGACAGCTCGTCGAGGACGGCGAACCAGACCCGCACGAGCGAGGTCACGTCGTCGATCGACACGTCGTCGCGGAAGTGGTCGGAGACCTGGTCGAGGAAGACGGTGGCGGCCACGCGGTAGGCCCGCAGCACGGCCGAGAGCGGGCGCCCGTCGCGCGCGCGGACCGCGCCGACACCGCGGAACAGCCGGATGTCCTCCTCGGTGAGCGAGCCCTCCTCGGCCCAGAGGTCCAGCACGCGACGCAGCGTCCACACGATGATCGAGCGGACCTCCTGCAGCTGCCGCTCGTCGAGCGTGGCGTACGCCGGGATCTCGCGCGAGATCGTGGCGAGGAAGGTCTCGGCCAGCGGGCCCTCGTCCTCCATGAGGACGGCCGCGATCGCGCGGCGTCGGTCGGTGGACGGTGGCATGGCTCCTCGACGGTCCTGACAACGTTCGTTGTCACCTGGGCACAAACGTACTGGTCTCGTGGCGCTCCGTGGGCGACCGTGTTCCCATGTCCTTCACGCCCGATGTCATCGTCGTCGGCGCCGGCCTCGCCGGTCTCGTCGCCACCCACGAGCTCGCCCAGGCCGGCAAGCGCGTCCTGGTCGTCGAGCAGGAGAACCGCAAGAACCTCGGCGGCCAGGCGTTCTGGTCGCTCGGTGGACTGTTCTTCGTCGACAGCCCCGAGCAGCGCCGCACGGGCATCAAGGACTCCCCCGAGCTGGCGATCCAGGACTGGCTCGGCTCGGCCGGCTTCGACCGCCTCGACGACGAGGACGTGTGGGGCCGCCGCTGGGCCGAGGCCTACGTGGCCTGGGCCGCGGGCGGCAAGCGCGAGTACCTGCGCGAGCTCGGCCACCGCGTCATGCCGATGGTCGGCTGGGCCGAGCGCGGCGACGGCTCCGCCACCGGCCACGGCAACTCGGTGCCGCGCTTCCACATCACGTGGGGCACGGGCCCGCGCCTGGTCGAGACGTTCGCCGACCCCGTGCTCGCGGCCGAGACCGGCGGCCTCGTGCAGTTCGCGTTCCGCCACCAGGTCGACGAGCTGGTCGTCGAGGACGGTGCGGTCGTCGGCATCCGCGGCTCGGTCCTCGAGCCCGACGAGTCCGAGCGGGGCGTGAAGTCCTCGCGCACCGTCGTGGGCGAGTTCGAGCACCGCGCCGGCGCCGTCGTGGTGACCTCGGGCGGCATCGGCCACAACCACGACCTCATGCGCGCCAACTGGCCCACCGAGCGGATCGGCGCCGCGCCCGACCACCTGATCTCGGGCGTGCCCGCGCACGTCGACGGCCGCATGCTGCAGATCTCCGAGCAGGCTGGCGGCCGCATCGTGAACCGCGACCGCCTCTGGTCGTACACCGAGGGCATCACCAACTGGGACCCGATCTGGCCCGACCACGGCATCCGCATCCTGCCCGGCCCGTCGTCGATGTGGTTCGACGCGAACGGCCGGCGCCTGCAGGGCATGTCGGGCGTGCCCGGCGCCGACACGAACGGCGCGATGAAGCAGATCCTCGCGACCGGCCACGACTACTCGTGGTTCGTGCTGACGCAGTCGATCATCGAGAAGGAGTTCGCGCTCTCGGGCTCGGAGCAGAACCCCGACATGACCGGTCGTGACATCAAGTTCCTGCTCAAGAGCCGTCTCGCGAAGGGCGCCCCCGGCCCGGTCGAGAAGTTCAAGCAGCACGGCGTGGACTTCGTGGTGGCGTCGTCGCTCGACGACCTCGTCGTGGGCATGAACGAGATCGCCCGCGGACCGCAGCTCGACCCGACGCTCCTCGAGCGGCAGATCGTGGCCCGCGACCGCGAGTTCGACAACCCGTTCACCAAGGACGTGCAGGTCATGGCGATCCACAACGCGCGGCGCTCGCGGATGGACAGGATCGTGCGCGTGGCCAAGCCGCACCGGATCCTCGACCCCACGAAGGGTCCGCTCATCGCCGTGCGGCTCAACATCCTGTCGCGCAAGACCCTCGGCGGCCTCCAGACCAACCTCGACTCGCAGGTCCTCGGCCAGGACGGCGCTCCGGTGCCCGGGCTCTACGCGGCGGGCGAGGTCGCCGGCTTCGGCGGTGGCGGCGTGCACGGCTACAACGCCCTCGAGGGCACGTTCCTGGGCGGCTGCATCTTCTCCGGCCGCGCGGCCGGGCTCGCGCTCGCCCGCGCCTGACCCTTCGGGGTCCCCCGAACCAGATGTGTAGCGGTATCCACGGAATTCCGGCGTCACCGGAGTCGAGAGGGTGGATACCGCTACACATCTTGCGCCGTGCCTCCGGTGCCTCCCCGCGCGCGGAGCGTCGATCGCGGGCCCGGGGCGTGCCACCCTGAGGGCGGGAGGTCCCATGCGCGCTCGGTTCGTCGTCGTCCTTGCCCTCGCGGCGCTGGTGCTCGGCACCGCGCCGGCCCTCGCCGAGGACCCGCCGCGCCTGTCGAGCATCGCCGCGGCCGAGCGCGACATCGCGCCCGGCACCCGCGCCTGCTTCTCCGGCGCCGAGTCGGGCCAGACCAAGGCGCTCACCTGCCACTACGGCCGGAAGGGCCCACGCCTGCTGCTCATCGGCGACTCGCACATGCGCGCGCTCTCGCCCGCGTTCCGACGACTCGCCGAGGCCGGCACGATCCGCGTCACCCTCCTCATCCGGTCGCGGTGCGGATGGTCGTCGCGCCCGATCAAGAACCTCAAGGCCTGGGTCCGTGACGACTGCCAGACCTGGCGGGCGAACGTGACCCGCTACGTCCGGCGCCAGAAGAACGTCAGCGCGATCGTCACGCACCATCGCGCCTCGACGATGCCCGGCACGAAGGCCCAGCGCGGACCGGACACGGTGCGGTCGTGGAAGGTCGCGCTCGACCGGCGCATCCCCGTGATCGCTGTGTCCGACTCGCCGAACTGGGTCCTCACGCGTCCCTCCCCCACCCAGTGCCTGCGCAAGAACTCCGCGCCCCGCGAGTGGCGCCGGTGCTCCGCCGACGTCGGCGACGTCATGTGGTTCGACTGGACCGTGCCGTCGGTGCAGCTCGCGCGGAAGAGGTACGGGGCACGCGCGGCGTTCCGGATCTCGATGAAGGAGACCTTCTGCCCGAAGCGCCGCTGCCGCGTGGTCACGCCGCGCGGTCAGATCATGTTCCGTGACCACCAGCACCTCACCGCGACCTACACGCGCTCGCTGGCGCCCCTGTTCGAGCGACGGCTGCGCAGCCTCGGCGTGCTGCCGTCATAGGAGCAGCTGACCGAGGACCCCGGCCGCCACGACCGCGAGCCAGATGGGGACGCGGCCCCACCACTGGGAGACGAACACCGCCACGGCCACCGCGAGCGTGCCCCACGAGATGATCCCCTGGGTGATCACCGGGTCGTAGAGGGCGGCCGCGAGGATCCCGACGACGGCCGCGTTGACGCCCATCACCACGCGGCGCGCGGTGGGCGCCTGGCGCAGCCGATCCCAGAACGGCAGCACGCCCACCACCAGCAGACCGGCCGGCAGGAAGACCGCCACGAGCGCGATCGAGGCTCCGAGCACGCCGCTCGGACCGGACTCCATGCTGGCGCCGAGGTAGGCCGAGAAGGTGAACAACGGCCCCGGCACCGCCTGCGCGGCGCCGTAGCCGGCGAGGAACGTGTCGGCGTCGACGAGTCCGGCCTGCACGGTCTGCGCCTCCAGCAGCGGCAGGACCACGTGGCCGCCGCCGAAGACCAGCGCGCCGGTCCGGTAGAAGATGTCGGCCAGCCGCAGGGTCGGGTCGTTCGTGAGGGCGACGAGGATCGGAAGCGACACCAGCAGCACCGCGAACAGGACCAGCGCGACGATGCCGCTGCGGTGCGAGACGCGGGCGAGGTCGCGCACGGTCTCGGGCTGGTCGGCGCGCAGCCAGAGCCAGCCGATGAGGCCGCCCAGCACGATCACGCCGACCTGCGCCACCGGACTCGCGACCACGAGGAGGACCGCCACCCCCACCGCGGCGATCACGATGCGCTTGAGGTCGGGGGTCAGCGTGCGGGCCATCTGGATCACGGCCTGCGCGACCACCGCGACCGCGGCGGCCTTCACACCGTGCAGCCAGCCCGCGTCCGCGACGTCGCCGAACGCCGCGACCCCGTACGCGAACGCCACCAGCAGGATCGCCGAGGGCAGCGTGAACGCGACCCAGGCGGCGAGCAGGCCGGCGGGGCCCGCGCGACGCAGGCCGATCACCATCCCGACCTGGCTGGACCCCGGACCGGGCAGGAACTGGCACAGCGCGACGAGGTCGGCGTAGGCCGCGTCGGTCAGCCAGCGGCGGCGCTCGACGAACGCCTCGCGGAAGTACGCCAGGTGCGCCACCGGCCCACCGAACGAGGTCAGTCCCAGGCGCAGGAACACCCAGAACACCTCGGCGACCGAGCCGCCGCGCGCCGTCCCCGTTCCGGTCATCGCGACCATCATGACCGGTCGCGGCGACGGACCGCGCGCCGAGGGCGAGCCGGCACCGGTCCGGCTCGCGTTCAGCCCCCGTTTGCGGGGGTATTCGCCGGATCCGTCCGGCCCGATCGTGGGGTCATCGGGTCCTCGACGACGCGGGCCCTCGGCGGAAGGACCCACCATGACCACCTCCCGAACCCTGCGCGGCGGCGCCATCGCCGGCGCGGCGGCCGTGCTCGGCCTGACGATGCTCGCCGCCCCACCGAGCCAGGCCGCGGCCTCGTCCTCCCTGTGCTCGAACGTCATCACGGTCGTCGTCCGCGGCAGCGACGAGGCCGCCGGCACGACCAACACGGCCACCACCAACACCGCGCTGTACGCCTACCGCACCGGCATGGGCCGGCCCGGCCCCGTGGCGGGTGACCTCCAGACGGTGAGCAAGAAGACCGTCTACATCTCCGGGTTGAAGTACGCGGCGGCCATCGGCTGGGTCGGGCTGGCGTACAACAACAGCCGGCACGGCGGGGTGGTCGCCCTGCAGAAGTCCCTCAACTACCTCGCCACGCAGTGCCCGAACTCCAAGACCGCACTGATCGGGTTCTCCCAGGGTGCGCACGTCATCGGCGACGCCCTCTCTGCCAGCAGCGGGGTCCGCCCGAACGCCACCGCACGCGGCAAGATCGCCGCGGTCGTGCTCTACGGCGACCCGATGTACAACCCCACCGAGCCGTTCGTCGCCACCAAGGGACTGACGAAGTTCGGCATGCTCGGCACGCGGGCGACGGGCGACCTCAAGGCCTTCGAGGGTCGCCTCAAGTCGTACTGCTACTCCGGCGACCCGGCCTGCCAGGGCTCGACCAAGCGCGGCGGCCAGAACCTGACGGCCCTCAACAACAACCCGACGGGCCTGACGATCCACCGCTCGTACTTCACCGCGCGCTCGACCCCGCGGGTCGGCGGGGTCAACTTCATCGCCGGCAAGACCGGCTGAGCCGGGGAGCCGGCCCGGTCACCCGGGCCGGCTCTCCTCAGGCGGGCTCGGCGAGGACGACGGTGTTCCTCGCGTAGGCACCGAGGCGATAGTGGCTGCACGTCACCAGCGCGAGCCGCCCGTCGGAGTCCTGGGAGAACAGCTCGTGGGCGTCCTTCCCGACCTGCTCCTTCGTCAGGTCGGAGACCTCCGTGACGCGGTACGCGACCCATCCCTCCGACGTCCTCACCCGGACGACGTCGCCGGCCTCGAGCTGGTCGAGGTCGTCGAAGACCCCACCGCCGGCGTGGACCGTGTGACCCGCGATGAGCGTCGTCCCTGCCGTGCTGCCAGGGAGCGCGCTTCTGGACCACCAGCCGGTCTGCGTGACGTCGGCCGGCGGGACCAGCGTCTCGTCGGCGCTCAGGGAGATCGGCACGACGGTCGCATCGACGTCGATCGACGGAATCACGAGGCGCACCGGCTCGCCCCGAGCGGGGTCCGGCGTCGGGCTCGCGGCTTCCTCGGTGCACGTCATCGGCTCGGTGGTGACGGTGACCGTCGGCTGGGCCGTCACGGACGAGGGGGCCGGGTCGGGCCCGCCCACGACGCAGGCACCCAGCAGCGCGAGCAGCACCAGCGCGAGGAACGCCGCGAGGGTCCGGCGCTGAGGTGCCGGACCCCGCGTGCGCGGGACGCGCGTCATGTCAGCGGTCCTCGAACCGCCTGGCGCCCACGACGATGCCGCCCGAGCTCAGGACGAGCGCGCTGCCGCCGCCGACCAGGCCCGCGCCCCACAGCGTGGACGCGTCCGTGGTGACACCGGCGTCGATGCGGCGCGGCACCGCTTCGGTGGACGGGCTCGCGGTGGCGTCGTCGGCGTCCTGGTCAGGAGCCTGCTCCTGCCCGTCGGTGTCGTCCCGCGACTCGTTCGACGGATCGTGGGTGACATCGTCGCTCGGCTGGCTCGGCTCGTCCGAGGGCTCGGTGCCCGGGTCCGTCGGCTCGTCCGTGGGCTCCTCGGTCGGCGGAGTCGTCGGATCCTCGGTCGGCTCCTCGGTCGGCGGGGTCGTCGGATCCTCGGTGGGCGGAGTCGTCGGGTCCTCGGTCGGCGTGCTCGTGTCGAGACACTGCCGCGCGGCGATCTCGTCCTCGTGCGCGTAGTAGTCGAGCCTCAGGTCGCCGGCGGCGTGGGCGACGCCTCGCCAGCTGCCCTCGCTCTTCCAGGTGACCTGCTGGTGGTGCTGCGACCCGGTCCCGGTGATGTGCCCGTTGGCCTCGGCGGCCGGCACCTCGAGATAGACGTAGGGGTTCGACTCCGACGCCGTGCGGTGGCAGACGCCGATCTTCTCCTGACCGTTGCCGGGAGTGGCGCTGGCCGTCTCCCCACTGACCAGGACGACGCCGCCGGCGCCGGCGGTCAGCACTCCGACGACCGCCAGGGACGTGGCCAGTCGAAGCCATTTGCGTGTGGTGTTCCCTCCCGATGCCTGCGTGGACATGGCCCTCCTTCGCCTCGTGTCCTACGGCCGGCACTCGCCGCCCGCATCATCCACGTTATGTCGCGTCCGAGCGGCACCGAAGGGGCGAGGACTGTGAAGATGCAGACAGCGACGAAACTGGAATCGGTCTGCGATGCGAGCGAAAATGGAGGAATGCGCACGCCGCCACGGACGGGGTTCGTGCGATGCGGTGCGACGGCCTCGCGTCAGGCGAAGTCGGCCCCCGAGGCGCCGCCGGAGGCGCTCTCGGGCTCGCGCGCCATCGGCGTGAAGCGCGAGTAGTGACCCTGGAACGAGACGGCCACCTTGTTGACCGGGCCCGAGCGGTTCTTGGCCACGATGATGTCGGCCTCGCCGGGACGCTCGGACTCGCCGGCGCCGTGGGCGTCGGGGCGGTTGAGCAGCAGGACGATGTCGGCGTCCTGCTCGATCGAGCCGGACTCGCGCAGGTCGGAGATCTGCGGCGTCTTGTCGGTGCGCTGCTCCGAGCCTCGGTTCAGCTGGCTGATCGCGACGACCGGGACGCCGAGCTCCTTCGCCAGCAGCTTGATCTGACGGGAGAACTCCGAGACCTCGACCTGACGGTTCTCGACCTTCTTGCCCGAGGTCATCAGCTGCAGGTAGTCGAGGACGACGAAGTCGAGGCCGTGTTGCTTCTTGATGCGGCGGGCCTTCGAGCGGATCTCGGGCATCGTCATGTTGGGGCTGTCGTCGATCACGATCGGCGCGGCCTGCACCGTGGCCATGGCGCGACCGATCGCGTCCCAGTCGCGGCTGGACATCGAGCCGGCACGCATGTGGTGGATCGCGACCTTCGCCTCGGCCGACAGCAGACGCATCGCGATCTCCGAGCCGGTCATCTCCAGGCTGAAGATCGCCGAGGTCATGCCCTGGCGGATCGAGGCGTTGCGCACGAAGTCGAGCCCCAGCGTGGACTTGCCGACACCGGGTCGGGCCGCGACGACGATCATCTGACCCGGCTTGAAGCCCGTGGTGAGACGGTCGAGGTCGGGGAAGCCCGACATGACGCCGTGCACCTCGCCGGAGCGCGTCTCGAGCTCCTCCAGCTCGTCGATCGTGGAGGACATGAGGTCGGACAGGACGTTGTAGTCCTCGCCCGACTTGGTGCCGTCGACGTCGAGGACGGCCTTCTGGGCGCGGTCGACGATGTCCTGGATCTCGCCGGTGCCCGCCTGGCCCAGCTGGGCGACCTGCTGGCCGACCTCGACGAGGCGCCGCAGCACGGCCTTCTCGTGGACGATCTCGGCGTAGTAGTCGACGTTGGCCGCGATCGGCACGCCCTGGACGAGGTCGTGCAGATAGGCGGCGCCGCCGATGCGGCCGATCTCGCCGCGGCGGGTGAGCTCGGCCGCGACGGTGATCGCGTCGGCCGGCTCGCCGCGTCCGGACAGGTCGGTGATGACGTCGAAGATCAGCTCGTGGGCGGGACGGTAGAAGTCGCGGCTCTCGAGCAGGTCGGTGGCCGGGTCGATCGCGTTCTTCGACAGCAGCATCGCGCCGAGGACGCTCTGCTCGGCCGCCATGTCCTGGGGCGGAACGTAGCCCGACGCCGCGGAGTCCGAAGGTCGCTCGGACTCGTACAGATCGGTAACGCTCACGGCACTCCTCGACGTGATCGGCAGCTGGATTGGAGGCTACGCAGTCCCACCGACAGTCCTGCCGATCACCGGCTCCCCCCGGCGCGGGACATCCACCTCGGGTGACCTTACGGGCCGGTAGGAGCAGGGTCGAGACAGCGGTGCACAGGGGGTGTGAAGAACTGCGGCAAAGCTGTGGAAAACGCCGGGGGCGAGTGTGCACAGTCGGTGGACGAATCTGTGGAAAGACGTGTGTGGCACGCGTCACACAGGGCTCTGACCTGCGGAAACGTGAGTCACACGGTGTGGAGCGAGGAATCCGGGGTGTGATTTTCACGGCCGAGGTTTTCCACGGGCGCTAGCACGCCGAGCACCGACATGTCGATAAATCCACCACATTCGTCACAGGAGTATCGTCGCCCGCGTGCCGATCCCCTCTCTCGACCGCCGGATCCTGGCCATCACCCTCCCCGCCTTCGCCGCGCTGATCTGCGAGCCCCTCATGCTGATGGCCGACACGGCCATCGTCGGACACCTCGGACGGGCCGAGCTGGCGGCCCTCGGAGCGGCCTCCACGATCCTGACGACCATCGTCGGACTGTGCGTCTTCCTGGCCTACGGCAGCACCGCGACGGTCGCGCGGCACCAGGGCGCCGGCGAGCCGCGGCGGGCTCTCGAGTCCGCGCTCGGCGGCGTCTGGCTGGCTCTGCTCATCGGCGTCGTCCTGGGCGTCCTCGCCGCGCTCACCGCCGGGCCGCTCGGCGGGGCGCTGGCCAGCTCGGCGCAGGTCGCCGACCTCACCACCCAGTACCTGACGATCGCCGCCGCGAGCATCCCCGCCGTGCTGCTCGTCCTGGCCGCCACGGGCGCGCTGCGCGGCGTGCTGGACCTGCGCACCCCACTGATGGTGATGATCGCCGCGAACGTCCTCAACGTCGTGCTGACCGTGGCGCTGGTCTACGGCGCCGACCTCGGTATCCGCGGCGCGGCACTCGGCCTCGTGCTGGCGCAGTGGGCGGCGGCACTCGCCCTGGTGGGACAGGTCGTCCGGCGCAGCCGTGCCGCCCAGGCCTCTGCGCGGCTGCAGTGGGCCGACGTCGTCCGCGCCGGCCACGACGGGGTGCCACTGCTGCTGCGCACCCTCAGCCTGCGCGCCGTGCTGCTCCTCGCGACCCTCGTGGCCGCCGGCTTCGGCGACGCCTCCCTGGCCGCCCACCAGATCGCGACCACGATCGTCATGCTGCTGGCGTTCGCCCTCGACGCGTTCGCGATCGCGGCCCAGACCCTCACGGGCCACTCCCTCGGCGCGGGCGACGCGGAGGGCACCCGCCACGTCACCCGCCGCGTGATCGCGTGGGGTCTCGGCTTCGGCATCGTGTCGGGCGTGCTGCTGGCCGTCACCTCACCGTGGGTCGCTCGCGCCTTCACCCCCGACGCCGACGTGCGCGCGGCCGCGATCCCCGCCCTGCTCATCGTGGCGCTCATCCAGCCCGTGTCCGGCGTCGTCTTCGTCCTCGACGGCGTGCTGATCGGCGCGGGCGACGGCGTCTACCTCGCGTGGGCCGGACTCGTCACGCTGCTCGTCTACACGCCGGTGGCCCTGCTGATCCGCGAGACCGAGGCCGGATTCACGTGGCTGTGGGCGGCCTACGCGCTGTTCCAGGCCACGCGCTGGGTGACCCTCTGGCTGCGCCAGCGCGGCGACCGGTGGCTCGTCCTCGGCGCGCGCTGAGATCCCGCCGAACGTTCACGTGCGTTTCAGCCCACTGACAGGTTCGCCCGCTGAGGTGGAGACATGAGCCTTCCCGTCATCGACGCCCTCCGGGGCCCGCGCTCACGTCGCGACCGCATCGGCCGCGTCTACGTCGTCTCCACCTCCGAGCTCGACTCGGTGCTGCGGCACCTCGGGCCGCACGAGGTCGTCTCGCACGAGGGACTGGCCAGCCACGTGGTCCGCGGGACCACACGACCCGTCGGCTGGCTGCGTCTCGTCGGGCGTCCGCGTCACGTGCCGTGCGGCGATGTCGACCGCACCGAGATCGACCTCCCGAACGGCCGCGCCTGGATCGACCGCGAGCTCGGCACCCAGCGGGTCGTCGTGCGCACGTGGGCCCCGCGCGACGGCTCCGAGCTCGACCACACGCTGTGGTGGCAGGGCCACTCGGTGGCCGCCCGTCAGCTCCACGCGGCCTGACTGAACGAGGTTTCCTGTCACTTCACGTGGTCCGCAAACCTCGTGAAGTGACAGTTTCCCCGGTTAACCGGGGAAACCGTCAGCGCCGCCAGTACCCGGTGGCATCGAGGCAGTCGCGCGGGACGGCGCGGTCGTCGGCGAGGTGGCGGCGCACCTGGCGCACGGCCCCGGACTCGCCCGCGACCCAGCAGAACGTGGGCACGTCGGACCACGGCAGGTCGCGCACGGCCTCTACCCAGGCGTCGGCGCCGTGCACCCACCGCACCGTGACGCCGGGCCGCTCGGGCAGGTCCTGGATGCCGGCGGGCGAGGCGACCTCGACCACGACGTCGGCGGTCATCGTGCCCGGCCAGGCGTCGAGCAGCCGAGCGATGGCCGGCAGCGCGGTCTCGTCGCCCGCCAGCACCATCCGCTCGACCCCCTCGGGCAGCAGCAGCGACCGGGTGGGGCCGACGATCCACGCCGGGTCGCCCGGAGCGGCCCGACGCGCCCAGCCCGCCGCGAAGCCGCCCTCGTGCAGCACGAAGTCGAGGTCGAGCTCGCCGTCGGCGAACCGTCGCGGTGTGTAGTCCTTGGCCACGGGACGGCCGCCCGCACCACCCCACTCGAGACGATCGGGGCCCTGCACCGGCAGCGGCGGGCGATCGGTGCCGTCGAGCGGCACGAGCAGCTTCACATGGTCGTCGAAGCCCTCGGAGCGGAACGGCGCGGCGGTGCCGCCGGCGACCTCGAACTCCTCCAGCTGCTCGCCGGCCAGGGTGACTCGGCGCGTGGACTCGGTGACGTCGGCGACCCGCACGACACGCAGCTCGCGCAGGATCGTGGGCCAGGCCACCGCCCGGCGCCGGGTGCGGGCCATCAGTCGCCCTTCTTCTTCGCCGCGAACCCGACCTCGGTCCAGTCCGTGTCGGCCAGCGCCGCGGGGCCGTAGTTGCGCACCGTGGGGTCGACCGCCAGCACCTGCGGGACGACCGCGAGCGGCATGATCGACGCCTGCGCCCGCGCGACCTCGTCGATCTCGGCCACCTGGCGGGCCCGGGCGTCGTCGTCGAGCTCGGCGATCGCGTCGTCGAACGCCTGGCCGATCGCCTTGGACGCCTTGCCGGTGAAGTTCATCGGGCTGTCGATCGGGGTGAACAGGCGCCGCGTGTCGGCGAGTTCGAACGGCCGCACGCCCCACGCGAACGTGGTGAGGTCGAAGTCCAGCGGGATGACGACCTTCTCGAAGAACGTGGGGCCCGGCACCGTGGTGACCTTCACGCGGATGCCGATCTCGGCGAGGTCCTCGGCGATCGCCTCGGCCCGCTGCACGGCGCCCGAACGGGTGTCGGGCACGGGCAGGCTGAGGGTGAGGGGCTTGCCCTTGCGCAGCGCGGGGCCGGCGCCGTCCTTGCGCCGCCACCCGGCCTTCGCGAGCAGCTTCTCGGCGCGGGCGAGGTCGCGGGCCACCGGCTGGCCGGCCGGGGCGCCGACCTGGCCCGGCAGCAGCACGACCGAGTCCATCGCCACCGCCTCGACGCCGTAGCGCTTCGAGGTGTCGTCGACGATTCCGGGCCCATCGACCGCGAGCATGACGGCCCGCCGGACGTCGGCGTCGGCGAGCGCGCCGGTGCCGCCGTTGATCGTCAGGTGAGACCACTCCGAGCCGAGCGCCGAGCGCACGTCGGCTTTCGCGAGGGCCTCGCGGTTCGCCGGGGTCACCGGCGCGGACTCGAGCTCACCGGCGGTGAACGCCTGGGCGAGCACGTCCTCGTCGCCGATCCGCCACACGATCGAGTCGAGCCGGCCCGGCTCGCCCCACCATCGCGGGTTGCGCTCGAGGGTGATCGTGCCGGTGCGGCGCTCGATCTCGGCGACCACGTACGGGCCGTTCGCCGAGGGCGCCTTCGTGGCAAGGCCGCGGTTGAACGTCTTCGCCGACTTCGTGTACGCCTTCGGCAGCGTGGGGTAGACCGCCGCCGGCCAGTCGGCGGTGGGCTCCTCGAACTCGACCTCGTACGCGAACTTCCCGTCGGGCTCGACCGAGTCGACGAGGTCGTAGACGGGCGGCGGCGCGGCGGCGAACTCGTCGTCCTGCATCGCGTCGACCCAGGCGACCATGTCGGCCGAGGTGATGGAGGTGCCGCCCTGCCAGACGGCGCGGCGGTTGAGCTCGACGCGGACGGTCAGCGGGTCCTTGTCGACGACCTCGACGCTGCTGGCGTAGTCGGTGTCGACCGACCACGAGCCGTCCGGGCCCACCCGCACGGCGCTGCCGAGGGTGGGCTCGAGGATCTGGGGCGCGGTGCTGGCGACGCCGTCGGTGTGCACCGGGTTGAACTGCGCGGGGAACGAGGTGATGCCCAGGCGCAGGGTGCCGCCGTCGCGGACGTCGGCCCGCTCGGCCGCGTGCACGTCGGCCATCGGCAGCGACGTGTCCTCCTCCGCGGCGGTCTTCTCGCCGGAGGAGTCGTCTCCCCCGCCGCCGAGGCAGCCGGCGAGCAGCAGGCCCGCCAGTGCCCCGACAGCAAGGCGCCGGGCCCCGCGTGAAGCGGGACCCGGCGTCTTGAGGATCACTTGGAGGCGACGACGTTCAGCTTGACCGTCGCGACGACCTCGGGGTGCACGCGGACGGAGACCGTGTGCGCGCCGAGGCTCTTGATCGGGTTGCCGACCTCGATACGACGCTTGTCGACCTTCGCGCCGGCCTGGGCCAGCGCGTCGGCGATGTCGGTGACGGTGACGGCGCCGAACAGGCGGCCGCCCTCACCGGCGTGGGCCGGGACGTTGATCGGCGACGACTCGAGGTTGCCCTTGATCGACTGGGCGGTCTCGAGGTCGTGCACGGCGCGCGCGTCACGCGCGGCCTTGATCGACTCGACCTGCTTGGCCGCGCCCTTCGTCCAACGGATGGCGAAGTTGCGGGGCAGCAGGAAGTTGCGGCCGTAGCCGTCCTTGACCTCGACGATGTCGCCGGGCTGGCCGAGGTTGCTGACCTCGTGCGTGAGGATGAGCTTCATCTGTCTCGTGCTCCTGACTCAGCGACCGCTGGACGTGTAGGGCAGCAGCGCCATCTCGCGCGCGTTCTTGATCGCCTTGGCGATCTGGCGCTGCTCCTGGACGGAGACGCCGGTGACGCGACGGGCGCGGATCTTGCCGCGGTCGGAGATGAACTTGCGCAGCAGCGCAGTGTCCTTGTAGTCGATGGTGGTGACGCCGGCGGCCGCGAGCGGGTTGCTCTTCTTCTTCGGCTTCCGGACAACGGGCTTGGCCATGATGCTCCTGGAAATGTTCTTGCTACGTGTGATGGATCAGAAGGGAGGCTCGTCGCTGGAGCCGGATCCGCCGCCCCAGGGGTCGTTGCCCCCGGAAGGCGCCTGCGGCGCCGAGGGCTGGGCCCACGCGCTCGCATCGGACTGCTGACCGGGCTGCTGGCCACCGAAGCCGCCGGAGTTGCCACCGGCGTTGCCGCCGAAGCCTCCGGAGTTGCCCCCGCCGAAGCCGCCCTGGCCACCGCCGCCACCCGACGTGCGGGTGACCTGTGCGGTGGCGTTGCGCAGCGACGGGCCGACCTCGTCGACCGTCATCTCGACGCTCGTGCCGCGGCCGCCGTCCTGGCGCTCGTACTCACGGACCTTCAGGGCGCCGGTCACGATGACGCGGGTGCCCTTGGTCAGCGAGCCGGCGACGTTCTCGGCCAGCTGGCGCCAGGCCGAGCAGCGGATGAACAGCGTGTCGCCGTCCTTCCACTCGTTCGTCTGACGGTCGAACGTGCGCGCGGTGGACGCGACGGTGAAGTCGGCGACGGCCGCGCCCGACGGCGTGAACCGCAGTTCGGGATCGCGGGTCAGGTTGCCGACGAGGGTGATGGTGGTTTCGCCTGCCATGGATCAGCCTTCTCTCGAGGTGCTCTTCGCGACGAGTCTGTCGGATTCGGGAGACGGAATCACTCCGTCCACAGAATCACTTCGCGTCGGGACGCGTGACCTTCGTGCGGACGACGGACTCGTTCAGCGAGAGCTGGCGATCCAGCTCCTTGACCGAGTCGGGACCGGCGGACAGACCGATGACGGCGTAGATGCCCTCGGACTTCTTGTTGATCTCGTAGGCAAGACGGCGCTTGCCCCAGACGTCGATGTTGTCGACCGAGCCACCGTCGGCGACGATCGTGTTGTTGAGGTAGGTCGAGAGGCTCTTCTCGACGGAACGCTCATCGATGTCGGCATCGAGGATGACCATGACTTCGTACTTGCGCAGTGCCACTGCGGGTTCTCCTTTGGACTGAGCGGTGACGGGCTTTCCGTCACAGGAGGGTGTCGCCTCGAACGGCAACCTCACGAGTCTAGCAGCGGGCCGTCGTTCCGGACGAATCCGCCGATGCCCGGCTACTCGCCCGTGATCGCGCGCAGCACGTCGAGCCGCGCCGCGCGCCGGGCGGGCAGCACCGCGGCGAGCACGCCCACGAACGCCGAGACCACGACGAACACGGCGAGCGAGCCCGCCGGGATCGCGAGGTCGCTGATGCCGTCGTCGGCGAAGGAGCGCTGCAGCGCGACCCCGAACAGCAGGCCCGCCCCGATGCCCAGCACGGCGCCGAGGATCGCGATGGCGACCGACTCCAGGCGCACCATCCGACGCAGCTGCGGCCGGGTGAGACCGACCGCGCGCAGCAGGCCGATCTCGCGGGTGCGCTCGATGACGCTCAGCGCGAGCGTGTTCACGATGCCCAGCACCGCGATCACGATGGCCAGGCCCAGGAGCGCGTAGATGAGGTAGAGCAGCGTGTTCACCTGGGCCCGCTGCGCCTCGGCGTAGCTCTCCTTGTCCTGCACGACGATCGTGGGGTTGTCGCCGACGGCGCGCTCGAGGTTCGCGCGCACCGTGCCCGTGCCGGTGCCGGGGGCGGCGTTGACTGCAAGCGTGGTGTCGCCGCGCTGGATGCCGGCGGTGGTGACCGTGGACAGCGGCACTACCGCCTGCCCGACGATGTTGCTGTCGGCGAAGACGCCCGTGACCGTGGCCGGCACCTTGCCGGTGGTGAACGAGAGCTCGACCGTGTCGCCGGTGGTCTTGCCGAGGGACTCGGCCAGCGACTCGCTCAGCGCGATCGTGTCGTCTGCGGCGGGTGCCTGACCGGAGACGTAGTCGAGGTCGAAGACCTCGCCGAACCGCGCCGGGTCGGTGGCCGACCCGAACACCTGGCTGCCGTCGGCGCGGAACACGATCGCCTGGACCGGCGACACGGCGGCGACGCCCGGGACCTCGCTGACGCTCTTCGAGATGCCCGGCGAGAAGGCCTGACCGCTGACGTTCTGGATGACGAAGTCCGCCGAGAACTCGCGCTCGACCCCGGCGTCGATCGACTTATTGATGGAGGCGCCCAGGATCGACATCGTCGTGACCAGCGCGAGGCCGATCATGAGGGCGGAGGCGGTGGCGGCCGTGCGACGCGGGTTGCGGCGCGCGTTCTGGGCCGCGAGCAGGCCCACCGAGCGGTAGACCGTGCGGTAGAGCGCGCCGAAGACCGCGAGCACGGGCGTGGCGATGATCGGGCTGCCCAGCGCCACGGCCATCAGCACGCCGAAGATGCCGGCGCCCACCCAGATGATCGGTCGCGGCACGTCGAGCCACGACCCGGCGGCCATCGCGCCGGCACCGACGAGGCCGAACAGCAGCGCGATCACGAGGCGCCAGCGCAGCGAGGACTCCGGCATCGCGACCTCGTCGCGCATCGCGGCCACCGGCGGGACCCGCGCGGCACGCCGGGCGGGGATCCACGCCGCGAGCATCGTCACCAGCACGCCCACGACGTAGGACAGCACGACGGTGCGCAGGCGGAAGACCAACGACGTGCCCGACAGGTCGAGGCCGAAGTTGCTGAACAGCACCTTCAGCAGCATCGCCAGGCCGAAGCCCAGCGCCAGGCCGAGCGTGGACCCGATGACGCCGATGACGAAGGCCTCGGTGAGCACCGAGCGGCTGACCTGGCGGCGCGAGGCACCGAGGGCCCGCAGCAGCGCGAGCTCGCGGCTGCGCTGGGCCACCAGGATCGAGAACGTGTTGACGATGAGGAACGTGCCCACCACGAGCGCGATCCCGGCGAAGACCAGCAGGAACGTGTTGAGGAAGCCGAGCAGCTGGTCGAAGAGGTCCTTGGACTCCTCGGCGACGGCGTCGCCCGTGACCGCCTCGGTCCCCTCGGGGATGACCTTCGCGACCTCGTCGGCGACCTGCTGCTGCGTCGCGCCGGGTGCGGCCTCGACCTGGATGACGCTGTACGCGTCCTCTCCGCCGAGGAAGTACTGCTGCGCGCTCGCGTCGTCGAACATCACGAGGGTCGCGCCGGCGAGTCCACCGGAGGTGAAGTCGAAGAGGCCGACGAGCTTGGCCTTGAGGATCGGCGGGTCCGCCGGCAGCGCGATCTTGACAGTGTCGCCGACCCGGTAGCCCGCGACCTCGGCCGAGCGCGTGTCGAGCGCGACCTCGCCCTCCGCCGCCGGGGGACGGCCGCGCTCCCAGCTCAGCATCTGCTGGCCTGCGGCGTTGGGGATCGGGTCGGCAGGCCCGGCGTTGAGTGCGATCGTCGGGGCGCCGGTGCCGCCGAGCAGCTTGTTGTTCTTCTTCACCACGAAGAGGCCACCGCCGTTGACGGCACCCTCGGCACGCGCCACGTCGGGCAGTGCCGCGACATCGTCCACGACGGAAGCCGGGATCGTGCGCGCCTCGCGGTTGACGCTCATCGCGATGGCGTCGCCGTCTCCGGTGACCGGCCGCACGGCGACGTCGGTGACCGTGCCGTACGCGATCTGGTCGAAGCTCCGGCCGATCGTGTCGGTGAACACCAGCGAGCCGGACAGGAACGCGATCCCCAGCACGATCGCGAAGGCGCTCAGGAGCAGGCGGACCTTGCGGGCGACGAGGTTGCGCCAGGTGACCCGTCGCACGTCACGCGCCGATCCGGCGCTGCACCGCGCTCATGCGCTCGAGGACCTTCTCGGCGGTGGGCTCGCGCAGCTCGGACACGACGCGGCCGTCGGCGAGGTAGACGACCCGGTCGGTGTAGCTCGCGGCGTGGGGGTCGTGCGTGACCATGACGATCGTCTGGCCGAACTCGTCCACGCTGCGGCGCAGGAACGAGAGGACCTCGGCGCCCGAGGTGGAGTCGAGGTTGCCGGTGGGCTCGTCGGCGAACACGATCGACGGCCGACTGACCAGCGCCCGCGCGCACGCGACGCGCTGCTGCTGCCCGCCCGACATCTCGTTCGGGCGGTGCTTGAGGCGGTCGGCGAGGCCGACGGCGTCGATGACGTTGCGGTACCAGGTGGGGTCGGGCTTGCGGTTCGCGATCGACAGCGGCAGCAGGATGTTCTCCTCGGCCGTGAGGGTGGGCACGAGGTTGAACGCCTGGAAGACGAACCCGATCTTCTCGCGGCGCATCACCGTGAGCGCCTTGTCGTCGAGCTTGGCCAGGGTGGTGGGGCCGATCGTGACCCGGCCGGAGTCGGGGGTGTCCAGCGCGGCCATGCAGTGCATGAGCGTGGACTTGCCCGAGCCGGACGGTCCCATCACGGCGGTGAACTCGCCCTCGTAGATCTCGAGCGAGACGCCGTCCAGCGCTCGGACCTGGGCGTCGCCCTTGCCGTAGGTCTTCGTGAGCTCGTGCGCGTGCGCCGCGACGGTCTTCTCCATGGCGGAGAGCCTAGGCGAGAAACGCCCAGAATCCATGCGGTGTCACTCAGAGTTACACGATGTGAGCAGAACCACCCCAGAGGTCGACCCGCGCATCGGCGTCGTGGCCGACCAGCTCGTCGATCCTCTCGAGCTCCTCGGCGGTGAAGTCCGTGCTGCTCGCGGCGGCCACGTTCTCGTCGAGCTGGCGGGTGCTGGAGGCGCCGATCAGGGCTGACGTGGCCGCGCCCGGACGCAGCACCCAGGCGATCGCGAGCTGGGCCAGGGTCTGACCACGCTCGCGCGCCACGTCGGCCAGACCGCGCAGCCGGTCGCGGTTGCCCTCGACCACCGAGGCGTCGAACGACGACCGCCCCCCGGACCGCTCGACCGGCTCGTCGCCGAGGTAGCGGTCGGTGAGCAGGCCCTGCGCGAGCGGCGTGAAGGCGATCGAGCCCATGCCCGTGTCCTCCAGGGTGGCGAACAGCTCGTCCTCGACCCAGCGGTTGACCATCGAGTACGCGGGCTGGTGGATCACCAGCGGCGTGCCGAGGTCGGCCGCCACCTCGGCCGCGCGCCGCGTGCGCTCGGCCGAGTACGAGGAGATGCCCACGTAGAGGGCCTTGCCCTGGCGCACCGCGGTGTCGAGCGCGCCCACGGTCTCCTCGACGGGCGTGTCCGGATCGGCACGGTGCGAGTAGAAGATGTCGACGTGGTCGAGGCTCATCCGCTGCAGCGACGCGTCGAGGCTCGACAGCAGGTACTTGCGCGACCCGAGGAAGCCGTACGGGCCCGGCCACATGTCCCAGCCGGCCTTCGTGGAGATGACGAGCTCGTCGCGGTAGGGCGCGAAGTCACCGCGCATCATGCGGCCGAAGTTCTCCTCGGCGGAGCCGTAGGGCGGGCCGTAGTTGTTGGCCAGGTCGAAGTGCGAGATGCCGAGGTCGAACGCGTGGCGCAGCACCTCGCGCTGGGTGTCGAACGTGCGGTTGTCGCCGAAGTTCCACCACAGGCCGAGGCTGATCGGGGGCAGCAGCAGGCCCGACCGGCCCACGCGGCGGTACTCCAGGCCCTGGTAGCGGTCGGCGTCGGCCTGCCACGGCTGATGGGTCTCGGGAACGCGGTTGCGGGTCCAGTCGGTGCTCATGGCTCCACCGTAGGGCGCGCCGCGGACACCGGCGACCGGCGCGGGAGCCAACCGTCCCGCGCTCAGGCCAGGCGAGTGATCTCGACCTCGACGGCGGTGCTGAACTCACCGCTGGTGGAGTAGATGCCGCGCAGGTTCGGGTTGTCGTCGAAGTCGCGGCCGCGGGAGACCACGATGTGGCGCTCGCCCGGGGCCTCGCCGTGCGTGACGTCCCAGCCCACCCAGCGGCCGTCCCACCACTCGAGCCAGGCGTGCGGCTCGGACGCCACGGGAGCGTCGACCTCCGGGTCGGCCTCGGGGTGCACGTAGCCGGCCACGAAGCGCGCCGGGACCTGCGCGTGGCGGAGCGCGCCGATCGCGACGTGGGTGATGTCGTGCGTGACGCCCTTGCCGGACTCCCAGGTCTCCTCGGCGGTCGCGCTGACGTGGGTGGCCGCGACGAGGCGCTTGACGCGACCGCGGATCAGCTCGACGACCCGCTCCACGTAGGCGCTCGGGGCGGCGGACTCGGCGCGGATCGCATCGAGCTCGGCCACGAGGGACTCGGCGGGGCGCACCTTGTCCTGCTGGTGCACGAACTCGCAGTACCGGTCGAGGGTGTTGGCGTCGAGAGCGTCCCAGCCGATCGACTCGCCGGGCTCGGCCGGGTCGGCGGTGTCGACCACCGACGTGGCCACGACGGTGAGCTCGTCGTGCGGGTCGGTCACCTCGAACGCGGTGACCGTGGCGCCCCAGTAGTCGCGGTACTCCTGCGACCACGCGGTCGGCGCGATCTCCAGGCGCGTGCGGCGGACGTACTGGTCGGCGGTGGTCTGCGGCGTCAGGCGGGCCTCGCTGTACGAGGCCACCGTCGGCTCGGAGTAGGTGTAGGTCGTCGCGTGACGCACCCGCATACGCATGCTCACGCCGCCACCTCGTTCACTCGCTGACGCTCGCTCACAGTGACACCCTCCCCGTCCAGCTGTGCCAGTCCTCCTGCGCGAAGTACCGCGCCGTGATCGCGTCGCTCGCGGCGGCACAGGCGCGCTGCAGGCGCTCCATCTCGAACGGCATCGTCTCGAGGATCTCGTTCAGGGGGCGGTACTCGATCTCGGTGCGCGCCCGGCCCAGCAGCCGCAGGCCCTCGTCGGAGAAGCCCGCGCGACGGCCGGCGACGTCGAGCCGGGTCAGCGCCCGCTCGGCCTCGCTCAGGCTCGACACGATCGAGCGCGGGAACCACCGGTCGAGCAGCAGGTACTCGGCGGCGGCGGTGTCGCGCTCGATGCCGCGGTAGGTCCGCAGGAAGCTCTCGTAGCCGCCGCAGGCGCGCAGCGTGTTCTGCCACGCGATCCCCGAGGCGCCGGCGCTGGCCGCGGTGGACAGCAGCCGGGCGGTCATGTCGGTGCGCTCGATGCTGCGGCCCAGGACGTAGAAGTACCAGCCCTGGTCGCGCGGCATGGAGTCGTCGGCGGTGCCCGAGATCATCGCGGTGCGGCGACGCACCCAGTTGAACATCTCCACCGGGCGCATCGACGTGGCGGCCGGGACGCCCTGCCACGTGGTGTTGATCGCCGACCAGACGTCGGTGGAGAGGGTCTCGCGGGCGCTGCGGGCGGCCTCGCGCATCGAGCCGATCACCGAGGCGATCGCGCTCGGCGACTTCTGGTCGTAGGCCAGCAGGTCGAGCATCGACCAACGGTTGGGCACGCCCTCGAAGTCCTCGATGCCCATGACGGCGAACAGCTGCTGGCAGCTGGTGACCTCGTCGGTGGCGGGGTCCTCCACGAGCATCTGCATCTGCACGTCGAGCAGGCGCGCGGTGTCGTCGGCTCGCTCCAGGTAGCGGCCGATCCAGAAGAGCGACTCGGCGATGCGGCTGAGCATCAGGCCTCCCCCCTCAGCGGAGCGGTGATCGGTGCCATGGTCTGCGTGCTGGTGACGGGGTCGAGGTCGTCGTCGGGCTCCTCGATCGGCTCGGTGGGCCGGGCCAGCACCCACGTGTCCTTCGAGCCGCCGCCGCGGCTGGAGTTCACGATCAGCTCGCCCTCGGGAAGCGCCACGCGGGTGAGGCCGCCGGGCAGGACCCACACGTCGTCGCCGTCGTTGACCGCGAACGGGCGCAGGTCGACGTGACGCGGACGGATGCCGTCCTCCACGAGCGTGGGCACGGTGGACAGCGAGATCACCGGCTGGGCGATCCAGTCGCGCGGCGCCGCGATGACCTTGGCGCGCAGCTCGTCGAGCTCCTCGCCGGTGGCCGACGGGCCGATCACGATGCCCTTGCCGCCCGAGCCGTCGACCGGCTTGAGCACGAGCTCGTCGAGGCGGTCGAGCACCTCCTCGCGCTGTTCGGCGTCGCCGCAGCGCCACGTGTCGACGTTGCGCAGGATCGGCTCCTCGTGCAGGTAGTACCGGATCAGGTCGGGCACGTAGGTGTAGAGCAGCTTGTCGTCGGCGACGCCGTTGCCGACCGCGTTGGCGATCGTCACGTTGCCGGCGCGCGCGGCGTTGATGAGGCCGGGGACGCCCAGCGCGGAGTCGGCGCGGAACGACAGCGGGTCGAGGAAGTCGTCGTCGATGCGGCGGTAGATGACGTGCACCGGCGCGAGGCCGTCGGTGGTGCGCATCATGACGCGGCCGCCGTGGCACACCAGGTCGCGGCCCTCGACGAGCTCGACGCCCATCGTGCGCGCCAGCAGCGTGTGCTCGAAGTACGCGGAGTTGTAGACGCCGGGGGTCAGGACGACGACGGTCGGGTCGCTCACGCCGGCGGGCGCCGCGGCGCGCAGGGCCGAGAGCAGCTGGCGCGAGTAGCGCGCGACGGGCCGGATGCGGTGGTCGGCGAAGACCTCGGGCAGGCCGCTGGACATCGCACGGCGGTTGGTCATGACGTAGGAGACGCCCGACGGCACGCGCGCGTTGTCCTCCAGCACGCGGAAGTCGCCGTTCCCATCGCGGATCAGGTCGATGCCCGAGACGTGGATCCGCACGCCGTTCGCGGGGTCGATGCCGGCGACGACGCGGTGGTAGTGGCTCGAGGTCACGACGGTCTCGCGCGGGACGACGCCGTCGCGGAAGAGCTCTCCGGCGCCGTACGCGTCGGCCAGGAACGCCTCGAGCGCCTTGACCCGCTGCTTGACGCCGGCCTCGACCTCGTCCCAGGCGTCGGCCTCGATGATGCGCGGCACGATGTCGAGCGGGAAGGGTCGCTCCTCGCCCGCGACGCCGAACGTGATGCCCTGCTCGAGGTAGGACGAGGCGAGCCCGTCGGCCCGCTGACGGACCTCCTCGGGCGGCATCTTGCCGAAGGCCGCGTGCACGGCGGTGTAGAGGTCGCGGACGCCCGACTCGCCGTACATCTCGTCGTAGCCCGCGACGGGTCCGTATCCCTCGAACAGCTGCGCCTCGGTCACGAGACCACCTTAGGGGCGGTTTGTCACTTGCACGTTTCGGCGAGCGTTCACCCCGGAATGACCGCGTTCTGGTTACGCTTCGTAGCGGAAAGGGGCGCGCCCATGACCGCTGGTGACGTCTTGGTGCTCAACGCGAGCTACGAACCTCTGCAGCGCGTGTCGCTGCGCCACGCGATCAAGATGCTGGTGCGCGAGGTGGCGGTCATCGAGGAGGCGGCCGACGACTCGTTCGGCCCCTTCCCCCGGCCCCGGGTGCTGCGCCTGGTCCGCTACGTCGTCGCGCGGTGGATGCACCGCCGCTCGCACCTGTGCACGAAGAGCGCCATCAAGGCCCGCGACCGCTCGTGCGCCTACTGCGGCGGCCTGGCCGAGACCGTCGACCACGTGATCCCGCGCTCGCGCGGCGGGGCGCTCACGTGGGAGAACGCCGTCGCGGCCTGCCTGCGCTGCAACCACAAGAAGGGGAACCGCACCCCGGCCGAGGCCGGCATGCCCCTGCTCATCACCCCGTCGCGCCCGGCCTCGTTCGTCGCCTGATCCGCCTGCTGGACGGCCGGGTGACCCCGCTCGCCACATCGGTTAGGCTCGCCTAACTCGACGAGGAGGAGCCATGGCGAAGGCGAGCGAGCTGGTCAAGCCGGACCGTCAGCAGCTGATCCGGCTGGAGGTCCTGCGGAGCGAGCGGATCTCGCCGCACTTCCAGCGCGTCACGGTCGGCGGCGGGTCGATCGAGCAGTTCACGCCGATGGGCTGGGACCAGTGGTTCCGCATGTTCATCCCCACCGCTGGCGAGACCGGACTCGACCAGCTGCCCGACCGGGTCAACCTGCTCGGCTACCTGCGCTACCTGCGGATCGACAAGGGCGAGCGGCCCGTGCTGCGGAACTACACGGTGCGGGCGTTCCGGTCCGTCGGCGTCGACGGGCCCGAGCTGGACATCGACTTCGTCCTGCACGGCAACGTCGAGGACGGCACCGCCGGCCCCGCCTCGACGTGGGCGCAGACCTGCCGGCCGGGCGACCCGATCGGCATCGTCGACGAGGGCATCGCGTTCAACCCCGGCCGCGGGACCGACCGCGTGCTGCTGCTGGCCGACGAGACCGGCGTGCCCGCGGTGGCGGGCGTCCTGTCCAGCCTGCCGGACTCCGCGACCGGCACCGCCATCCTCGAGGTGCCGACGCAGGAGGACCGGTTCGACCTGTCCCACCCGCCGGGCGTCGACGTGTGGTGGCTCAGCCGTCCCCCGGAGGCGCACGCAGGCGACATCGCCCTGCCGGCCCTGGTCACCGTCCCACCCGGCACCGACGTGCACGCGTTCCTCGTCGGCGAGCAGTCGATGGTGCAGGGGGCCCGCCGCCACCTCGTCGCCGCCGGCGTCCCCAAGGACCGGATCAGCTTCGTCGGCTACTGGCGCCGCGGCGCCGCCGGCCACTGACCGCGCCTCCGGCGCGCGAGATCTGTAGCGGTAACCACCGTTTCTCCGGCAGATCGGCCGAAAAAGGGTGGACAGCCCTACACATCTGGCCCGCCGGAGGCGGGACTCAAAGGCCGACGGACTCGTAGATCGTGTCGAGCTCGTCGAGGTAGGCGCCCTCGTCCTCGCCGGCGCGCTGGTAGGCCTCCATGGCCTGGGCCTGCACCTGCTCGGCGACCTGCTGGTAGCGCGCGTTCCACTTCTCGGCCTCGATCTGCCAGTAGCCGCAGGTGTAGAACGACGTCTGCGGCCAGCCGAGCTCGCGCCGCAGGTGCTTGCGGGTGGCGCGTCCGGCGCGGGCCTCGCCGGCCACCCAGACGTAGCGACCGGACGGGTCGGCGGGCAGGTCGCGTCCGCGGACGACGGCCTCGATCGCATCGGGGATGTCGTGGTCGTTCTCAACGACCTGCCACGTCACCGCGACGTCGGCGACGGACGGCAGCGGGACCTCGTCGGCGGCATCGGTGAGGACGACGTGCACGTCAGCGCGGACCTCGGGCTCGAGACCACGCAGGATGCGCGCGAGCGCGGGCACGCCGGTGAGGTCGCATACGAGCAGCTGGTCGGTGGCGTCCGCCGCGGGGCGGTAGAGGCCGTGCGGCTCGAGGATGCCGACACGGTCGCCAGGCTCGCACTTGCGGGCCCAGTCGGAGCCGACGCCGTGGTCGTGCAGAGCGACGTCGATGTCCACGCGCACGCGGCCGTCGACGATGCGGTGGTCGGAGATCGTGTAGACGCGGGGCACGAGCTCCTCGGCGCCCTCGGGGTACGTGATCGACCAGTCCTCACCGATCTCGGGCAGCACCACCGGTGCACCGGGACGCGGCGGCAGCAGTAGGCGGACGTACTCGTCCGGGATGCCCGTGGACTCCCACGCGTCGATGTCACCCAGGGTGATCGAGACGAGGTGGGGGGTCAGGACACGGCGACCGAGCACGGTCGCGACAAAGGTCTTCACGAGGATTCCTCCGATGTTTCGGCCGCGAGGCCGACGGCCCGGAACGACGGTCGGGCCCGTCCGGGGTGCTTCGTTAGGAGAGCCTAACAAACATTGTTGGATAGCCTCGAGCCGTGAGCTTGCACGTACGGACCATCGGACCCGATCAGCACCTGGCGTTCGTCGCCTCGCGCGGTTCCGCGAGTTTCCTGCAGACGCCCGCGTGGGCGGCGGTCAAGGGCGAATGGCGCGGGGAGTCGATCGGCTGGTTCCGGCGCGACGAGCTCGTCGGCGTCGGCCTCGTCCTCTACCGCCAGGTGCCGAAGCTGAAGCGCTACCTGGCCTACCTGCCCGAGGGTCCGGTCCTCGACTGGAGCGGCGACGTCGCCGAGGCGCTCGACGCGATGCGCACCCACCTCAAGGCGAACGGCGCGTTCGGCATTCGCATGGGTCCCGCGCTGGTGACCCGCCGCTGGGGCGCCGCCACGCTCAAGGCCGCGCTGGCCGACGACGTCCTCACCCGGCTCGGTGACGTCCCCGCCGACCACACCGACGACGCCGCGGTCGCGGTGGCCGACCAGCTGCGCTCGCTGGGCTGGAAGGAGCAGGCCGCCGAGGGCGGCTTCTCCGCAGGGCAGCCGAAGTACAACTTCCAGGTGCCGCTGGCCGGCCGCTCGGAGGACGACGTCCTCGCCGGCATGAACCAGCTGTGGCGCCGCAACATTCGCAAGGCCGCGAAGCAGGGCGTCGAGGTCACCACGGGTATCCGCGAGGACCTCGCCGAGTTCCACCGCGTGTACGTCGAGACCGCCGAGCGCGACCACTTCACGCCGCGGCCGCTGTCGTACTTCGAGACGATGTGGGACGCGATGACCGCCGAGGACCCGCAGCGGCTGCGGCTCTACCTCGCCCGCCACGAGGGCGACCTCGTCGCCGCCACCACGCTCGTGCAGGTGGGCACGCACGCCTGGTACTCCTACGGCGCGTCCACCACCGCGAAGCGCGAGGTCCGCGGCTCGAACGCGGTGCAGTGGCAGATGATGCGCGACTCGCTCGCGGGCGGCGCCGAGGTCTACGACCTGCGCGGCATCACCGACACGCTCGACACCGACGACTCCCACGTGGGCCTGCTGCAGTTCAAGGTCGGCACGGGCGGCGAGGCCGTGGAGTACCTCGGCGAGTGGGACCTGCCCATCAACAAGCCGCTGTACGCCGCCTTCACCGCCTACATGAAGCGCCGCGGCTGACCTCGTCCTGACGGCACGCGGGCTCGCCCGCGCCAGATCTGTAGCGGTAACCACCGTTTTTCGGCCGATCCGCCTGAGAAAAGGTGGATACCGCTACACATCTCGCCCGCCGGAGGCGGGACCTCGGGAGCGGTCCGGAATGATGGAGCCATGGCGTTCGACCTCGAGATCCGTGCCGCCGACTGGCGGGCCCACCTGGCCGCGACCCACGCCGCCCTGCCGGGGCTCGTGCCGGTCGTCAAGGGCAACGGCTACGGCCTCGGGCGCCAGCGACTCGCGCACGAGGCCAGCCGGCTCGGCGCCGACCTGATCGCCGTCGGCACGTACGAGGAGGCCCACGAGCTGCTCGGCTCGTTCCTCGGCGACGTGCAGGTGCTGACGCCGTGGCGCCCGTTCCTGCCGCGCGTGGCCGACCCCCGGCTCGTGCACACGCTCGGCCGCCTCGCGGACATCCCCGCCCTCGCCCAGCAGCAGCCCGGTGCGCGCGTGGTCGTCGAGATCGAGACGTCGATGGCACGCCACGGCTTCGACCGCCACCACCTCGCCGAGGCCGCCCGCGCGATCGCGGAGGCCGGCCTCACGGTCGAGGGCTTCGCGATGCACCTGCCGATGACCGGCGGCAACCTCGACGAGGCCCGCCTGTGGTGCGCCGTCCTGGAGGCGTCGGCCCTCGAGACCACCACCGTCTTCTGCTCGCACCTGACCCTGACCGAGCTCGAGCAGCTGCGCGGCGAGCGTCCGAACCTCACGCTGCGCCCCCGCGTGGGCACGCAGCTGTGGCTGGGCCGGCTGGACACCCTTGCCGTGCGCGCCACCGTGATGGACGTCCACACCGTGCAGCGTGGCGAGCGGATCGGCTACCGCCAGGGCCGCGTGCCCCGCGCCGGCCACGTGCTGGTGATCGCCGGCGGCACCAGCCACGGCATCGGCCTCGAGGCGCCGCGCGCGGTCGCCGGGGTCGCGGGTCGCGGCAAGGCCGCCGCCAAGGGAGGCCTCGCGGCCGCCGGGCTCGCCCTCTCACCGTTCACGATCGACGGCAAGCTGCGCTGGTTCGCCGAGCCCCCGCACATGCAGGCCAGCATGGTGCTGCTGCCCGAGGGCGCGAAGCTGCCCGCCGTCGGCGACACCGTGACGGCGCAGGTGCGCTACACGATCGCCAGCTTCGACACCGTCCGCGAGATCTGAGAGGCCCGCCCACCCCGAGGGGTGAGCGGGCCCCGGCTCAGTCCTGACCGGCTCCGTCGCCGGGCGCCGGGATCGACGGCTCGGTCGGATCCGGGGACGGCGGAGGCGTCGTGACCGGCGGCGGCGTCGTCGGCGCCGGGGTGGTGGGCGCCGGCGTCGTCGGCTTGGGCGCCGGCGTGGTCGGACGCTTCGTGGGCTCGGTCTTCTTCTTCTCCGGCTCCTTCTTCTTCGGAGCCTGGTTGAAGATCTTCGTGCCCTTCTCGCCCTTGATGTTCGCGCGCGCCGGGAACGAGCCGCACTCCGATCCCTCGAGCGCGCTGTTCATGTACGCGCGGAACGTCTGCGCCGGGTACGTGCCGCCGAAGAACGGGTTGAGGTAGCCCTCGAGCTCCTCGTTGCCCTTGCCGCGGTTGTACATGACGGCCGTGGCCATCTTCGGCGTCGCGCCGACGAACCACGAGGACGAGACGCGCTCGTTGTCGCCGTCGCCGTCGGTGGCCGTGGCCGTTCCGGTCTTGCCAGCCGTGGGGCAGAACGTCCGGGCCTGGACGCCGGAGCCGCTGCGGACCACGGTCTGCATCGCCGCGAGCGTGTCGGCCGCGACGTCCTCGTCGATCGCCTGTGTGGTGGCGACCTTGTGCTCGAAGACCCGGGTGCCGCGCGCATCGTTCACCCGGTCGATGACGAACCAGTCGGCGCGCTTGCCGTCGGCCGCGAGCGTCGCGTACGCGTTGGCCATGTCGATCGGCGACACCGGGGCGTAGCCCAGCGAGACGCCGATGACGGGCTCGATGCGGTCGATCGTGGACTCGGGGATGCCGGCCTCGCGGGCGGCCTCGATGATCTTCTCCGGACCGTCCTCCATCTGGTCGGTCAGGTCGACGAACGCGGTGTTCACCGAGAACTCGGTGGCGCGCTCGAGGTTGATCTGGCCGTACGAGCGACCGCCGGAATCACCCTGGTTCTGGATCTCGGCGTCGCCGATCCGCAGCGGCGCGTTGCCGTTCAGGCTGGTCTGCAGGCTGTAGCCGTTCTCCAGCGCCGCGACCACCGCGAACACCTTGAACGTCGAACCCGGCTGCGTGCCGAGCGTGGCCCAGTTCAGCTGGTTCTTCAGGTAGTCGGGGCCGCCGTACAGCGAGCGGACCGCGCCGGTGCCCGGCTCCACCGAGACGAGCGCGGTGTTGAGCTCGTCGAGGCCGTCGGGACGAACCTCCTTGACGGCGGCCACGGCGTCGTCCTGCATGTCCTTGTCGATCGTGGTGACGACCCGCAGGCCGCCGCCCTCGATCTCGGAGTCGAGGAAGCCCTCGGTGCGCATCTGCTTGCGGACCAGGTCGAGCACGTGACCCTTCGGACCCTCGAACCGCTGGTTGGCGCGCTGCTTCTTGAACTTGGGGAACTTGCCCTTGTGCGCGGCGGCCTGCTCGGCGGTGATCGAGCCCTGCTTGACCATGCCGTCGAGCACGTAGTTGTAGCGCGGCAGCACACGGTCGGCGGCGCCCTCGGCGTACGGGTCGAAGTACGAGGGGTTGTTGATGACGGTGGCCAGGAACGCGGCCTGACCGACGTTGAGCTTCGCGGCCGGCTTGCCGAAGTAGGTGCGCGACGCGACCTCGACCCCGTACGAGCCGTTGCCGTAGTAGATCGTGTTGAGGTAGCCCTCGAGGATCTCGGACTTGGTCAGCTGGTTGTGGATCTTGACCGAGAGGATGGCCTCCTTGATCTTGCGCGTGTACGAGCGCTCCTGGTTCAGGTACAGGATCTTCACGTACTGCTGCGTGATCGTGGAGCCGCCGCCGGTGATCTGGCCGCTCGTGGCGTTGTTGCGCGCGGCGCGGACGATGCCCTTGACGTCGATGCCCTGGTTCTCCCAGAACGTGCGGTCCTCGGCGGCCACGACGGCGTCGCGCATGACCTCGGGGATCTCGTCGAAGTCGAGGCTCTCGCGGTTCTGGGTCGCGAAGCTGCCGAGCTTCGTCTTGCCGTCGGAGTAGTAGACGTTCGTCGTCTCGGTCTGGAAGTCCGCGTTGGGGTCGGGGATCTTCGTGGTGGCGTACAGGATCGCCACGGCGAGCGCGCCGAGGACGAATCCGATCACACCGAGGAACAGCAACCACCGCAGGACGCGCACGGGCCACGACCCGGTGCCGCCGATCCTGCGGGCGAACCGCGAGAGCGGTCCTTTCTTCTGCTTCGTGCGAGTTGACGCCACGAATCGGTTCCTTTCGGAGGACGACTACCAACGAGCCAGTCTGACGGAGATTCCTGAGAAACGAATGACCAGCCGGGCCGGGGTCTCGATATTCGCCCGACTCGATGTATCGTACCGATATAGCCATTCGTGGCATCGAATGGAACCGTGCGGGGAAGGGGGCGACACATGGCACGACGCGGAGCAGCTCTGGAGCTGGCCGTCCTCGGCCTGCTCGCCGACTCGCCCATGCACGGCTACGAGCTGCGCAAGCACGTCAACGGCCTGCTGGGCTGGACCCGGCTGCTGTCCTACGGCACGCTCTACCCCTGCCTCAAGCAGCTCACCCGAGGCGGCTTCATCGCCGCCGACAGCGAGACGTCGCCTCGCGGCAAGCGTCCGCGGATCGTCTACCGGCTCACCGCCGAGGGCAAGGAGTACTTCACCTCCCTGCTCGAGGACGGCGGCCCGTCGGCGTGGGACGACGAGAACTTCGGGGTGCGGTTCGCCCTGTTCGCCCGCACCAGCTCCCCCACCCGGGTTCGCATCCTCGAGGGACGTCGGTCCCGCCTCGAGGAACGCCTCGAGAACGTCCGTTCGGCCGCGGTCCAGCGCCGCGAGCGGATGGACGCCTACACCCGAGAACTCCAGCGACACGGCCTCGAGTCCGTGGAGCGCGAGATCAACTGGTTGACCGAGTTGATCGACCGTGAGCGCGCCGACGCGTTCACGGAGCAGGAAGAAACCAGTACGACAGACAAGGAAAAGTGAGGTCTCCATGAGTTCGGAGAACAAGGTCCGCGTGGCCATCGTCGGCGTTGGAAACTGCGCCACGTCCCTGATCCAGGGCGTCGAGTTCTACAAGGACGCCGACCCGGAGGGCACCGTCCCCGGGCTCATGCACGTCTCGTTCGGCCCGTACCACGTCGGTGACGTGGAGTTCGTCGCCGCGTTCGACGTCGACGCCAAGAAGGTCGGCTTCGACCTGTCCGAGGCCACGCAGGCCAGCGAGAACAACACCATCAAGATCACCGACGTCCCGCCGCTCGGCGTGACCGTGCAGCGTGGTCCGACGCTCGACGGCCTGGGCAAGTACTACCGCCAGACCATCGAGGAGTCCGACGCCGAGGCCGTCGACGTCGTCCAGGTCCTCAAGGACACCCAGGCCGACGTGCTGGTCTCGTACCTGCCCGTGGGCTCGGAGGAGGCCGACAAGTTCTACGCGCAGTGCGCCATCGACGCGAAGGTCGCGTTCGTCAACGCCCTGCCCGTGTTCATCGCGTCCGACCCCGAGTGGGCCAAGAAGTTCGAGGACGCCGGCGTCCCGATCATCGGCGACGACATCAAGAGCCAGGTCGGCGCCACCATCACGCACCGCGTCATGGCGAAGCTGTTCGAGGACCGGGGCGTCGCCCTGGACCGCACGTACCAGCTGAACGTCGGCGGCAACATGGACTTCAAGAACATGCTCGAGCGCGAGCGCCTGGAGTCCAAGAAGGTGTCGAAGACGCAGGCCGTCACGTCCAACCTGCACGGCTCGCTGGCCGGCAAGGTCGACGACAAGAACGTCCACATCGGTCCCTCGGACTACGTGGCGTGGCTCGACGACCGCAAGTGGGCCTACGTGCGCCTCGAGGGCCGCGCGTTCGGCGACGCGCCCCTGAACCTGGAGTACAAGCTCGAGGTCTGGGACTCGCCGAACTCGGCCGGCATCATCATCGACGCCATCCGCGCGGCGAAGATCGCCAAGGACCGTGGCGTCTCGGGCGCCCTGCTCTCGGCCTCGTCCTACCTGATGAAGTCGCCGCCGGAGCAGCGTCCCGACGAGGAGGGCCGCGCCCGCCTCGAGGCCTTCATCGAGGGCACCGAGGAGCGCTGAGCCAGCCTCACCCCCTGTAGTGAGCGACGCACCGGATCCTTCGGGATCCGGTGCGTCTCTCGTCTCGGGCGGCCGTAGCATGCGGTCGTGACGACCTACCTGTCCTTCCTGCTGTTCGCGACGCTGCTGGCGGTCGCCCCGGGACCGGACACCTTCCTGACCCTGCGCGCCTCCGTGGTCGGCGGCCGCCGCCGCGGCCTGTTCACCGCCGCCGGCATCACGCTGGCCTGCGCGGTGCAGGGCATCCTCGCCGCCTCGGGCCTGGGCGCGGTCATCGCGCACGCCGAGCCGGTGTTCCAGGCGATCCGCTGGGCGGGCGTGGCGTACCTGACGTGGCTGGGCTTCACGGCCCTGCGCTCGGCGCTGCGTCGCGACTCCAGCGTGTGGGCCGTCGGTCAGTCCGGCCCGAGCGTGAGCGCGCGCGCCGCCTTCCGTCAGGGCTTCGTCTGCAACATCACCAACCCGAAGGTGCTGGCGTTCAACCTGGCCGTGCTGCCTCAGTTCGTCAGCCCAGGCCAGGGCCTACCGGCGCTGCTGGCCTACGCCCTGACCCTGGTCGCGGTGGGCGCCGTCGTGCTGCTCGTCGTGATCGAGATCGCGAACGCCGCGGCCAACAAGCTGGTGCGGCCCACGTTCCGCCGCGTGGTGGACGGCTCGACGGGCGCGGTCATGCTCGGCTTCGCCACCGCGCTCGCCGTGGAGTCCTGACACTCCCGCTCAGTGCGCCGCGGAGGCCTTGCCGCGGCGAAGGCGCTTGACGCCGTTGACCAGCAGCACCACCACGGCGCCGATCAGCAGGCCGAGGACGGCGGAGGCCGCGGTGTTGGCGACCCACTCGAAGGCGCCGTCCGCGAAGGGCATGACGTCGGCGATCCAGTGCTCGAGGTCGTGCACCCAGCCGTAGATCGTGTGCCAGCCGAGGTCGTCGGTGCCGACGAGGATGATGTGCCCGCCGACCCACAGCATCGCCGCGATGCCGATCACCGCGAGCGCCGAGAGGACCTTGGGCATCGCCTTGACGAGTAGGGTGCCGGTGCGCTGGGCGAGCGTGGAGGTGCGGCCGGCGAGGCTGACGCCCACGTCGTCCATCCGCACGATCAGCGCCACGACGCCGTAGACCAGCGCGGTGATGCCCAGCGCCACGAGCACCAGGATCACGGCCCGCGAGAGGAAGGGCTCGTCCGCGACCTCGTTGAGCGAGATGACCATGATCTCGGTCGAGAGGATGAAGTCGGTGCGGATCGCGCCGGAGACCACGTGCTGCTCGGCCTCGGGGCCCTGCGCACTGGAGGGCTCCTCCTTCTTCTCGTGGTGCGGGTGCAGCACGTGCCAGATCTTCTCGGCGCCCTCGAAGCACAGGTAGGCGCCACCAACCATGAGCAGCGGGGTCAGCACCCACGGCAGGAACTGGCTGAGCAGCAGCAGTCCGGGAAGGATGAAGAGCAGCTTGTTGCGCAGCGAGCCCTTGGCGATCCGGCCGATGATGCTGAGCTCGCGCTTCGGGTCGACGCCGTGCACGTAGCGGGGCGTCACGGCCGCGTCGTCGACGACGACACCGGCCGCCTTCGCGCTCGCCTTGCCGGCCGCCGCAGCGACGTCGTCGACCGACGCCGCCGCGAGTCGGGCGAGCGCAGCCACGTCGTCGAGCAGGGCGACAAGTCCTCCAGCCATGCGCTCAGCGTAAGGCCGGGCGTTGACACCCACGAGCGGACGCCGCGAGGATGACCCCCATTGTCCGCGATCTCGGGGGAGCCTCTCCATGTCCGCACGCCGCCACCTGCTCGTTCGACGGTCGCTGGCGACCACCGGAGCCGTCGCGTTGGCGGTGAGCCTGCTGTCCACCACGGCCACGGGCGCCGTCGCGGATCCCGGCCCGGTCGACCTCGGCGGGGCCCCGCGGTCCGCTGCCGCGGCTCCCGGTGAGGCCAGCAAGGCCGCTCGCACGCCGGCCTCCTCGAGCACGGACTACTCCCAGGGCGCCATCAACCGCTCCGCCCGGATCGCCGCCCCGCTGCCCTCGCCGAACGACGGCACCGTGGTGCGCACCGACGTGGTCCAGGACCTCGCCGCGCAGCGACTCAAGGCGACCGTGACCTTCCGCGGCACCCCCGCGGCCAACGCGGCGGTGCTGGTCTACTTCGGCGAGCTCAGCGGGTCGAGCTGCGTCCGCCGGGCCGCCATCGGCGGCGCAGCGAGAACCTCGGAGACGGACGGGCAGTTCCTCGAGGACGGCGCGAAGTTCGCGGTGAGCCGCTCGCGCTCGGGCTCCGTCCTCACCCTCACCTCGCAGGCACTCTCGACGTTCCGCACCGCTGAGTACGACTGCGCCTACGTCTACGTCACCGATGGCGCCAGCACGGTCACCCAGGCGTTCTACGCCGAGAGTCTCGTGACCCGATGGACGCCGCGACTCTCGATCGCCGGCGGTCACCCGGTCAAGGCCGCCCAGAAGGGCAAGTGGGTCCGCGTGCGGCTCGAGGTCAACAACTCCGGCCGCGCCGCGGCCGCGAACACCCGGATCGTCGCGAGCGGGGCCGGTCTGAAGATCTCGCCGCGCAGCCGCAGCCTGGGCACGATCGGCGCCCGCTCCACGAAGTACGGCGTGACGTTCAAGGTGCGCGTCGCGAAGGGCGCGAAGACCCGCAACCTGCGCTTCACCGCCACGGCGGGCGGCGCCCGGGCCACCAAGGCCTACAAGGTCGGCGTGGCACCCAAGCCGCGCACGTACAAGAGCCTCAGCGGCCGGTACTTCTGGGGCTTCGCCACCACCTCGCTCTCCGACAGCCGAGGCTGGGACACCCAGACCGTCTGGTTCCTCAACAAGCGCTGGGCGTACGTCGGCGAGGTCAGGAACGGCGTCGTGCCGAAGTGCCGCAAGACCACGAGGACCTGCAAGAAGTACTCCTACAACGCCAAGAAGGGCATCGCGCGCATCGGCGGCCAGAAGTTCAAGGTGAACACCTACGGCTTCACGTACCGCGCCAACCGCAAGGACGAGCGGCGCTCCTACGAGCCCGCGACCTTCCCGCGCAAGGGCGCCCGCATCGGCGCGAGCCTGACGAACCGCGACTGGAGCGGCAACTGCCTCATCTCCTGCACGTCGACCACGACGAATCTCACCCTCGACCGCGCCGGTCGGTTCGTCCGCAGCAGCGTGTCGATCGGCTCGTGGCCGGGCCTCGGCTCGTCGTGGGCCTCGTTCCCGCCCGACCAGCGCGGCACCTACCGGATCATCTCGAAGGGTCGCATCGAGCTGCGGTTCGCCAACCGCAAGATCGAGCGTCACCGCATCGGCCTGCTGCACGACGCGCTCAACCGTCCGTCGGCCACGACGGGCCTCGTCCTGGGCACCACGAACTACTACTTCGAGGACTGAGCGGACGCCGCGACACCCGGAAGCGTCGCCGAGCGACCTCGCGCCGCTAGGGTTCTGGCATGGCCATGGGGTTCGGGATCGACATCGGCGGCACGGGCACGAAGGGAGCACCGGTCGACCTCGACCAGGGCACCCTCGTGGGTGAGCGGTTCCGCATCCCCACACCCAAGCCCGCCACCCCGCGCGCCGTCGCCGAGGTCGCGGCGCAGATCGTCGACCACTTCCCCGACGCGGCCGACGTGCCGCAGATCGGCGTTGCCATCCCGGCCGTCGTGCAGCGTGGCGTGGCCCGGTCTGCCGCCAACATCGACCCCTCGTGGATCGACACCGACGTCGACGCGCTCTTCACCGAGGTGCTGGGGCGCAACGTGCACGTGGTCAACGACGCCGACGCCGCGGGCGTCGCCGAGAACGACCACGGCGCAGCCCTCGAGGAGCACGGCCTGGTCTGCGTGATCACCCTCGGCACGGGCATCGGCTCGGCGCTCATCAACGCCGGCACGCTGGTGCCGAACACCGAGTTCGGCCACCTCGAGGTCGCGGGGCACCCGAACGCGGAGAAGTGGTGCGCCACGAGCGCCCGCGAGCGCGAGGACCTCACGTGGGAGGAGTGGGCCGAGCGCCTGCAGGTCTACTTCAGCCACCTCGAGAAGATCCTGTCGCCCGACCTGTTCGTCGTGGGCGGAGGCGTCAGCAAGAACAGCGAGAAGTTCCTGCCGCTGCTCAACCTGCGCACTCCGATCGTCCCGGCGACGCACCGCAACAACGCGGGCATCATCGGCGCTGCCGCCCTCGGCGCCCGGGGCTGACTGAACGAGGTTTCCTGTCACTTCACGTGGTTCGCGAACCTCGTGAAGTGACAGTTTCCCCGGTTGACCGGGGAAACCGTCAGACCGAGGCCAGCAGGGCGCGCACGGCGCGCTCCATCACCCGACGGCAGCGCTCGGCGGAGTAGCCGTGGTCGTCGAAGAGCAGCGACCAGGCGTTCCAGCTGACGGCGACCGTGAGCGAGTCCACGAGCTGCACGGGGTCGTCGGCGCGGGCGAGCTCGGTGGCGAAGGCCCGTTCGATGTCGGCGCGCACCCGGGCGATGTGCCCCTGACGGCTCGCACGCAGCGCCTCGTACTCGGGCTCGCCCAGCACGGCGGCCCGCGCGGCGGGCGCGATGTTGACCAGCCGGCGCTGGCGCTCGGCGCAGAACCGGTCGATCCGCTCCTCCAAGGGCGCGGACGGATCGATCTCGGCCCGCAGCTCGTCATCGAGACGGAACCAGTGCGCCACGGTGCTGCCGAGCAGGTTCTCCATGTCGTGGAAGTTGGTCCACAGCGTGCGCCGCGACACGCCCGCGCGCTCGGAGATCTGCGCGGCCGTGGGCTTGAGGACGCCCTCGCGCAGCAGGTCGACGTGCGCCTGCACGATCAACGCACGGGTGCGCTCGCTGCGCTGCATCCGTCCGTCGGTCTGCCGATATTCCATTGCTCCCACCGCTCCATGGTCGTGCAGGGATCTTCCCGCACGACTTTCGACACACCGAGTGTAGATAGGTAGTGACTTGACTCACAACGTATGTGAGGATGTCGTCACCTTCATTTGAGGGGCTGCCGAACGAATCGAGGGAGTGAAGGTTTGCTGACGGTCAAGAACCTGGAGGTCGTCTACAACGACGTCATCCTGGTCCTGCGCGGCGTGAGCCTGACGGTGCCGCAGGGTCAGATCGTGGCCCTGCTGGGTGCCAACGGCGCCGGCAAGACGACATTGCTGCGCGCGCTATCGGGCCTGCTGGACATCCACGACGGCGAGATCACCAAGGGTGAGATCACCCTGCGCGACACCCCGATCCAGTCGGCCGACGCGCCCAAGATCGTCGCCGCCGGCCTCGGCCAGGTGCTCGAGGGTCGCCGCGTGTTCGGCGAGTTCACGGTGGAGGAGAACCTGCGCGTCGGCGGCCACACCCGTCGCGGCAGCCTCGCCGAGGGCATCGAGGAGGTCTACGAGCTCTTCCCCGTGCTGAAGGAGCGCCGCAAGAAGACCGCGGGCTACCTCTCCGGCGGCGAGCAGCAGATGCTCGCCATGGGTCGCGCTCTCGTCGCCCAGCCCGAGATCCTGCTGCTCGACGAGCCGAGCCTGGGCCTCGCGCCCCGCATCGTCTCGCAGATCAAGGACATCGTCGTCCAGATCAACGAGCGCGGCACCACCGTGCTGCTGGTGGAGCAGAACGCCACGATGGCGCTCTCGATCGCCCAGCACGGCTACGTGATGGAGCACGGGAAGATCGTGATGGACAAGCCCGCCGCCGAGCTGCTCGACGACGAGGACATCCGCGACTTCTACCTCGGCCGCGGCGACATGGCCACGAGCTACCGCGACGTCAAGCACTACAAGCGCAGGAAGCGCTGGCTGTCGTGACCCCTGCGTCCCCCCACGTCCCCCTTCCCACACCGTCCCGTCCCGGAGGGTTCCCTTGTCACAACCAGTCGTGAGTGTCCGAGACGTCAACCTGTCGTTCAGCGGGGTCAAGGCCCTGCAGGGCGTCGACTTCGACGTCTTCGACAACGAGCTGTTCGCCGTGATCGGCCCGAACGGCGCCGGAAAGACCTCGATCTTCAACGTCCTGTCGGGGGTCTACCGTCCGCAGCAGGGCTCGGTCGAGTTCGCCGGCGCCGACATCCGCGGCATGCGGCCGCACCGCATCGCGAACCTCGGCATGGCCCGCACGTTCCAGAACATCGAGCTCTTCGAGAACCTCGACGTCGTCGACAACCTCATGCTCGGCCGCCACGCCCACCTGGGCTACGGCTGGCCCGCCGCGGTGGCCTGGCTCGGCAAGGCGAAGCACGCCGAGGTCGCCAACCGCCGCCGGGTGGAGGAGATCATCGACTTCCTCGAGATCGAGGGCTACCGCCAGCTGCCCGTCGGGATGCTGCCGTACGGCATCCAGAAGCGGATCGAGCTGGGCCGCGCGCTGGCGATGGAGCCGAAGCTGCTGCTGCTCGACGAGCCCGTCGCCGGCATGAACGGCGAGGAGACCGAGGACATGGCCCGGTTCATCCTCGACATCCGCAACGAGCTGCACATCCCGATGATCCTCGTCGAGCACGACATGGGCCTGGTCATGGACCTGGCCGATCGCGTCATGGCGATGGACTTCGGCAAGCCGGTCGCCACCGGCACCCCGCACGAGGTGCAGTCCCATCCCGACGTCATCCGCGCCTACCTCGGGCCCGTCGACGACGCCACGCTGGCCGAGGTGCAGGGGGAACTGGCATGACCACGCTGCCGCAGCGCATCCGCACGCGCGCCCAGGAGACACCCGACCGCATCGCGATGCGCGAGAAGAACTACGGCCTGTGGGACGAGATCACGTGGGCCGACTACTGGGAGCGCTCCTCCCTCGTCGGTCACGCGCTGCTCGCCCTCGGCGTCGAGGTCGGCGACCGCGTCGCCGTCCACAGCGAGAACCGCTGCGAGTGGCTGTTCTCCGACATCGGCATCACCGCCGTCCGTGCCGGCACGGTGGGGCTCTACCCGACCAACCCGGCGCCCGAGGTGCTGCACGTCCTGCGCGACTCCGGCTCGTGCGTCCTCATCGCCGAGGACCAGGAGCAGGTCGACAAGTACCTCGAGATCGCCGACGAGCTGCCGGATCTGCGCACGGTCGTCTACATCGACCCGCGCGGCATCCACGACCGCTACACCGACGAGCGGCTCATGTCGTGGGACGCGTTCCTCGCGCTCGGCGAGCAGCACCGCACCGACCACCCGAACGCCGTCACCGAGCGGCTCGAGGCCGCCCGCCCCGAGGACCTCGCCACGCTCGTCTACACATCGGGCACCACGGGTCCGCCCAAGGGCGCGATGCTCTCGATGGACAACGTCGAGTTCGTCATCGAGACGCTGCAGAGCGGCGGCGCGTTCGTCGACCCGCCGGCCAGCGACCGCGACCTCGTCGTGTCCTACCTGCCGCTGTGCCACGTGGCCGAGCGCGTGTTCACCACGTGGTTCAACGCCGCCGTCGGCTCGCAGGTGAACTTCGCCGAGTCGATCGAGACGGTGCAGCAGGCGCTGCGCGAGGTGCAGCCCACGCTGCTGTTCGGCGTGCCGCGCATCTGGGAGAAGATCGCGGCCGGCGTGCACATCCGCATGAGTGGCGCGTCGTGGTTCAAGCGCAAGAACTTCGAGTTCTGGATGAAGCGCGCCGAGTGGATCGGCCGCACCCTCGTGGAGAACCAGGGCAACCACACGGCCTCCACCAAGGCGGTCTACGCGCTCGGCTGGCTGTGCCTCTACCGCCCGTTGCGCGAGCGACTCGGCCTGGCCAAGGTCCGCTACGCGGCCTCGGGCGCCGCGCCGATCGCGCCGGAGGTGCTCGAGTTCTTCATGGGCATCGGCATCCCGATGCACGAGGTCTACGGCATGACCGAGAACTCGGCGATCGCCACGGCCAACATGGCCGGACGCGTCAAGGTCGGCACCGTCGGCGAGCCCCAGGTGGGCGCCGAGGTGCGGATCGACGACGAGACCGGCGAGATCCTCACCCGCCACCGCGGCACGTTCGTCGGCTACTGGAACAACCCGGAGGCCACGGCGCGCACGATCGACGCCGACGGCTGGCTGCACACCGGCGACGTCGGCGAGTGGGTCGACGGCTCGCACATCAAGATCACGGACCGGATCAAGGACATCATCATCACCGCGGGCGGCAAGAACATCAGCCCCAGCGAGATCGAGAACAGCCTGAAGTCCTCCCCGTACATCAAGGAGGCCATCGTCATCGGCGACCGCCGCAAGTACCTGACGGCCCTCATCGGCATCGAGCTCGACACCGTGGGCAACTGGGCCCAGGAGCGCAAGCTCGGCTTCACCACCTACCGCGACCTGTCGCAGAAGCCCGAGGTCATCGCACTCGTGCAGTCCATCGTCGACGAGACCAACCGCAAGTTCGCCAGCGTCGAGACCATCAAGCGCTTCGCGATGCTGCCGAAGGAGCTCGATCACGAGGAGGGCGAGCTGACCGCCACCCAGAAGATCAAGCGCTCGGCCATCAACGAGCGGTTCGCCGAGGCGATCGAAGGCCTCTACTCCGACTCGAGCCAGGAGGTGAAGGCATGAGCGAGCGACAGCGAGTGACCATGAGATCGGTCATGCCGGCACCTACCTACCGTGCCCTTTCCCAGGAGGTGGCGGCATGACCACGTTTCTGCAATCGCTGCTGAACGGCCTGGCGCAGGGCTCCATCTACGCGCTGCTGGCCCTGGGCTACGTGATGATCTACAAGGCCACCCACGTCATCAGCTTCGCCCAGCCGGCGCTCATGGTGTGCGGCGGACTCTTCGCCTACCACGCGACGAGCGAGTGGGGCCTGGGCTTCTGGCCCGCGCTCGTCGTCGCCGTCATCCTCGGCGCGCTGCTGGGCATGCTGGTCGAGCGGCTCGCGCTGCGCCCCATGGTGGGCAAGCCGGTGTTCACGCTGGCGATCATCACGATCGGCGTCGACATCGTGCTGCGCATCTTCGCCAACCGGTACATGGGCCCCGACCCGCGGTCGGTGCCCTACCCGGGCGGCAGCGAGCGCTACGAGTTCTGGGGCCTGTCGATCTCGCACCAGCGGCTCGGCCTGATCGCCGTCACCACCGTCACCGTCATCGCGTTGGCGCTGTTCTTCCGGTACGCCAAGACCGGCCTGGCGATGCGCGCCACCGCGCTCAGCCAGGAGACGGCGCTCGCGCAGGGCATCCGGGTGGGCGCGATCTTCGCCCTCGCCTGGGCGATCGCGGGCGGCCTCGCCGCCATCGCGGGCACCTTCGTCGCCGCGACCGGCGCCGGCCTGGAGCAGAACACCTGGATCATCGCGCTGAAGGCGCTGCCGGCCATCATCATCGGCGGCCTCGACAGCATCCCCGGCGCCGTCATCGGCGGTCTGGCCGTGGGGGTGGTCGAGTCGGTCACCGCCGTCTACCAGCCCGACGTCGCGCCGTGGCTCGGCAACAACTTCGCCCTCGTGGCGCCCTACGCCCTCATGTTCGTGGTGCTGCTCGTCAGACCGTACGGACTCTTCGGCACGAAGGAGGTGGAGCGGGTATGACCACGATGCTGCGCTCGACGCCCTCGAAGCACGCTCGCAAGGCCACCGGACTCCGGGGCCGCCCCCTGCTGCGGACCAGCTACGACCAGGACCTCACCCTGGCGAACACCCCGGCCAAGCGCCGCAGTGTCGTCGCCCTGGTGATCGCCTCGTTCGTGGTGCCCTTCCTGCTCACCGACGACCTGCTGCAGGTCCTGACCCTCGGCATGATCTCGGCCGTCGGCGCGATCGGCCTCAACCTGGTCACCGGCTACGCCGGCCAGGTCTCGCTGGGTCACGCCTTCTTCATCGGCGTCGGCGCCTACACCGGTGCGGTGCTCGGCGGTGACCCCGACGGGGCGCTGCTCGGCTACGGCCTGCCGATGTGGATCTGGCTGCCGGCCGCCGGCGTCGTCGCCGCGGTCGCGGGCCTGCTGGTCGGACCGCTCGCGGTGCGACTGCGCGGTCTCTACCTCGCGATCGTCACCCTCGGACTGGTGTTCCTGGGCGACCACATCTTCCGCGAGGCGCGGAACATCACCGGTGGTCCCGGCGTGGGCCGCCGCGGCGCCGAGCTCGAGCTGTTCGGCATCGACTTCGCTTCCATGGAGCCCATCTCCGGCCTCTCGCGCGGACAGGCCCAGTTCTTCCTTGGGCTGGTGTTCCTCATCGTCTTCGCGATCCTGGGCCGCAACATCGCCCGCTCGGGCGTGGGCCGCGCCTTCGGCGCCGTCCGCGACCGCGACGTGGCCGCCGCCGTCATCGGCGTCGACCTCACGAAGTACAAGGTCATGGCGTTCGCGATGTCGTCGTTCTTCGCCGGCGTCACCGGTGCCCTCTACTACGCCGTGATCGGCGTGTTCGAGCCCGGCGCGTTCAGCCTGCTGCTGTCGATCCAGTACCTCGCCATGGTGCTGATCGGCGGCGTCGCCACCATCAGCGGATCGATCATGGGCGCGCTGTTCATCGCGCTGCTGCCGCGGATCAGCCAGTTCATCGCGCACTACGTGCCCGGCGAGCTGCTGACCGTGTTCCAGCTCGAGGCGATCCTCTACGGCCTGCTGATCATGGGCTTCCTGATCTTCGAGCCGCGCGGACTCTTCGGGATCTGGACCCGAATCCGCAACTACTGGAAGGGCTGGCCCTTCTCCTACTAGACCCCGGCCGCGAGGCCGTGGCGGTGCGTCCGCACCGTCGAACCACCCAGGAGGAAAACAATGAAGCAACACCGCAAGTTGGCCCGCGTGGTCGCCGGTGCGGCGGTGGCGGCCCTCGTGCTGACGGGCTGCCGCGGCGGCGGGGACGATGACAGTGCGTCGGGCCCCGGCATCACCGAGGAGGCGTGTCCCGACGCCGTGAACGAGGACAACGGCTGCATCTACCTGGGTGCGATCTCCGACCTCACCAAGGGCCCGTTCGCTCCGCTCGCCGTGCCGATCACCGAGGCGCAGAAGGCGTTCTGGGACAAGGTCAACCAGGACGGCGGCGTCGGTGGCTTCGACGTCAACATCGACAAGTACGTCGCGGACGCCGAGTACAACCCCGAGATCCACAACAAGAAGTACCAGGAGATGCGCAACGACATCCTGGCGCTCGGCCAGACCCTGGGCTCCTCCCAGACCTTGGCGATCCTCGAGGACATGAAGGCAGACAACGTCATCGGCGTCCCGGCCTCGTGGAACTCGGCGTGGGACTTCGAGGACCAGATCCTCCAGTCCGGTGCGAACTACTGCTTCGAGGCCATGAACGGCGTCGACTGGGCCGTCGCCAACCGCGGCGTCAAGGGCAAGGTCCTGGCGATCCACTACCCGAACGACTACGGCGGAGACGCGGCCGCGGGCGTCGAGGCGGCCGCGAAGGCCAACAACCTCGACTTCAAGGCCATCGAGACCGCCACGGGCCAGGACAACCAGGCCGGTGCCGTCGCGGCGGTGCTGAAGGAGAAGCCGTCGATGCTCTACATCACCACGGGTCCGGCCGAGATGGCCACGATCCTCGGTGGCGCGGCCGCTCAGGGCTGGAAGGGCACCGTCGTGGGCTCGAGCCCCACGTGGAACCCGGCGCTGCTGCAGACCGAGGCCGCTCCGGCGCTCGAGGCGATGTACTTCCAGGCGGGGCCGTGGGGTCCGTGGGGCACCGAGTCGGACGGTCACGCGGCCATGCGTGACGCGCTCGCCGACGTCGACTCGCCCAGCGACGGCTACACGGCCGGCTGGGTGTGGGAGTACCCGCTGCTGGCCGCGCTGAAGTCGGCGGCCGACATGGACGGCGGCATCACCCGCGAGAACGTCGTCAAGGCGGCCACCGAGCTCGACAGCGTCGACTACGAGGGCATGCTTCCCGACGAGGCGTTCAACCAGACCGGCGAGCCGAACGACGTCGCCTGGCGTCAGAGCGTGATCTCGAAGGTCGACAAGGAGGCGCCCACCGGCGTCTCGATCGAGCAGGAGATGCAGGCCGGCCCGACGGCCGAGGGCTACGACTACACCGAGCCCTGCTTCGCCCTGGGCTGATCCAGCACCACGTGAAGGGGGCCGACCCGGCTGGGTCGGCCCCCTTTCGCGTGTCCCGACGTTTCCCCTGTCAACCGGGTCTTCTGTCACAGAGCGGGGGGAACTTCACCCCACCTCGAGCCTGCGGTCGAGGGCGAGATCGGCCAGGAAGGGCTCGTCGTGGCTGACGACGAGCAGGGCGCCGCGATAGGCCTCGAGCACCTCGGTGAGGTGGGCGACGCTCGCGAGGTCGAGGTTGTTGGTCGGCTCGTCGAGCACCAGCAGCTGGGGCGCCGGCGTGGCGAGCAGCAGGCTCGCGAGGGTGGCACGCCAGCGCTCGCCACCCGAGAGCGTGCCGGTCACCTGGTCGACCGCATTGCCCCGGAACAGGAACCGCGCGAGCTGCGCACGCACGGCGTGGGGCTCGGCCTCGGGAGCGGCCCGGCGCACGTTCTCCAGGACCGTCAGCTCGGGGTCGAGCAGGTCCACCCCCTGCGGGAGGTAGCGCCACGGCACGTGGACCGTGACCTGTCCGGCCCGAGGCTCCTGCCGTCCCAGCATCGCCCGCAGCAGCGACGACTTCCCGGCGCCGTTGCGGCCCACGAGTGCGATCCGCTCGGGCCCGCGCAGGTCGAGGTCCATCGGTCGCGCGGTGCCGAAGGCCGGCACCAGCCCCTCGGCGCGCAGCACCTCGCGGCGCGGCGGCACCTCGGTGTCCGGCAGGTCGACGCGGATCCTCCGGTCGTCGCGCACGCGGTCCTCCGCGGCCGTCAGGACCGAGCGCGAGCTCTCCAGCCGGTCCTCGTGCATCCCGCGGAGCCGCCCGGCGCTGACCTCGGCCTTGCGCTGGTAGGCGCCGGCCACGATCCTCGGCAGGCTGCCGGCGTTGGCGCGTCCCTGGCGGTCGCGCCGCGCCTGCTTGGTCTGCTGGTCGACGAGGTCCTGGCGCTGCCGGCGCACGTCGGCCTTCGCGGCGGACACCGCACGCAGCGCGGCCTCCTGCTCGGCCTCGACCGCGGACGCGTAGTCGCTGAACGCGCCACCGAACCAGCGCACGGCGCCGGCGCGCACCTCGCCGATGTGGTCCATCCGCTCGAGCAGCCGACGGTCGTGGCTGACCACGACGAGCACGCCGGTGAACGCGTCGACGATGTCCTCGAGCCGCTCGCGCGCCGGGCCGTCGAGGTCGTTCGTCGGCTCGTCGAGCAGCAGGATCTCGGGGTCGGCGAGCATCAACCCGACCAGTCGCAGCAGGGTCGCCTCGCCGCCCGACACCGAGCTCACGGGTCGGGAGGGCTCGATCCCGGCGAGCCCGACGCGGTCGAGCCAGCGCTCGATGCGGTCGGGCAGGTCCCAGCCGTCGCCGACGAGGTCGTAGTCGGCGGGGTCGACCGAGCCACCCTCGATGCGGGCCAGCGCGGCGAGTGCCGCGGCCACCCCGAGCACGTCGGCGACGGTGGCACCGGCGGCCGCCCGCGCCTGCGGCAGGTACGCCAGCCGGCCGTGGACGTCGATCGTCCCTGCCGTGGGCGCCAGCTCGCCGGCCATCAGCCGCAACAGCGTGGACTTGCCGCTGCCGTTGTCACCGACGAGTCCGTGACGACCCGGCGCGAGGCCGAACGTGAGGTCGTGGAGGATCGTGCGCCCCGCGGGCAGCACGAACGAGGCATGGGAAAGAGAGAGGAAGGATGACATGAGATCTCCGGGGTCGCGGGTGGGCGTGGCGGGATCTCAGTTCTCCATGTGCGCCAGCATACGTGACGTCACGGCGTCACCGATAGACTCGACCCTCGTGGCTGAGCTGACTGCGCACGAGACGACGCGCCTCGACGAGCTGCGGGCGAACCACCCCGTGCTCACCGAGCTGGGCGCCCGATTCTCGGACGCCGGTCACGAGATCGCCCTCGTCGGCGGACCCGTCCGCGACGCCCTGCTGGGCCGCGCCGTCACCGACCTGGACTTCACGACCTCGGCCTCGCCCGAGCAGATCGAGGCGATCGTCGAGGGCTGGGCCGACACCACGTGGGACGTGGGACGCGCCTTCGGCACGATCGGCGTGCGCAAGGGCGCCGAGATGCTCGAGATCACCACGTACCGCGCCGACGAGTACGACCCCGAGTCCCGCAAGCCCGTCGTCGCGTTCGGCACGAACCTGTCCGACGACCTCGCCCGCCGCGACTTCACCGTCAACGCGATGGCCGTGCGGCTGCCCGACCTCGAGTTCGTCGACGTCCACGGCGGCCTCGACGACCTCGCCGACCGCACCCTGCGCACGCCGATCGGGCCCGACGTCTCCTTCGGCGACGACCCGCTCCGGATGATGCGCGCCGCGCGCTTCGTGGGCCAGCTCGGCTTCCTCTGCGCGCCCGACGTCACCGAGGCGATGGTCGCGATGGCCGACCGCATCGAGATCGTCTCGGCCGAGCGCGTCCGCGACGAGCTCAACAAGCTGCTGCTGTCCGACCACCCCGTGCAGGGCCTGCGCGTGCTCGTCGACACCGGACTGGCCGAGCGGGTGCTGCCCGAGCTGCCGGCGCTGCAGCTCGAGCGCGACGAGCACCACCGCCACAAGGACGTCTACGAGCACTCGCTCACCGTCCTGGAGCAGGCGATCGAGCTGGAGCACCGGCTCGACGAGCGTCCCGACCTCACGATCCGGCTGGCGGCGCTGCTGCACGACATCGGCAAGCCGAGGACGCGCCGCTTCACCGGCGACGGCCAGGTGACGTTCCACCACCACGACGTGGTCGGCGCGAAGCTCGCCCGCAAGCGGATGCGCGCCCTGCGGTACCCGAACGAGATCACCGACGACGTCTCCACCCTCGTCGAGCTGCACCTGCGGTTCCACGGCTACGGGTCGGGCGAGTGGACCGACTCGGCGGTGCGCCGCTACGTGCGCGACGCCGGCCCGCTGCTCGAGCGGCTGCACATCCTCACCCGCGCCGACAGCACCACGCGCAACCAGCGCAAGGCGCTGCGGCTCCAGCGCACCTACGACGACCTCGAGACCCGGATCGCCCAGCTCGAGGCGCAGGAGGAGCTCCAGTCCATCCGGCCCGACCTCGACGGCAACCGGATCATGGAGGTGCTGGGGATCGGACCCGGCCGCGAGGTGGGCGAGGCGTACCGCTTCCTGCTCGACCTGCGCATGGATCGCGGCCCCCTGCCCGAGGACCAGGCGATCGAGGCGCTGCGCGCGTGGTGGGCCGCGCGCTGAGTCGCAGCCGCGGAAGCCGTCGCCCGTCCCACTACGATGACGTGGTGACGTTCCGCGCCTGGCTGACCGCCTTCGTGGTCGCGGTGTCACTGCTGGTGGGCTCGCCGAGCCCCACGGCCACCGCCTCCGACGGCTCGCTGGGGGTGCGGATCGACGGTCTGACGCCCACGCGGCTGTCCGCGAAGGCCACCATCACGATGAGCGGCATCGTCCGCAACACCGGCTCCACGCCGTGGACCTCGGTGCAGGCCTACCTGGTCATCCCGCGCAGCCCGTTCGAGTCGCGCGCGCAGATCGAGGCGGCGATCGAGGACGGCCAGTCCTACACGGGCGAGCGCGTGGTCGACGCTGGCTCGTTCGCCGAGCTGGGCGACATCGCGCCGGGCTCGTTCCGTCGCTTCCGCATCGAGGTGCCGGTGTCGAAGCTGGGCCTCTCCGGCGCCGGCGGCGTCTATCCCGTCGGCGTGCAGGTGCTGGCCACCGACGAGGAGGGCCAGCGCTCGAACGACGCGGTGGCGCGCGCCACCACCTTCCTGCCGTGGGTGCCCAATCCCGCCACGCCGATCCCCGCCGGCCTCGTCTGGCCGTTCACCCCCACGTGGACGCCCGAGGAGGCCGAGCCCGAGGAGATCCTCGCCTCCGTGCAGGACGGACAGCTGCGCCACTACCTCGACGCCGCCGCCGCGACGCCGCGCGAGGGTCGAACCGTGGTGCTCGACCCCTCCCTGCTCGACGAGCTCGCGCCGCTGACCGACGCGGAGAGTCCGCCGAAGGACGTCGAGCTGACCACCGACCAGGCCGCGGCGGTGGTCGACTGGCTGGCCGACCTGCGCGAGCTCGCCCTCGGCTCCACCACGTGGATCGTCTCCTACGCCCGGCCCGACGAGCTGGCGCTCAACCGCTACCCCGAGAACGCCGAGACGCTGTGGAACGTCGTCGACGACGCGACGGCCGACGCGCTCGCCGACCACGCGCTCACCGGGCCGCGCGCGTCGTGGCCCACCATCGCGGGCACCACGCTGCCCATGCTCGAGGACATCCGCAGCCGCGGCGAGGGCCCCACCGTGGTGTCGCGCCAGAGCGTGCCCGGGTGGGAGCCGCGGCTGGGCTCGGTCGTGAGCCTCGAGACGCGCAACGGCCCGCTGCCGCTGCTGGTCAACGGCGCCCTCCCCGACGTTCCCGGCAGCGAGACCGCCGTGACCCTGCGCCAGCGAATCCTCACCGACGCCGCACTGGGAGCGCTCGAGCGCGAGAGCGACCCGAAGTCGCGCGCCGACGCGATGACGATCGTCGATCCCAGCTGGGATCCCGGCACCACGGGCGGCCAGGTGGTCGCGCGCGTGATCACCACGCGCGGCTCGGGCGGCCTGACCCGGCCGGCCACCGCCACCGAGCTGGTCCGCTCCGCGCCCGTCAGCTACAGCGGCGCCGTGCTGGAGGAGGTCGACACCACCTCGCTCGGCGCCTCCACGCTCGACCGCATCGCCAACCTGTCGAAGGTCGCCGACCTCCACGACGCGATCGTGGTGGACCCCAACCGGCCCGACCACGACCGCGACCTCGCCTCGCTGCTGTCCGTGCGCTGGCGCACCGAGCAGGCCGCCCTCGACGCGAGGATCGCCGCCGAGACCGAGGCGCTCGAGTCCGAGCTCGACGACATCTCCATCGACAGTCCCTCCACCATCACGCTGTCGAGCAGCCGCGGCGGGTTCCCGCTCACGCTCTCCAACGAGACCGCCAGCACCGTGCGCGTGGGGCTCGAGCTCGTCGCCGACAACCCCGGGTTGAGCGTCGACGACATCGAGCCCGTCGAGATCGACGCCGGCGAGCGGCACACGTTCACCGTCCAGGTCGACCTCGGCGACCAGACCTCCAGCACCGTGAGCGCCCGCCTGGCCACCGAGGCCGGCGTGACCTTCGGCGAGCCCGCCGTCTTCAACATCCGCACCAGCAACGTCGGCCTGATCGTGTGGGCCACGATGGCCGCCGCCGGACTCCTCGTGATCTTCACGTGGGCCCGCCGGTTCCTCGGCCGCCGGCGCCGCCGGGGTGCCGAGGCCGCCGCCCCCGCGACCGACGCCGAGGACCTCGATGACTGACCCGAACCTCGCCCGCGCCAGCGCCTGGATGGCGCTCGGGACGATCGTCTCGCGCATCACGGGCCTGCTGCGCTCGCTCGTGCTGCTGGCCGTGGTCGGCTCCGCGCTGAACGGCTCGCTGTTCAACGTCGCGAACTCGATCCCGAACTCGCTCTACATCCTCGTCGCGGGCGGCATCTTCAACGTCGTCCTCGTACCGCAGCTGGTGCGCGCGATGAAGAACGATCCCGACGGCGGCGACGCGTACGCCAACCGGATCATCACCCTCGGCCTGCTCGTCCTGGGCATCGCCACGGTCGTGCTCATGCTCGCGGTGCCGGTGCTGCTGCGGCTGCTGTTCGGTCCCGACCTGTTCACCGACGACTTCACGCGCCAGCGCGAGTCGGCCCAGCTGCTGATGCTGCTGTGCATGCCGCAGGTGTTCTTCTACGGCGCCTTCGTGCTGGTGGGCCAGATCCTGAACTCGCGCCAGCGGTTCGGCCCGATGATGTGGGCGCCGATCGTCAACAACCTCGTCGCCCTCGGCGTGCTGGGCGCCTACGCCGTGGTCTTCGGGGTCGCCACCCCGGGCGCCGCCGACGGCTTCAGCACCGGTGAGGCCTGGCTGCTCGGCCTGGGCTCCACGCTCGGCATCGCGGTGCAGGCGCTCGTGCTCGTGCCGTACCTGCGTCAGGTGGGCTTCCGCTTCCGCCCGCGCTTCGACTTTCGCGGGGTCGGCCTCGGGCACACCCTGCGCCTCGGCGCGTGGACCCTCGCGTTCATCGTGGTCAACCAGATCTCGTACTTCGTGATCGTGCGCCTGGCGTCCAGCGCCGACATCGAGGGCAAGAAGGAGGGCGTCCCGAGTGCGGGCCAGGTCGTCTACGACGTCGGCTTCCTCATCAGCCAGGTGCCGCACGGCGTCATCACGGTGTCGCTGGCGACGGCGATCATCCCCACGCTGGCGGCCCGAGCGGCCGAGCACGACTACGCCCGGATGCGCCTCGAGCTGAGCCGCACCCTGCGGCTGGCCCTCATGCTGATCGCGCCGATCGCGGTCGCGGTGGCGTGCCTGGGCTCGCCCGTGGCCTCGGTGCTCGCTGGCTTCGGCGCCGCGCGCGGCAACACCGACGCGATCGGCACCACGATCTCGGCCTTCGCCCTCGCGCTCGTGATGTTCAGCCTGCACTACGTCGTGCTGCGCGGCTTCTACGCACTCGAGGACACGCGCACCCCGTTCTTCATCCAGACCGTGATCGCCGTGGCCAACATCGCTCTGGCCGTCGCGGTCACCACCGGCGCCCCGCCGATCGAGGTCTCCACGCGCCTCGCCCTGGCGTACGGCCTGGCCTACACGATCGGCCTCGCCGTCTCGGCCACCGTGCTGTCGCGCCGCATCGGCACCCTGACCGATCCCGAGACCGTCCGCTTCGTGGTGCGGCTCGTCCTCGTGTGCGCCGTCGCGGCCGTCGTGATGCTGCTCGGGCGCTGGGGCTGGGAGCGGTTCCTGGTGACCGGGAACCCCTCTCCCGCCTGGGCTCTCGGCGAGCTCGTCGTCGTCGGAGCGGCCGGTGCCGCGGCCACCGTGCTGGCCGCGCGACTGCTGCGCGTCGAGGAGCTGCGCTATGTCGTCTCCAGCGTCCTGCGTCGAGGCTGACGCACGTACGATGGTCGGAGGTGCGCCCGCACCGGCCGAGGAGGACTGATGAGCGACCGGAGACCGCACGTCTCCGGCGACGTGCTCGCCTCGCGGTACGAGCTGGCCGACCTCGTCAGCGAGAGCCTCGGTGCCTCCAACTGGCGCGCGGTCGACCGGGTGCTGCACCGCAACGTGCGGGTCGAGCTGCTGCCGGCCGACGACCCTCGCGGCGCCAACTTCCTCGAGGCCGCCCGCCGCTCCACCAGCGTCACCGACCACCGCTTCCTGCGGGTCCTCGACCTGCTGCAGGACGAGGACGGCGTGCACGTGGTGGTGCGCGAGTGGGCCAAGGCCACGCCGCTGAGCCGGCTGCTGGCCCAGTCGCCGCTGCCCAACCGTCGTGCCGCCGCGATCGTGGCGGAGGTGGCCGAGTCCCTCGCGCACGCCCACGACCGGGGCCTCGTGCACCGGCGCCTCACGCCGCACCAGATCCTCCTCAAGGAGTCCGGCGCGGTGCGCATCGTGGGTCTGGGCGTCGCCACCGCGCTGGCTCCCGCCGACCACCAGGACTCCGACGACGACCTCGCCTCGTACCGTGCGGCTGATGTGGTCGCGCTGGGCAAGGTCCTCTACGCCTGCCTCGTCAGCCGGTGGCCGGGCGGCCACGTCGACGGCCTGCGCGCCGCCCCCACCGAGCACGGGCACCTGCTGCGGCCCCGTCAAGTGCGCGCCGGCGTGCTGCGTGACGTCGACGAGATCTGCGACCGCATCCTCGAGCCGTCGCGGCACCCCTACGACGCCCTGACGTCGGCCGAGGAGATCGCGCGGGCGCTCTACGAGGCCGGCGAGGGCGACGAGGACCTCTTCGACGAGCCGCTCGGCTACGACGTGACCTCGCCCGACCTGCTGCGCCTCGACCCCGTGGTGGAGCCGTCGGGCCCGCCCCCCGGTCTCGAGCCCCCGAGGCGCCGGCCCAAGGCGTACGAGCCGAAGCCGCCCACGCGTCGCGAGCGGTTCACCGCGCGCATGCAGATGATGACGCACGGCGACCGCGCTCTGATCCTGCTGGGACTCATCACCGCGATCGTGCTGTCGGGCGTGCTGGCGTTCCTCGTCGGGCGTGAAGCCGGCCAGGTGGGCGACCCGTACGCCCAGTCGGCGCCCGAGACGCCCGTGCGGGTGCTGCCGCTGGCACGCGTCGTCGACTTCGACCCGCAGGGCGAGGACCGCCGCGAGAACCCCGAGCTCACCCAGGCGATCCTCGACGACGACCCCGAGACCGGCTGGCGCACCTCCACGTACTACGGACGCGCCGACCTCGGCGGTCTCAAGGACGGCGTCGGGCTGATCCTCGACCTCGGCACCGTGCGCCAGGTGGAGCAGGTGCGGCTGCGCCTCGCGGGCACCCCGACCGACCTGTCGATCCTCACGGCGCCCTCCTCGATCTCGGAGCTGCCGCGGAACCTCGACGACCTGCGCGAGGTCGCCACCCTCAACAGCGCGGCCGAGGACCTCTCGGTCGCCCTGCCACGCGACGTGCGCACCCGCTACGTCGTCGTGTGGCTCCGCGAGCTGCCCCAGATCGGCGACGGCGAGTACCGCGGGGAGATCCGCCGCGCGATCGTCCGCGGCCGGTGAGCCGACCGCGACGCCGGGGAACATTCACCGCCTAGAATCCGTTGAAGCACGTGAACCCGATCGAAAGCGCTCCTTCATGACCGACGTCCGCAGTCTCATCATCATCGGCTCCGGCCCCTCCGGGTACACCGCTGCCATCTACGCCGCACGTGCCAACCTCAAGCCGCTCGTCTTCGAGGGCTCCGTGACGGCCGGTGGTGCCCTGATGAACACCACCGACGTGGAGAACTTCCCCGGCTTCCCCGACGGCATCATGGGCCCGGCGCTCATGGACAACCTCCGCGCCCAGGCCGAGCGCTTCGGTGCCGACCTCGTCGCCGACGACGTCACCTCGGTCGACCTCACGGGCGACGTCAAGACCGTGAAGCTCGCCGACGGCTCCACCTTCCAGGCGCACGCGGTGATCCTGGCGATGGGCTCGGGCTACCGCAAGCTCGGCATCGAGGGCGAGGACGCGCTGTCCGGTCACGGTGTCAGCTGGTGCGCCACGTGCGACGGCTTCTTCTTCCGCGGCAAGGACATCGCCGTGGTCGGCGGTGGCGACTCCGCCGTCGAGGAGGCCCTGTTCCTCACCCGCTTCGCCGACAAGGTCACCCTCGTGCACCGCCGCGACGAGCTGCGCGCCAGCAAGATCATGGCCGACCGTGCCTTCGCGAACGACAAGCTCGAGTTCGCGTGGAACAGCGAGGTCGCCGAGATCCACGGCGATGGCATCCTCGAGGGCGTCACCCTGCGCGACACCACGAACGGCGAGACGCGCCGCCTCGACATCAGCGGTCTGTTCATCGCGATCGGCCACGACCCGCGCTCGGAGCTGCTGGTCGGCCAGGTCGACCTCGACGACGAGGGCTACGTGCTGACGCAGGCCGGCTCCACCGCCACGAACCTGCGCGGCGTCTTCGCGGCCGGCGACCTCGTCGACCACACCTACCGCCAGGCGATCACCGCCGCCGGCACCGGCTGCCAGGCCGCCCTGGACGCCGAGCGCTTCCTGGCCGACATCGAGCATGCCGGCCTCCCCGAGCCCGCGGTCGCTCTGACCGACTGACCACCACACCACCCCTGAGGAGAATCCATGGCTGACATCGCCGCCGTCACCGACGCCGACTTCGAGTCCACCGTCCTGAAGGCCGAGGGCCCCGTGCTCGTCGACTTCTGGGCGTCCTGGTGCGGCCCGTGCCGCCAGCTCGCCCCCATTCTCGAGGAGATCGCGAACGAGAAGGAGGGCGCGCTGACCGTCGTCAAGATGGACGCCGACGCCAACCCCGTCACGCCCGCGCAGTACCGGGTCACCGGCCTGCCGACGATCAACCTGTACTACCAGGGCGAGCTCGTCCGCTCCATCGTGGGCGTGCGTCCGAAGTCCGCGATCCTCACCGAGATCTCGGAGTTCGTCGCCTGACACACCACCAACAACAAAGCCACTTGTCGATTTGTCGACAAGTGGCTTTGTAGTTTTGTGGACTAGTGGACCGTCAGTCTGGCTTCGGAACGGGGTCCATGAGGTCGACGATGCGCTCCAGGTCGCCGATCGTGGCGAACTCGACCACGATCTTGCCCTTGGACTTGCCGAAGTCGACCTTCACCCGGGTGTCGAAGCGCTCGGAGAGCCGGTGCGCCAGCTCGCCCACGCGGGGCGAGGTGGGACGGGTGTTGAGCTTGCGAGCCGAGGGCGTGGCCTCCTCGTCGCCGAAGCGGACGATCTCCTCCAGCTGACGCACCGAGATGCCCTCGGCGACCACGCGCGAGGCGAGTCGGTCCTGCAGCTCGGGGTTCGGCACCGCCAGGAGCGCCCGGGCGTGGCCCGCGGACAGGACCCCGGCCGCCACGCGGCGCTGGACCGCCGGGGGGAGCTTCAGGAGCCGGATCGTGTTCGTGATTTGCGGGCGGGAGCGGCCGATGCGCTCGGAGAGCTCCTCCTGCGTGCAGCCGAAGTCCTCCAGCAGTTGCTGGTAGGCGGCCGCCTCCTCCAAGGGGTTCAGCTCGGACCGGTGGAGGTTCTCCAGCAGTGCGTCGCGCAGCAGGTCCTCGTCGGTGGTCTCACGGACGACCGCGGTGATGGCGTCGAGTCCGGCCTTCTGGTGGGCGCGCCAGCGCCGCTCCCCCATGATCAGCTCGTAGGCCTCGGGACCGGTCTGCCGCACCACGATGGGCTGGAGCAGTCCGATCTCCTTGATGGAGTGCACCAGCTCGGCCATGGCCTCCTCGTCGAAGACCGAGCGCGGCTGGCGCGGGTTCGGCGAGATCTGGCCGACCGGGATGTCACGCAGGCGCGCTCCCGTGACCTCCGCCAGACCTGTCTCCTTCGCCTGCGCCGGCGACGTGGGGATCAGGGCGGACAGTCCACGGCCGAGGCCGGGTCGGGGGTTGCTCATGACGATGCTCCTTGGTCGGCCGGCGCCGCGCCGCGCTGGGTGATCTCGCGGGCGGCCTCCAGGTAGGACAGCGCTCCCGTCGAGTTGGGATCGTACGTGATGATCGTCTGCTGATAGCCCGGTGCCTCGCTGATGCGCACCGAGCGCGGGATCGCCGTGGAGAGCACGCGATCGCCGAAATGCCCTCGAACCTCAGCAGCGACGCTGGACGAGAGGTTGGTGCGCGCGTCGTGCATCGTCAGCAGGATCGTGGAGACGTCGAGATCGGAGTTCAGGTGCTGCTGCACCAGCTCGATGTTGCCGAGCAGCTGGCTCAGGCCCTCCAGCGCGTAGTACTCGCACTGGATCGGGATCAGTACTTCACGGGCGGCGACCATGGCGTTGACGGTCAGCAGGCCGAGCGACGGGGGACAGTCGATGAAGACGTAGTCGACATCGCGACCCGGCCCGGCGAGGTAGGTGTCGATGGCCTTGCGGAGCCGCCGCTCGCGCTGCTCGAGCATCACCAACTCGATCTCGGCGCCGGCGAGGTCGATCGTGGCCGGCACCACGCGCAGTCCCGGCACGTCCGGACTCGTCTGGACGGCCTGGTCGATGGGCAGCTCGTCCAGGAGCACCTCGTAGGTGCCCGGCGTGCCCGATGCGTGCGGGATCGCCGCCGCGGTGGAGGCATTGCCCTGGGGGTCGAGATCGATGAGTAGCACGGACAGTCCGCGGGCCGCCATCGCCGCGGCGAGGTTCACCGACGTGGTGGTCTTGCCGACGCCACCCTTCTGGTTGGCGACGACGAACACCCGCGTCTGGCGCGGTCGCTCGTAGCGACCAGTGGAGGCAAGGCGCTCCATGAGTTGGACGTGATAGCCGGCCTGGTCGGCGAGGGGGGTGGACGCTGACGTCCCCAGCGGCTCCTCGGCGAAGTCAGCGGCGGTCGGAATCGTCACTACGGCTCCTGTCATGTTTCACGTGGAACATTCGCTGTTCCACGGCGTGTCATCGGCGCTGGACTTCGACGAGCGTGGTCGGAACCTCGAGGTCCCACCGGTGCCCGTACGTCGCCACCACGATATCGCCGGCCTTGAGCCGAGCGAGGGTGGCGCGCGCAGCCTCCACCTCTTCTGCTGCACTGCGTCCCTTGAGGGCGAGCAGCAATCCTCCGGGGCGAACCAGCGGCATGCACCAGCGCGCGAGCTTGTCGAGTGCCGCGACGGCGCGGGCCGTCACCACGTCGAAGGTCTGATCGACATCCTCGGCGCGGGACCGCAGCACGGTCACCTGGCTCTCGAGGCCCAGATCGGCGACGACTTCCTCCAGCCACGTCGTGCGGCGGAGGAGGGGTTCGATCAGCGTCACGTGCAGATCGGGACGAGAGATCGCCCAGACCATGCCGGGGAGTCCGGCGCCCGCACCGACATCGGCGACGGACGCACCCTCAGGCACGCGGGCGACCGGGGCAGCGCAGTTGAAGAGGTGGCGCTCCCACAGGCGGTCGACCTCGCGAGGGCCGATCAGGCCGCGCTCAACGCCCGACGTCGCCAGGAGTTCGGCGTAGCGCTCGGCGAGCGGAAGCCGCTCGCCGAACACTGTTTCACGTGAAACGGTCACTCGGCCGGAAGCACGACGACATGGCGACCAGCGCCCGCACCGTCGGACTCGCTGCGCAGGCCGGCGTCGGCGACCGCGTCGTGAATGACCTTGCGCTCGAAGGGGGACATGGCGTCGAGGGCCACGGACTCGCCCTCGGCCTGCACGCGCTCGATGGCCTCCGCGGCGATCTTGACGAGCTCGGCCTTGCGGGCGGCTCGGTGGCCGTCGACGTCGAGCATCAGACGGCTGCGCACACCGGTCTCGCGGTACACGGCCAGGCGGGTGAGCTCCTGCAGGGCGTCGAGAACCTCGCCGTCGCGACCCACGAGGTGGCTCAGGTTGCCCCCGATGATCTCCACGGCGGCACGGTCGCCGTCCACATCGATGTCGATGTCGCCGTCCAGGTCGGCGATGTCGAGCAGCTCCTCCAGGAAGTCGGCGGCGATGTCGCCCTCGCGCTCCAGATCGGTCTCACTCATCGGAATCCTCCTTGCGGGGCTGGGACTGCTTGGGCGGCGTGCCGCCCTTGCGACGCTGGTCGCGGGACTTCTTCTTGGGCTGCTGACGCTTGGCCTTCTGCTCCTCGGCCGACTGCTTCGCCTCGACGACGGGGTCGGCCTGGACGATCTTGCCCTTGGCGGCGTCGCGCTTCTGCTTGGCAGCGAAGGCCGGAGTGCCGGGGGCGGGGTTGTTGCGGATGACCCAGAACTGCTGGCCCATGGTCCACAGGTTCGAGGTGGTCCAGTAGACCAGCACGCCGAGGGGGAACGCCACACCCGACACCGCGAAGACGACGGGGAGTACGTACAGCAGGATCTTCTGCTGCTGGGCGAACGGGCCGTTGAGCGCCTCCGGCGGCATGTTCTTGGCCATCAGCTGCTTCTGCGTGAAGAACTGCGTGGCACACATCGCCACGACCATGACCATCGCGATGATCTTCGTCTCGAGGTGCTCGCTGGAGATGAACGTGTCGGCGATCTTGCCGCCGAGCCACTGGGCGTTGGCGATCGACTCGGCCTGGTCGGGCGAGAGGAAGCCCTTCGCGCCCTCCGCACCCTTGCGGGACGCTTGGTCGATCATCCGGAACAGGGCGAAGAAGATCGGCATCTGCAGCAGCAGCGGCATGCAGGAGGAGAACGGGTTCGTTCCAGTCTCCTGGAACAGCTTCATCTGCTCCTGGGCGAAGCGCTCGCGGTCGTGACCGTACTTCTTGCGCAGCTCCTGCAATTGCGGCTGGATCAGCTGCATGTTGCGGCTGGAGTTGATCTGCTTGACGAACAGCGGGATCAGCATCGCGCGGATCGTGATGGTCAGACCGACGATGGACAGGACCCAGGTCCAGCCGCCGTCGGGATCCATGCCGATCTGCTCGAAGAGCCAGTGCCACGCCAGGATGATTCCCGACACGAAGTAGTACAGCGGCGTCATGATGGCGCTGCCGATGGTGCCTAGGAAGTCGAACATGCTTCTCCTCGATCACGGCCCGGAACGGGGTCGAACCCGCCCGCGGCCCAGGGGTGACAGCGGCCCAGTCGACGGATCGCGAGCCAGCAGCCCTTGAGGGCGCCGTGCGTCTCGACCGCCTCGAGGGCGTATGCCGAACAGCTGGGGTGGTAGCGGCACACCTGCCCGTACATCGGGCTGATGACCAGTCGGTAGGCGCGCAGCAGGCTCGCCACGATCCAGCGCATCATGGCCGGATCCGCGACGACGCCGTGTGCAGCGCCTGGTCGAGTTGGGGTCCGAGGTCTGCCGCGCGTCGGTGGGCCGAGCCGGGAAGGGCACGGATCACCACGCGTGAGCCCGTGGGGACGGCGTCGATGCGCTCGCGCATGAGGTGACGGAGCCGGCGCTTCACGCGATTGCGATCGTGCGCCGGACCGACCTTCTTCGACACGACGAAACCGACGGACGTGACGTCCGTCGGTTCGACAGGTCCACCCACGTGGACGACGAGGTCGGGCTGGACACCCTTGCCACCGCGGCGGATCGCCTGGCGGAACACCTCACCGTCGCGCATGCGGTGCACGCGCGGCAGCACGCGGAATCAGGCCGACAGCTTGTCGCGGCCCTTGCGGCGGCGCGCGGCCAGGATCGAGCGGCCGGCACGCGTGCGCATGCGGAGACGGAAGCCGTGCTTCTTGGCGCGGCGACGGTTGTTCGGCTGGTAGGTGCGCTTGCTCACAGGAGGTCCTTCGGTACGGATTCGTGGCCGGTTGGAGTGGCCACCGCTCGCCCATGACCGGAACTGTTCATGGGCACGCGGCGGACGTCGTTCGAGACGACCCCTCAACGGTACGCGGGGCGGCCTGACGTGGTCAAACCGACCCAAAGCGGCCAGTCTTATCCTGAACCGCGGAAGGCGTCCACGCGACACGCCGAAGCGTCCCCACAAATCGCCGAACCCGCTTGTGACGGGTCGGCACCGGCTGCTAGCGTCACCGGATATCCACAGGACACCTCCCCTGAACGGACGTGTCGTCCACCCGATTCATACACAACGTGTGGACAACAGTGTGAACAACCGTCGTCGGTCGACCTCGATGCCGGGAAGAACTCGGGAAACGTCCTGCCATGGGTGGGAAGGAAGGCTGTGCGGTGCGCGACGAGGCTGAGCTGGAGCTGGAGACCGTCTGGCGCGATTCCGTCGCCACCTTGTCCCCCGGAGCCAAGGTCTTCGTCTACGCGGCCAAGCCGCTCTCGCTGCACAACGGCATCCTCATCGTCGCCGTCCACGACGACCTCTCGCGCGCCCAGCTCGAGTCGCGCGTGCGCCCGGCCCTCGAGCAGGCGCTGACGACCCAGGCCGGCGAGGACATCCGCCTCGTGGTCACGATCGATCCCGACGTCGTCGACGAGGCGCCCGACCTGGTGTCCGGGCCCATCACCGTCGAGGAGGAACCAGAAGGCGACAAGTCGACAAATCGTCTTGTCGACCGCGACGAGGACTTCGAGGACGACGACGACTCGCTGACCCCCAGCTGGGTCAGCCGCCCGACCGCACGACAGGGCGGCCCCGGCCCCACCCACCGCGCGAACATCGCCGAGGCCCGACTCAACTCGCGCTACCAGTTCGAGAACTTCGTCATCGGCTCGTCGAACCGCTTCGCCCACGCGGCCGCCGTCGCCGCGGCCGAGGCGCCGGGCAAGGCCTACAACCCGCTCGTCATCCACGGCGACTCCGGCCTGGGCAAGACCCACCTGCTGCACGCCATCGGTCACTACGTGATCAACCTCTACCCCTCGTCGCGCGTCCGCTACGTCAGCTCCGAGGAGTTCGTGAACGACGTCATCAACGCTATCGGCGAGAACCGCACCCCCGCGCTGCGCCGCAAGTACCGCGAGATCGACGTCCTGCTCGTCGACGACATCCAGTTCATCGAGAACAAGGACGCGACGCAGGAGGAGTTCTTCCACACCTTCAACGCGCTGCACAACGAGAACAAGCAGATCGTGATGACGTCCGACCGGCCGCCGGCCGAGCTGCGCACCCTCGAGGAGCGCCTGCGCAACCGGTTCAGCTGGGGGCTGCAGACCGAGATGCTGCCGCCCGACCTCGAGACCCGCATCGCCATCCTGCGCAAGAAGGCCGCCACCGAGAAGCTCACAGCGCCGGCCGACGTTCTCGAGTTCATCGCCAGCAAGGTGCAGACCAACATCCGTGAGCTCGAGGGCGCGCTCATCCGCGCCACGGCCTTCGCCAACCTCAACGGCACCACGGTCGACCTCCAGCTCGCGCAGATCGTGCTGAAGGACCTGATCGCCGAGGGCGACGACCCCGAGATCACCGCCGGCATGATCATGGCCCAGACCGCGGCCTACTCCGAGTACACGATCGAGGAGCTGTGCGGCCCCAACCGCTCGCGCAACCTCGTCCTGGCCCGCCAGATCGCGATGTACCTGTGCCGCGAGCTGACCGAGATGTCCCTGCCGCAGATCGGCAGCGAGTTCGGCGGCCGCGACCACACCACGGTGATGCACGCCGAGCGCAAGATCCGCAAGCTCATGGCCGAGAAGCACGCCGTCTACAACCAGGTCACCGAGCTGACGGCACGCATCCGCCAGCAGGCTCGCCAGTCTTGACGTGCTGCGGCGCCCACACCTGGGGAAACGCCTGTGCATGAACGGCCCTCATCGGTGCATCCGGGCGATCTGCATGTGAATCACATGTGAACACGCGATGATCGTCCACAGCCCGGACGAGTCCCCCCACTGCACGAACCACAACTTCATCCACCGACAGATTTCCCGCAGCGCAGCACAAACGAGGGTTGTCCACCGAATCCACAGCCCCTACTACGACGACGGAAAGTACAAAGACCGAAACCCGAGTCGAAGTCACGTGCACCCATGGGTGTGGAAGAACGCTCACCGTGGCAGGATTCGACTGACGAATGAGAGGCCTCCGAACGTGAAGTTCCGCATCGATCGCGACACCCTCGCCGACGCCGTCGGCTGGACCGCCCGCAGCCTGCCGACCCGCCCGAGCGTCCCGGTGCTCACGGGCCTGCTGCTGGAGACGGTCGGCGACGAGCTGCACCTCTCGGGCTTCGACTACGACACCTCCACGCGCGCCACGCTGCCCGCCGAGGTCAGCGACGAGGGCAAGGCGCTCGTCTCGGGCCGCCTCCTCGCCGAGATCGTCCGCGCGCTGCCTGCCGGCAAGCCCGTCGACCTCGTCCACGACGGCACCAAGGTCCAAGTCACGTGCGGCAGCTCGCGCTTCAGCCTGCAGACGATGCCGGTCGACGAGTACCCCCAGCTCCCCGCGATGCCCACCTCGTCCGGCACGGTCAAGGCCGAGGACTTCGCCACCGCCGTCGGCCAGGCCAGCGCCGCCGCCTCGCGCGACGAGATGCTGCCGCTGCTCACCGGCATCCGCCTCGAGCTCGAGGGCTCGACGATCTCCCTCATGGCCACCGACCGGTTCCGCGCCAGCCTGCGCGACCTCGCCTGGTACCCCGAGGCCTCCGACATCTCGGCGCGTGCACTCGTGCCCGCCCGCGTGCTGTCCGACACCGCCAAGGCGCTCACCGCAGGCGGCGACATCACGATCGCGGTCTCCACCAGCGAGTCCGGCGACGGCCTCATCGGCTTCGAAGGCACGGTCGGCGGCGGCGTCCGCCGCACCACCACCCGTCTGCTCGAGGGCGACTTCCCGCGCGTGCGCCAGCTGTTCACGGCGCAGGCCGAGACGGTCGCCTACGTCGGCACCCAGACGCTCGTCGACGCCGTGAAGCGCGTGGCCCTCGTGGCCGAGCGCAACACGCCCGTGCGGCTGTCGTTCTCCGAGGGCCAGGTGCTCCTCGAGGCCGGCAGCGGCGACGAGGCCCAGGCCTCCGAGAGCGTCGAGGCCACGATCGAGGGCAACGACATCTCGATCGGCTTCAACCCGAACTACATGCTGGAAGGGCTGTCGGTCATGACCGAGCCGGTCGTGCACCTGTCCTTCACGCAGCACACCAAGCCCGCCGCGATGTCCGGAGTCGCGGAGGTGGGAGCGGATCCCGATGGCGCGTTCCGCTACCTGATCATGCCGGTTCGTCTTCAGAACTGAACGCGCCACGACGTCGGGAGGCGCCCATGCACATCGGACTCGTCGGATTGGGAAAGATGGGCGGCAACATGCGCGAACGCATGCGCAATGCCGGCCTCACGGTCATCGGCTACGACCGCGATCCCGAGCTGAGCGACGTGACGTCGCTCGCCGAGCTGGTCGACCAGCTGCCCAGCCCCAAGGTGGTGTGGGTGATGGTCCCGCACGGGGACCCCACGCACAGCACGATCACCGAGCTCAAGGAGCTGCTCTCCGAGGGCGACGTGGTCGTCGACGGCGGCAACTCGCGCTGGACCGATGACGAGATCCACGCGGCGCAGCTGGCCGAGAAGAACATCGGCTACGTCGACTGCGGCGTGAGCGGCGGCGTCTGGGGACTGGAGAACGGCTACGCGCTGATGGCCGGCGGCGACGCCGACGACATCGCGAAGGTCCAGCCCGCGTTCGACGCACTGCGTCCCGATGCCGAGAACGGCTTCGTGCACGCGGGCCGTGTGGGCGCCGGCCACTTCAGCAAGATGGTCCACAACGGCATCGAGTACGCGATGATGCAGGCCTACGCCGAGGGCTACGAGCTGCTCGAGGCCGTCGACATGGTCGAGAACGTCACCGAGGTGCTCGACTCCTGGCGCGTCGGCACGGTCGTGCGCTCGTGGCTGCTCGACCTGCTGGTCAAGGCGCTCGAGGAGGATCCGGGCCTGTCGAAGGTCCGCGGCTACGCCGAGGACTCGGGCGAGGGTCGCTGGACCGTCGAGGCCGCGATCGCCAACGCGGTGCCCGCCCCCACGATCGCCGCCTCGCTCTTCGCGCGCTTCGTCTCGCGCCAGGACGAGTCGGCCGCGATGCAGGCCGTCGCCGCGATGCGGCAGCAGTTCGGCGGCCACGCGGTCCGCGCTGCCCAGGAGAGCCCCGACGTCCCGCCGGCCTGATCCTGTCGCTCCCGCGACCCAGATCTGTAGCGGTATCCACCCTTTCAGCGCCGAAATCGGCTGAAACAGGTGGACACCGCTACAGATCTCGCCGGCCGTAGGCTGGGCGCATGCACGTGACCCGGCTCGAGCTGACCGACTTCCGGTCCTACGGCTCGGTCGCGATCGAGCTGGCCGCGGGTCCGGTGGCCTTCATCGGCGCCAACGGCCAGGGCAAGACCAATCTCGTGGAGGCGATCGACTACCTCGCCACGCTGGACTCGCACCGCGTCTCCTCCGACACTCCGCTCGTGCGCGCCGGCGCCGACCGCGCGATCGTGCGCGCGCAACTGCAGCGCGAGGACCGCTCCGCGCTGCTCGAGCTCGAGATCACGCCGGGCAAGTCGAACCGCGCGCGGGTGAACGGCAACCCGCTGCCGCGTGTGCGCGACCTCGTCGGGATCGCGCGCACCGTGCTGTTCTCCCCCGAGGACCTGGCCCTCGTGAAGGGCGACCCGTCCGACCGCCGCCGCTTCCTCGACCACCTCATCGTCATGCGCACGCCGCGCCTGGCCGGTGCGAAGGCCGACTACGACCGGGTGCTCAAGCAGCGCAACACGCTGCTGAAGACCGCCGGCCGCCGCAGCAACATCGAGATCTCCACGCTGGACATCTGGGACGAGAACCTCGCGCGGGTCGGCGGCCAGCTGGTCGCGGCGCGGCTCGCGCTCCTCGACGCCCTGGCCCCGCACGCCACCGACGCGTACCGTGACGTCGCGGCTGGCGCCGCCGCGGACCGGCAGGTCGTGTCGCTGGACTACAAGCCCTCGGTCGAGGGGGTGCAGGACCTGCGCGATCCCGACGACATCGCCAAGGCGCTGCTCGACGAGATCGGTCGCCGCCGGCGCGAGGAACTCGAGCGCGGCATCAGCCTCGTCGGTCCGCACCGCGACGACGTGCTGCTCTCGATCGGCGCGCTTCCCGCGAAGGGATATGCGAGCCACGGTGAGTCGTGGTCGCTCGCGCTGGCCCTGCGACTGGCGGCGTTCGCGCTGCTGCGCGAGGAGGGCGACGACCCGATCCTCATCCTCGACGACGTGTTCGCCGAGCTCGACAGCGATCGACGCTCGCGGCTGGCCGCCCGGGTGGCCGCGGCCGAGCAGGTCCTGGTGACGGCGGCGGTCGAGGGCGACGTGCCGCCCGAGCTGGTGGGCCAGTCGTTCGACGTCGCGGCCGCGGTGGTGACCCCGCGTGGCTGACGACGACGTCCTGCGCCTCGCGCGCGAGATCGCCGACGCCTACCGCAACGGCAACGCGCCGCCCGCTCGCACCCGCCGGCCGATGAGCCGCAACGCCCCACCGCGTCGCGGCGGCCGCGAGGACGCCGTCGCACTGGGCGACGTCCTCGGCGAGATGGTGCAGAACCAGGGCTGGAACGACCGGCTCGCCGCGTCGCGGGTGTTCTCCGACTGGGCCGCGATCGTGGGCCCCGAGGTGGCGCAGCACTGCAGGGTCGACAGCTTCTCCGACGGTGTCGTGCACCTCGAGACCTCCTCGACCGCGTGGGCCAAGGAGCTCAAGCTGCTCGCCCCGCGCCTGGTGGCCAAGCTCAACGAGGAGCTCGGCGACGGCCAGGTGCTGCGGATCGACGTCCGGGGTCCGCAGGCGCCGAGCTGGAAGAAGGGCCGCCGCTCGGTGAAGGGCCGCGGTCCGCGCGACACCTACGGGTGAGCACGCAGGATGAGGCATTCGGGCACCCCAGCGGGGCGCAATGCCTCATCGTTCGTCACCCCGGAGGGGCGGGCTCAGGCGTCGGGCGCGATCCAGGCCATCGCCGACACCGTGACAGCGGTGACCGAGGCGACGGCGCCGAGCACCAGGGAGGCGTCGACGAAGCCGTCCATCCCCTCCACCGGACGCACGCCGATCAGCACGATCGCGATCAGGGCGGCGACGGCGCCGACCAGCGCAGTGGGCAGCACGGCCCGAGCCCTCGCCCGACGACCGCCCTGCACCACGACGGCCACCGCGAACCAGCCGAGCGCGACCACGAGCGCAGCGACGACATCGGCGGGCCGGTGCCACCCCGCGACGATCGTCGAGAGGCCGGTCAGCCCGACGGCGAACGTGCCGAGTCCCGCCACGGCGGCCCGCGCCCCCGCCGGCACGACCAGCATCAGCGCGGCGACGACCGACGCGGCCACCGTGACGTGCCCGCTCGGCAGCGAGTTGTGGAAGCCGTACCCGAGGTCGGGCCGCTCGAGGACACCCTGCTTGAGGACCTGCGTGGTGACGTTCGCGCCCACGATCACGACCGCCGCGCCGATGACGGCGCGCCAGTGGTGGCGCCGGGCGGCCAGCAGCAGGCACACGACCGCGAGCGTCGCGCCGGACCAGATCGGCACGCGCCCCAGGATCGACAGCAGGGTCAGCTCGGCCTCGCGCCCGGCTGCCACCGTGAGCATCGCGTGCTCGTCGGCGGCCTGGCCGCGCTCGGACATCAGGGCGACGCGCACGAGCACGACGAACGCGGTGACGGCGGCGGCGCCGACCACCAGCGCCGGCCCCGACACCCGTGACGGGACGCGGGTCGTGGAGCTCACCCCTCCACTTTCCCAGACCGTGGGTGACAGCCAGGTTGCGGAGAGCCTCGCGGACGCCCCAGAAGGCTCGTGGACGATGGGAACCTTGATCGACCCCCTCGTCGTGACTCCCAGCGGCCTTCTAGCGCCGTTCAGCGGCACTTGTGGATGAAGGAACAACGCTCCACAGAAGGTGTCGTGCCGTGAGACGCACAGAATGGCCCCGTATACTGGTTCAGTGACCCAGGCGCCCGAGACACCCAGCACGTACGACGCGAGCAACATCCAGGTCCTGGAAGGGCTCGAGGCGGTCCGCAAGCGACCCGGCATGTACATCGGCTCCACCGGTGAGCGTGGCCTGCACCACCTCGTCTACGAGGTCGTCGACAACTCGGTCGACGAGGCCCTCGCCGGCTACGCCACCAACATCCAGGTGGTGCTGCAGGCCGACGGCGGCGTCAAGGTCGTCGACGACGGCCGTGGCATCCCGGTCGACGAGCACCCCGAGGAGAAGATCCCCGCGGTCACGCTGGTGCTCACGTCGCTGCACGCCGGCGGCAAGTTCGGCGGCGGCGGCTACAAGGTGTCCGGTGGTCTGCACGGCGTCGGCGTCTCGGTCGTGAACGCGCTCTCCACGAAGATGCACGTCGAGGTCAAGCGCGACGGCTACCGCTGGACCCAGTCGTTCACGTACGGAGTCCCGGACGCTCCCCTCGAGCGCGGCGAGGCCACCGACGAGACCGGCACCACCACCACGTTCTACGCCTCGGCCGACATCTTCGAGACCACCACCTACGAGTACGAGACGCTCAAGACGCGCTTTCGTGAGATGGCGTTCCTCAACAAGGGCCTCGAGATCACGCTGCGCGACGAGCGCCACGAGGGCGAGGACGACCCCAACGGCGTCGCCGACGACGTCGAGCGCGAGGTCACGTTCCGCTACGACGGCGGCCTGGTCGACTACGTCAACCACATCAACGTCGGCAGCAAGGCGCCGATCCACCGCGACGTCATCAACCTCGAGCGCGAGGACGAGGCGAACGGCCTGTCGCTCGAGCTCGCGATGCAGTGGAACGACAGCTTCAGCGAGTCGGTCCACACCTTCGCCAACACGATCAACACGCACGAGGGCGGCACGCACGAGGAGGGCTTCCGCGCGGCGCTGACCACCACGGTCAACCGCTTCGCCGAGACCAACAACCTCATCAAGAAGAAGGAAGACCGCCTCACCGGCGACGACATCCGCGAGGGCCTCACCGCGATCATCTCGGTCAAGCTCGCCGAGCCGCAGTTCGAGGGCCAGACCAAGACCAAGCTCGGCAACACCGAGGCCAAGGGCTTCGTCCAGCAGGTGCTGAACGACGAGCTCGGCGCCTGGTTCGAGCGCAACCCCGCCGAGGGCAAGAACATCGTCCGCAAGTCGATCGACGCCGCCGCGGCGCGCGTGGCCGCCCGCAAGGCGCGCGACCTCGCCCGCAACCGCAAGGGCTTCGGCTCCGGCGGCGGCCTCCCGGGCAAGCTGGTGGACTGCTCCAGCCGCAACCCGGAGGAGTGCGAGATCTTCGTGGTGGAGGGCAACTCCGCCGGCGGCTCGGCCCGCAACGGCCGCGATCCCGCGACCCAGGCGATCCTGCCCCTGCGCGGCAAGATCCTCAACGTCGAGAAGGCGCGGATCGACAAGATCCTGCAGAACACCGAGGTCCAGGCGATCATCAGCGCCCTCGGCACCGGCGTCCACGAGGACTTCGACATCGCCAAGCTGCGCTATCACAAGATCGTGCTGATGGCCGACGCCGACGTCGACGGCCAGCACATCACCACGCTGCTGCTGACCCTGCTGTTCCGGTTCATGAAGCCGCTCATCGACGCCGGCCACGTGTTCCTCGCGCAGCCCCCGCTGTACAAGGTCAAGTGGACGAACCACGCGCACGAGCTGGCGTACTCCGACGCCGAGCGCGACGCGGTGGTCGCCGCGGGCACCGAGGCCGGCTACCGCCTGCCCAAGGAGGCTCCGGTGCAGCGCTACAAGGGTCTCGGCGAGATGAACGCCAGCGAGCTGTGGGAGACCACGATGGATCCCGACGGCCGCCTGCTGCGCCAGGTCACCCTCGCCGACGCCGCCGTGGCCGACGAGATCTTCACGATCCTCATGGGCGAGGACGTCGACCAGCGACGCTCGTTCATCCAGCGGAACGCCAAGGACGTCCGCTTCCTCGACATCTGACCTCCACCTCCCCGGTGGTCGGCGGCGCGCTGCGTAGCCCGGCCACAGACAGAAGGACACAGAAGTGACCGACACCCCGATCGAGCGCGACCGCATCGAACCGGTCGAGCTGCAGGACGAGATGCAGCGTTCGTACATCGACTACGCGATGAGCGTGATCGTGGCGCGCGCGCTGCCCGACGTGCGCGACGGCCTCAAGCCGGTGCACCGTCGTGTCCTGTACGCGATGTACGACGGCGGCTACCGCCCCGACCGCGGCTTCAACAAGTGCAGCCGCATCGTCGGTGACGTCATGGGTCAGTACCACCCGCACGGCGACTCGGCGATCTACGACACCCTCGTGCGTCTGGCGCAGCCGTGGTCGATGCGCGCGCCGATGATCAGCGGCCAGGGCAACTTCGGCTCGCCGGGCGACGACCCGGCCGCCGCGATGCGGTACACCGAGTGCAAGCTCGCGCCCATCGCGATGGAGATGCTCCGCGACATCGAGCAGGAGACCGTCGACTTCAAGCCGAACTACGACGGCCGCTCGCAGGAGCCCACCGTCCTGCCGGCGCGCATCCCGAACCTGCTGGTCAACGGCTCGGCCGGCATCGCCGTCGGCATGGCCACCAACATCCCGCCGCACAACCTCCGCGAGGTCGCCGAGGGCGTGCAGTGGGCCCTCGAGCACCCCGACGCGTCTCGCGAAGAGCTCCTCGAGGCGCTGCTGGCCCGCATCAAGGGCCCCGACTTCCCCACCGACGGCCTCATCGTCGGAACCCACGGCATCGAGGAGATGTACCGCACGGGCCGTGGCTCAGTGCCGATGCGCGCCGTGGTGAACATCGAGGAGGACACGAAGGGCCGCATGCAGCTCGTCGTCTCCGAGCTGCCGTACCAGGTGAACCCGGACGCGCTGATGCGCAAGATCGCCGACCTGGCGCAGACGGGCCGCGTGCAGGGCATCTCCGACCTGCGCGACGAGTCCAGCGACCGCGCCGGCCGCCGCATCGTCATCGAGGTGCGCCGCGACGCCGTGGCCCGGGTCGTGCTGAACAACCTCTACAAGCACACCGACCTGCAGACGAACTTCAGCGCCAACATGCTCGCGATCGTCGACGACGTCCCGCGCACGCTGACCCTCGACGGCTTCATCTCGCACTGGATCCGCCACCAGGTCGACGTCATCCGTCGTCGCACCGAGTACCGCCTGCGCAAGGCCGAGGAGCGCGCCCACATCCTGCGTGGCCTCGTGAAGGCCCTCGACCAGCTCGACGACGTGATCGCGCTGATCCGTCGCAGCCCCACGGTCGACGAGGCCCGCCACGGCCTGATGGAGCTGCTCGACATCGACGAGCTCCAGGCCACCGCGATCCTCGACATGCAGCTGCGTCGCCTGGCCGCGCTCGAGCGTCAGAAGATCATCGACGAGCTCGGCGAGATCGAGGCCGAGATCGCCGAGTACAAGGCGATCCTGGCCAGCGAGAAGCGTCAGCGCGAGATCGTCGGCGAGGAGCTGGCCGAGATCGTCGCGAAGTACGGCGAGGACCGCCGCTCGCGCATCATCGCGGCCGACGGCGACCTCTCGGACGAGGACCTGATCCCCGACGAGGAGCTCGTCGTCACGATCACCAAGGGCGGCTACGCCAAGCGCACGAAGACCGAGCTCTACCGCGTGCAGAACCGCGGCGGCAAGGGCGTGCGGGGTGCGTCGCTGCGCGGTGAGGACGTCGTCGAGCACGTGTTCTCCACGACCGCGCACCACTGGATCCTGTTCTTCACCACGGCGGGCCGGGTCTACCGCGCGAAGGCGTACCACCTTCCCGAGGGCGGTCGCGACGCGCGCGGCGGTCACGTGGCCGGTCTGCTGGCGTTCCTGCCCGACGAGGAGATCGCGCAGGTGCTGGCGGTCCGCGACTACGAGCAGGCGCCCTACCTGGTGCTCGCCACGAAGCGCGGCCTCGTGAAGAAGACACGCCTCACGGACTACAACAGCCCGCGCCAGGCCGGCGTCATCGCGATCAACTTCCGCGACGAGGACGACGAGCTGGTCGGGGCCGAGCTGGTCTCGCCCGAGGACGACATCCTGCTGATCAGCCGCAAGGCGCAGTCGATCCGCTTCCGCGCCGACGACGAGCAGCTGCGTCCGATGGGTCGCGCCACCTCGGGCGTCACGGGCATGAAGTTCCGCGACGACGACTCCCTGCTGTCGATGACGGTCATCAAGGCCGGCGCCGACGAGGAGGGCGAGGGCGAGGACGACGACAGCCAGAAGCTGTACGTCTTCACCGTCACGGACGGCGGCTACGCCAAGAAGACGCGCATCGACGAGTACCGCGTCCAGGGCCGTGGCGGACTGGGCATCAAGGCCATGCAGATCACCGAGTCGCGCGGCGAGCTGGTGGGCGGTCTGGTGCTGCGCGACACCGACGACGTCATCAGCGTGACCGAGTCCGGACAGATCACACGCAGCCTCGTGTCCGGCGTTCCTGTGAAGGGCCGTGGCACGATGGGAGTGAGTTTCGTGAAGTTCAAGGGCAACGACCGCGTGGTCACCATCGCCCGGAACACCGAGGTCACCACCCCGGAGAGCACGGACGAGAACGACGAGACGGCCGAGCAGTCGAACGCGAGCGGGGACGACAGTGAGTGAGCAGAAGCCGGAGAACGGTCAGCAGAACGGCATGCCTGCCAAGAACGCCAAGGCGAACGGGACGACCCCTTCGGTCACCGCGCGCCGGCCGCTGAGCAAGGCGGAGTACGCGCGCACCACCAAGGCATCGCCCGACGCGACCTCGGTGATCCCGGCGGTCCGTGACGACCAGCCGGCCCCGCCGAAGGCGCCCGCGCCGTCGGCCGACGACCGTCCCACGCAGACGATGAAGGCCGTGCCGGCCCAGCCGGTGGCGAAGCCTGAGCCGAAGAAGGCCGAGCCGAAGAAGGCGCCCTCGCGTCCTGAGGCCAAGGCTGCTCCGGCGCCGAAGGGTCCGGGCGCGGGTGCTGCCGTCGGTGGCGCCGCTGCCGCTGCCGGGGGTGCCGCTGCCGCCGCGTCGGCGTCCACGCAGGCCGCGGCCGCTCCGGCTGCCGCCCCTGCCGCCGCGCCGGCGACGACTCCCGCCGCGAAGCCTCAGCAGAAGGCCGAGCCGAAGCCGGCTCCCGCCAAGAAGCAGAAGCCCGAGCCCAAGAAGGCGCCGAAGCAGGCAGAGTCCGCGGGCGAGGTCACCAAGACCGCTCCGGCGGCCTCGGGTCGCTCCGCGCGCCTCAAGCTCAGCCACGTCGAGCCGTGGAGCGTCACGAAGATGGCGTTCGTCGTCTCGGTGGCGCTCATGGTCGTCAGCGTCGTCGCGGTCACGGTGTTCTGGCTGGTCATGCAGATCACCGGCGTCTGGGGCGCCCTGAACGACAGCGTCTCCAACGTGCTCGCCGACGACGCCTCCGGCTTCGACATCACCGAGTACCTGGGCTTCGGCCGGGTCGTCGGCCTGACGCTCCTCGTGTCGAGCCTCAACGTCATCTTCATGACGGCCCTCGCCACGATCGCCGCCCACCTCTACAACCTCGCCTCCGGCATCCTCGGCGGCATCGAGATGACGTTCGGCGAGCGCCAGTAACGCCTGCAGCCGCCCCTCCCCGCGAGTGGCGCGAAACGGCCCGCCACTCGACGAGTGGCGGGCCGTTTCGCGCCACTGGACGGCACGTGATCCACCACTCGCCGACCCGATTGGAACTCGCCGGGGACCTTCGGGTAATCTCTTCTATTGCTGCCCGGGGCCTATAGCTCAGCTCGGTTAGAGCGCTTCCCTGATAAGGAAGAGGTCGATGGTTCAAGTCCATCTAGGCCCACCGAAGGAGGAATCGACGTGAAGAAGATCCTCACCCTGGCACTCGCGGTCGCCGGAGCCGTCTGGTTCTCCAGCCGCCGCAAGGCCGCTGCGCAGCCCGATCCCTGGGCGCAGCACAGCGACTCCGTCTGACACACCCACCACGGGGCCTTGGCGCAATTGGTAGCGCACCTGCTTTGCAAGCAGGGGGTTAGGGGTTCGAGTCCCCTAGGCTCCACCACTCACTGCTGGCCCTCCTTGGATGCCCGCCGATGCGGCCTCGAACGTGGTCTCCAGCTGACACGCTGACCCTGTGAGCTCCTGGACAGGCGGACCGTGAGGACCCGAGTGGTCGGCACCTCCGGCGCACTCGCCGCCGCCGTCGCGAACGCGTCGCTGGGTCATCGTCGCCGTGGTCGTGACCCTCGCCGTTCCCGTCGTCGCGTTCGTGGGTATGTGGGGCATGTGGGGCACGTGGGCCTGGGGGATGTACGCCTATGCCACGCACGACCGGCTCGGGTTCATCGAGAACAGTACGGTCATCGCCGCCGTGGAGGAGCCATGCGCGGAGATGGTCCGATCCGCGAAGGGCGGGTTGCCAGAACAGCCCGCTCAGCGGTCGACAGCCCTGACCGCGTTCCGTTCGACGGCACGTAGCATCCCGACTGCGATCGAATCGGTGCCGGCGCGGGAACTCGGGAAAGACCTGCCCGCCGCGTGGTGGGCCGAGGACTGGACCACGCTGCTGAGTGCCGTCGACGAGTACGCGTCGTCCCTTCGTCAGAAGGGCATGAAAGCACGGTTCGCCATGCCACTGACCGAAGACGGAGTCTCGATCGTGACTCGAATGAACATGGCCGCACCGGAAGGGCGTGCGGTGCCCGACATGCTGGTCGCCCTCGACCCTTCGGCACCGGTCGCCGCCGACTGATCCGACCGCAACGCTGGAGGTCCGCCCTACGATCGTCAGCATGCAGAGACTGATCGTGGGTGCCCGATGACCGCGGGGATCGACACGCCGGACCGCCGGGGGCGCATCGGACTGCACCTCACCGGGCGGGACCTGGACCGCAACCCCGACGTCGTCGTGAAAGACGTCGAGGTGCTCGCGAACGACTGGTACGTCCTGCGGGCGACGACGTTCGAGCAGCGGATGTCCGACGGCACGTGGCGCACGGAGCGGCGCGAGACCTACGACCGTGGTGACGGCGCCACGATCCTGCTCTATGACGCCGACGCCAGGACCATCCTCCTGACGCGGCAGTTCCGCTTTCCCGTCTACGTCAACGGGCACCCCGACGGGATGCTGATCGAGACCGCCGCGGGACTGCTCGACGAGGACGACGCCGAGGCCGCGATCCGGCGCGAGGCCGCCGAGGAGACCGGCATCGAGGTCGGGCCCGTGCAGCACGTCTTCGACGTGTTCATGAGCCCCGGCTCCGTCACGGAGCGGCTCCACTTCTTCGCCGCGCCCTACCGCTCGGACGACGCGCACGAGACCCGCCACGGCGTCGCCCACGAGGGCGAGGACATCGAGATCGTCGAGCTCGGCATCGACGAGGCGCGCGCCGCGATCGGGACCGACATCGTCGACGCCAAGACGATCATGCTGATCCAGTGGGCGCTTCTCGACGGCCCTTTCGCCTGAGGCGCTGTCCGACCCGCGTGTCAGGGATCAGCTCGCGTCGAGAAATGCCTGGTATCGAGCCTCGAGCAGCAACCGATCGGGGTGCTGTGCTCGCCGTTCCGGAATCACCATCAGCCTCTTGCCATGGAACTCTTGGATGCCGTGTCGCAGCATCGGACCGTCGACTTCCTGCAAGACGGCGGCGTTGACGCGGACCTCATACGACGGCGTGATCCCCACGATCCTCCGGTCATAGGCAGCATGGTGCATCTTGCACAGTGACAGACCATTGGTGACCACCGGACGTCCGCCAGCGCCATCCTCCTGAATGTGGGCCGCGTCGAGAAGATCGCTGTGGCGAAGCGAGCAGACGGCGCACGACGTGCGGTAGGCGCGTAATACGGCTGCTCGGAAAGGTCGCTGATGCAGGCGGAGTTTGGTGAGCTGCTCGCGGTAAGAGGGATCGAGTTCGATGTCCACCTGCGAGGCAGCGATGTCGGGTTGAGGAACCGCGTCGATATCGACGACGAACTGCAAATCTGCCCGCTCCTCGCCGATCAAGTAGATGGGGTAGAGCGCGCTATAGCCGCCAGGCACTCCCTGCCACCAGATCAGAGGAAGCTGTTCCGCCATCGCCTCGCGCAAGGCACGGTTTTGATAGTGATGGGGATCGTCGCCGCGCATCTTGTACCGGTAGAGCCCGTCGCCTCCCACGTTGTCGTCATACGGCCGAAGACTCTCGTCTGATCGGTAGACCGTGCGGAACGAGAGCGCCGCCTGAAGATTCCCCGGCTTCCAGATTCCCTGCTGAGTCGGCATCAGGCGAATGGTCTCGCCTGCCAACGAAAGGCCAGTGGTGTCCTGCTGCGTGAATGTTTCGTGACCCGCTGCTCGCTGACGGTCGAGCCACGCGAACGCAGCATGCCGGATGGCGAGCTCGCGCAGCCTTTCCTCAGGAGTCACACCGAGATCATTCCAGGATCGTCGGTCGTGTGTGCCGACTTTGTCGGGCTTTGCTTCGCGCCGTGAGGTGAAGGGCTGCAGCTGAGCTCTGGCGCAAATGACCGCGGGGCCCCATGCCTGACCTGCAGGGACGCGTTCTCATCCGACGAGCGGCTTCGTCTCGACTGCGGTACCAAGGAATGAGAGGGCCCGGCGCACCAGCGTCGACCGACGCAGCCGCGGCCCGCGGACGGAGAAGTGCGATGGACAACGTCGACACCTGGGTCTGGATCCTGATCGCCGTCGTGGCGGTCCTGCTGCTGCTGGCGCTCGTGGCCGCGCTGGCGAAGAGGGGGAGCAAGGCCAAGGAGGAGCGCCGACTGGAGCAGGAGCGCCGTCACCGCGAGGAGGCCGCGCAGCTGCGCGACGAGGCTCGGGAGGCCTCGGTCACCGCGAACCAGACCGCGGCGGGCGCCGCCGCGGCTCGGGCTGACGCCGATCAGGCGCGCCTCGATGCCGAGCGACTCGAGCGTCAGGCGAAGGACCTCGAGCACGAGGCCAACGAGACCAAGCAGCACGCCGATCACCGCCTGTCGAAGGCGGACGAGATCGACCCGGACGTCATCACCGACAAGGACGGCAACGTGGTGCACCGGAACGAGACCGCCGATCAACCGCTGGCCGGGGAGCAGCACGAGCACCACGTCGGCGAGCGCGCCGTGACGGACGAGAACGGCAACGTGCAGTACGGCGACACGCCGGGCGACCAGCCCGGCGACGCGCGGTACGACGAGACCCGCGAGGACGTGCTCCGCTCGGAGCCCGACACCGGACCGGACACGCCGCGCCGCTGACGGTGACCGCCCGCTCTCGGTCCTGAATCGGCTCCTCGCGGCTCTCCATCCACACGGACGAGCACGACGGAGGACGACATGAGCGAGAGCGAGGCGTGAGCCGTGGTCGCCCTGGTGCTCGCGTTCCTGTGCGGCATGGCCTTCACCGTGTCGGTGGCCGTCCTGTTGGCCACCGGCATGGTGACCCGGGCCGTCGCCTCGTTCTCGCTCGCCGAGGAGGACCCGGGAGTGGACGACTTCGCCCACCTCCGATGACCGCGGCAGACGCCCGGTTTGTCCCCAGCTGTGCACAGACGTGTGGACAAACTACGCCGATGTGATTCCTGCGATTCCGGGCGATTTCGCGTGCCGACCCGCCCGGCCACCATCCGCGACGCTCCGTCCTCAGTAGGATGGTCGAATGCCGCTGATCGCCCCTGACGCCCTGCGCGCGGCGGGCGTCGTGAGCGTCGTCGCGGCGACGATCGAGGGCGGCTGGATGGGGTTCGCCCTGTTCTTCCTCGTGCTCGGCGGCCTGTTCATCCCGCGAGCGATCGGCACCGGCCCCGCGCTCGACGTCGCCTACTGCGGCACCCTCCTGCTCGGCGGATGGGCCGCGCAGCTCGATTGGTACCTCGCGGTCCCGGAGCTCGACATCGTGGTCCACGCCGCGGCCACCGGCCTCATCGCCGCGCTCACGTGGCAGGTCCTGGTGAAGGTCGGCGCGCTGCCGGCCCACGACGACCCGCGCATCGCGCGACCCCGTCTCGGCGCGTTCATCGTCACGATCACCACCGCCGTCGCCCTCGCCGTCGTGTGGGAGTTCCTCGAGTGGATGGGCCACACGTGGCTCGACGACCGCATCCAGGTGGGGTACGACGACACCGTCGGCGACCTGGCCGCCGGCGCCATCGGGGCGGTCGTCGCGGCACTCGTCGTCAGCCGCACCTCCGCCGCGGAGCCGCGATGACAGCGCGCACCGTCTCGGTCGTCATCCCCGTCCACGACGACGCCGCCGAGCTGGCTGAGTGCCTGCGCCTCCTGGCGGCCCAGACCGTCACACCGCTCGAGGTCGTCGTGGTCGACAACGCGAGCGCCGACGACTCGGCTGCCGTCGCCGAGGCCGCGGGAGCCCGCGTGGTCCCCGAGCCGCGCCTGGGGATCCCGCCCGCCGCGGCCACCGGCTACGACGCCGCCCGCGGCGAGGTGATCGCGCGGCTCGACGCCGACTCGCGGCCCGGCCCGGACTGGGTCGCGCAGGTCACTCGCGCGATGGCCGATCCCCGCGTCGACGCGGTCACCGGCGCCGGCTACTTCCACGACCTCCCGCCCGTCCTGCGGCAGATCGCCACGGTGGTCTACCTCGGCGCCTATTACGTGCTGACCTACCTCGCGCTCGCTCACCACCCGTTGTGGGGATCGAGCATGGCCGTCCGCCGCACCACGTGGGAGCGGGTGCGCGACCGGGTGCACCGGTTCGACGACGTCCACGACGACATGGACCTCGCCTTCGTGCTGGGACCGGAGTCCGTCATCCGCTACGACCGTTCGCTGCGGCTGGCGGTGTCGGGCCGCTCGGTGCGCGGCCGCGCCCAGCTGGCGCGCCGGATGGACCGCGCCGTCACCACCCTGCGGCTCAACTGGGCCGAGCGACCGCCGTGGGTGCGGTGGCAGGACCGCTTCCGCGCCGTCAGGTGAGGGTGATCCAGATCAGCAGCTGCGTGACGAGGAAGCCGGTCAGGAAGTTCAGCCACAGGAAGCGCCGCCACGCGACGTTGGCCTCCTCGCAGGTGGCGTCGGTGATCGAGCGGTACGGCCAGATGTTCGCCACGTACGGCAGCACCAGCAGCGCGGCCAGCGTGCCGGGCCACGGCAGCAGCAGCAGGCAGACGCCACCGAGCAGGTAGGCGCCGAGCGCGAACCACGTGGTGTTGCGGGCGCCCAGCGCCGTGCCGATCGAGCCGATGCCCGCGGCGCGGTCGGCCATGACGTCCTGCACCGCGCCGAACGCGTGCGAGCCGATGCCCCACGCGAAGAACCCGAGGAGCGCGGCCACGACGGGCACGGTGACCTCGACGTCACTGCCGCGGGCCGCGGCCAGGGCGAGGCCGAAGACCGCAGGGCTCACGAAGTGCGTGCTCGAGGTGATCGAGTCCAGGAACGGCCGCTCCTTGAACCGCAGCACCGGCGCCGAGTACGCGATGACCGCGAAGATGCTGATCGCCAGCACGAGGTTCGAGACCGCCGAGCCCATCGCGGCGAGGACGACCACGAACGGCACGTTCGTGACCACGGACGACCAGATCGTCAGCCGGTGCACGCGCTGGTCGAGCACGATCCCCTCGACCCCGCCTTTGCGCGGGTTGCGCAGGTCCGACTCGTAGTCGAAGACGTCGTTGATTCCGTACATCATCAGGTTGTAGGGGATGAGGAACCAGATGCAGCCGATCCAGAACGCCGCGTCGAGCCCGCCGTCGGCGAGCAGGTACGCCGCGCCGAACGGGAACGCCGTGTTGATCCAGGACAGCGGGCGCGACGAGGCCAGGACCTGCCCGGCGCGACTCACGACCGGTCCTCGGCCGGCTCGCGCGCAGGCGCCAGGAGCAGCAGCAGCGAGGAGACGAGGATCGTGGCGGCGATCGGCCACGCGAAGTCCTCGATCGGGGCCAGCCCGACGTGGATCCCGGTGAGCGACTCCTCGTCGAAGCGGAACAGGTCGGCGGCGATCATGATGCTGTCGAAGACCGCGGTCAGCACGACCAGCGCGAGCGCCGTGAGCCCGGTGGCGGCCCACCAGCGCCGGTCGGGTCGGCGCCTCACCACGGCGACGGCCAGCACCGGCACGGTGACGGCGGTGAACACGGCGGCCAGTCCGAGGTACGTCATCGCGCGGCTCCCTCGCGGTCGAGGACTCGCGTGAACAGGCCGTGCAGCACGCCCGTGACGTAGCAGAGGAACGCGATGAAGAAGAGCTCCTCGAGCGGCAGCTCGCGCGCGACCTCGATGCCCGTCATCGCCGGCGACTCGCCGCGGCCGTAGACCTCGAGCTGGATGGCCACGAGGTCCCACACCAGGAAGAACACGAACCCGATGGCCAGGACGACCAGCGCTCGGCGCGGCCACCGGAACAGGAACAGCCGCCAGCGGTGATCGACCAGGCCCATGCAGAAGCCCGCCCCGACGACCGAGGCGAGGTAGAGCCAGCTCACGCGTCCACCGTAGTGCCGGTGGGCTCCCCGATCGGGCCGGCCGACCGGTCGCCACGCAGGCGCTTCAGCACGAGCTCGGCGCTGATGAGGCACATCGGCAGGCCGATGCCCGGGATCGTGCTGGATCCGGCGTACAGGAGGCCGTCCACGTGACGCGACGCGTTGCGGGCGCGGAGGAAGGCGCTCTGTCGCAGCGTGTGCGCGGGCCCGAGCGCGCCGCCCGACCACGCGTTGAGGTCGGCGGCGAAGTCGCCGGGGCCGACGGTCCGGCGCACCTTGATGCGCGAGGCCAGGTCGGGAACGCCAGCCCAAGCGGAGATCTGTGCGATGGCGGCGTCCGCGGTCTTCTCGATCACGGGGTCGCCCGTGCCGTCGATGCCGCCGCGCCCGAGTCCGACGTCGGCCGGGACGGGCACGAGGACGAACACGTTCTCGTCACCCGGGGGCGCGACCGTGGGGTCGGTGGCCGACGGCTTGCAGACGTAGGAGGACGCCGGGTCGGGCACGCGGCCGGGCCGCCCGAGGACGTCGTCGAAGTTCGAGGCCCAGTCCTGCGTGAAGAACATGGTGTGGTGGGCCAACTGCGGCAGCTCGCCCTCCACTCCGAGGTACGCGAGCACGGCTCCGGGGCCGGGGTCGCGGCGGCGCCACCAGGACTCGGGGTAGGTGCGCAGGTGCTCGGGCAGCAGCCGCGTCTCGAGGTGGTGCAGATCGGCCGCGCCGACGACGACGTCGGCGCCGATCCACTCGATGCGCTCCGCGGTGCGGAACGTGACGCCCTCGACGCGCGCCCGCGCACCCGGCACGAAGGGCAGTCGATCGGTCGCCACGGTGTCGATGCCGATGACGGTGGCGCCGGTGTGGATCCGCACCCCGCGCGCCCGCGCGAGGGCGGCGATCGCGTCGATCAGCGTGGAGAAGCCGCCCTGGGGGTAGAGCACCCCGCCGGCAAGGTCCATGCCGCTCATCAGGTGGTACATGCTCGGCGCCCGCGACGGGGACGAGCCGAGGAAGACCGCGGGATAGCCCAGGATCTGGCGCAGCCTGACGTCGTCGAACCGCGAGGCGACGTGGGACTCGAGCGACCGGCCCAGCAGGCCCGCCAGCTGGGGCGCGCGGCGCAGCACGTCGGCGTGCGCGAGGTTCGCCGGCCGGTCGAAGCTCGTGTAGAGGAAGTGGTCCACCGCCATGGCGAGCGCGTCGTCGGCCGAGTCGAGGTACTGCTCGAGACGCTGGCCTGCCCCGGGCTCGATCGCGTCGAACAGGGCCACGTTCCGGGCGCGCGTGGTGAGCACGTCGACCGGATCGGCGTGGCCCTCGAAGAAGACGCGGTACGCCGGGTCGAGCCGGACGAGGTCGAGCTGCTCCGCGGCCGAGGTGCCGAGCAGGCGGAAGAAGTGGTCGAAGACCTCGGGCATGAGGTACCAGGAGGGGCCGGTGTCGAACCGGAACCCGTCCTGCTCCCACGTTCCGGCGCGCCCACCGACCTCGTCGCGCTGCTCCAGCAGGTCGACCGACCAGCCGTCGGCGGCGAGCAGTGCGGCGGTGGCGAGCCCCGAGATCCCGCCGCCGATGACCGTGACGCGCCCCATCAGACGCCCACCGTGACGGCGCGCGCGACGACCCGGGCCTTGGCCGGCCCGGGCACGCGGATGCGCTCGGACCGGATCCGCTCGGGCGAGGCGTGGCGCAGCCGGCGCGAGAGCTCGGCGAACAGTGCGTGCGCGGCGGCCACCGCCCGGCGGCTGCCGGCAGGCAGCTGGGGGATCACGGCCGCGGCGGCCGCGAGGTCGGCGTCGATGTCGTCCAGCAGGCGGTCGCGCATGGCCACGTCGAAGTGCTCCGGGTCGAGGCCGGGCACGTAGCTGCGGCCGAGGTTGTCGCGATCGTCGCCGAGGTCGCGCAGGAAGTTCACCTTCTGGAAGGCGGCGCCGAGCCGTCGCGCGCCCGGGGCCAGCGCCTCGTACGCGCCGTTGACGTCGGGCTGGTCGAGCAGGAAGGCCTTGAGGCACATGAGCCCGACGACCTCGGCCGAGCCGTAGACGTAGGTCGCGAAGCTGGCCTCGTCGTGCTCGGTCCGGAACAGGTCGGTGCGCATCGAGTCGAAGAACGGGTCCACGAGGTCGGTGCCGATCCCGCAGGCGCGGGCGGTACGCGCGAAGGCGTGCACGACGAGGTTCGCGCTGTGCCCCGTGCGCATCGCCTCGTGGACCTCGGCCTGGAGCGAGTCGAGCAATCGCAACTGCTGGTCGTGGTCGCCCTCGGGGCGCGGTGCGTCGACGATCTCGTCGGCCACCCGCACGAGCGCGTAGATGTTGCAGACGCGCGTGCGCACGGGCTCGGCGAGCAGCCGCGACGCCAGCGAGAACGAGGTGGAGTACCGCTTGATGACCAGCGCGGCGGCGTCCTCGGCCACCTCGTCGTACAGCGCGTAGGCCTCGGTGGCGGCGGTGGAGCCGGACTTCCCGTGGTCGTCCGGGTGCAGGACGCTCATGCCGCCCCGACCTGGGCGGCCCGCGTCAGCGCCGTGGGCGTCATCCGCCACGCCTGCTCGACCAGCGGGTCGAGCAGCGAGCACTCGAGGCCGAGCGAGCGCGCGTGCTCGCGGGCGACGGTGAGGTGCCCCTCGGCGAGGTCCTCGATGTGGTGGCGCGAGCCGCACTCCTGGAGCGCCTCGCGCACGGCGGACGCCGCGGCCTCCGTGAGCTCGGGGTCCCCCAGGTGAGGGGCGATGCGGGCCCAGGCGTCGGTCTGCGAGGCATGCACCATGAGTGGCGTGCGCTTGCCCTCGCGTAGGTCGCCGAGCGGGTCCTTGCCGGTCTCGGCGGGGTCGCCGAAGATCGCCATCACGTCGTCGTGCAGCTGGAACGCGATGCCGAGGCACCGACCGATCTCGCCCAGCGCGCGGACCGCGGCGTCGTCGGCGCCGGCCAGCACGGCTCCGGCCTGCAGCGGCAGCACGAACGAGTAGACCGCGGTCTTGTGCTCCGTGACCGCGATGGCCTCCTCGGCGCCCGGCATCTCGGGGCTGAGGGCGAGCCGCACGTCGGCCAGCTCGCCCGCTGCCGACGCGTGCAGCGTGGCGTCGAGGAGGTCGAGCAGGCGGTGCGTGGCGGCAGCGTCCGCGCCGCACGTGGCCACGGCGCGGATCGCGGCGGCGAGCGCGAGGTCGCCGGCGAGGATCGCACCGGCGCGGGAGTAGGTGTCGCGGTCGTCGGGCGCGGTGCCCAGCTCGGCCGCGTCGCTGCGGAACAGCCCCGGCACGCTCGAGCGTCCTCGGCGGGTGTCGTCGTTGTCGATCACGTCGTCGTGGATGACGAAGGCCGTGTGCAGCAGTTCGGTGGCGGCGGCCACGGCATCGACCACCGGCTCGGGCTGTTCGCCGTCGAACGCGGCATGGACGGTGGTGACGAGCCACGGCCGGAAGCGCTTGCCGCCCGAGCTGCCGAGGTCGAGGGCGTCGAGCAGCGCCGCGTGGTCGCGGGCGAGGCCGGGCACCCGGGCGGAGTGCAGCAGCGAGTCGAGCTCGGACTGGAGGGTCATGGGCGGGTCTCCGTCTCGTCCGGTGCCAGCACGTGCCACGCGTCGGCCTCCTCCATCGCCGCGGCCTGCTCCACGAGCCACGGGCTGAGCGCCCACGGCGCCACCCGCACGGTCTCGCGCAGGTCGGACACGTCGACCCAGCGGTGCTCCTCGACCTCGTCGGGGTGCGGCTCGACGTCATCGCTGGTGCGGGCCACGAACACGGGGCAGACCTCGTTCTCCACCACGCCGGAGGCGTCGACCGCACGGTACGCGAAGTCGGGCAGGACGGGACGGATCGCCTCGGGCTCGAGCCCCAGCTCGCCGCGCCCGTGCCGGCTCACCGCGTCGACGAGGTCCTCGCCGGGTCGCGGGTGGCCGCAGAAGGAGTTGGTCCAGACGCCGGGCCACGACCGCTTGCCCAGGGCGCGGCGGGTGAGCAGCACGCGGCCCTTTCCGTCCACCAGATAGCAGGAGAACGCGAGGTGCAAGGGGGTGTCGGTTCCGTGCACGCCGTGGCGCGGAGCGGTGCCGATGGGCCGGTGGTCGTCGTCCAGCAGGACGACCAGATCGTCGGGGTCGTCGTGGGGGAGGCGGTCGGGCAGGTCCGCGCGCACGGCAGCGGCCGAGGCAGCGGCATCCACTGCACCGGGCGAGAGATCGAGCACGGGTTCCACGGTTCCTCCTGGGGACACTTGAAACCGTATTGCTAAGCAGTCTAGATATCAACTTGTAGAAATAAGGGATAGAGTCGTGCCGTGCCCCTGACTCCACGTACCCCAGTGGCGCCCGCCTACACCGACGACGAGCGCGGCCTGCTGCGTGCGGTTCGCGAGCTCGTCCGCGCGGATCGCGAGATGCGGAACCGCCTCAGCGACTCGATGCGCGTCAACCCCACCGACCTCCGCTCGCTGCGCCACGTCATCCGGACCGTCGAGCAGGCCGAGGCCGGGGTCGTGCAGGGGGCGCTCCCGGGAGTCACGCCGCGCCGCCTGGCGGACCATCTCGGCATCAGCACCGCCGCGGTCACCACGCTCGTCGATCGACTGGTCGCCTCGGGGCACCTCGAGCGGACGCCGCACCCCACCGACCGCCGCTCGGTGCTGCTCGTGCCCACCGAGCAGGCCCGCCGCGAGATGTCGGCGCACCTGGCCGACATGCACGACCGGATGAAAGCGATCGCGGCGAAGGTGCCGCACGACGCGCGGCCGGCGATCATCGACTTCCTGCAGGCCCTGACGTGGGAGATGGAGCGCGGGACGCTGGAGGTCGGACCGCCGTCCTGAGGATGAGTTGTCCCCACGTGGGGACAATGCTGTGGGTAAATCACACCGGTGTCATTCGCCCTGCGCAAAGGCCAGAACGACGAGGCACCCGGCCGCCGCAGCGGTCCGGGTGCCTCGTCGTCTCGGAGCTCTCGAGCGATCACACGTGGGGCATGATCTCCTCGGCCACGAGCGCCAGGTGGTCCAGATCGGACAGGTCGAGCACCTGCAGGTAGATCCGCTCGGTGCCGGCCTCGGCGAACGCGCCGATCCGGTCGACGATCTCGGCGGGGGTGCCGGCCAGGCCGTTCTCCCGCAGCTCGTCGACCTCGCGGCCGATCGCCGCGGCGCGGCGAGCGATCTCGGCCTCGTCCGCGCCCGCGCGCACCACGAGCGCGTTGGACCAGGCCAGCGTCGACGGGTCGCGCTCGGCCTTCTCACAGGCCTCGCGGACCCGCGAGAACAGCGTGCGGGTCTCCTCCACCGAGACGAACGGCACGTTGAACTCGTCCGCGAACCGGGCGGCGAGCGCCGGAGTGCGGCGCTTGCCCTTGCCGCCGACGATCACCGGGATCCGCTCCTGCGCCGGCTTGGGGAGGGCCGGCGAGTCGCTGATCGTGTAGTGCTCACCGTCGAACGAGTACGAGCCGGTGGTGTCCGCCCACAGACCCGTGATGACCTCGAGCTGCTCCTCCAGGCGGTCGAAGCGCTCCGGGGTGTCGGGGAACCCGATCCCGTACGCGCGGTGCTCGGCGTCGAACCAGCCCGCGCCGAGGCCGAACTCCACGCGGCCCCGGCTCATCTGGTCGACGCCGGCCACCGTCACCGCGAGCGGTCCGGGCAGCCGGAACGTCGCGCTCGTGACCAGCGTGCCGAGCCGGATCGTGGACGTCTCGCGGGCGAGGCCCGCCAGCGTGGTCCACGCGTCGGTCGGTCCGGGCAGGCCGTCGCCGCCCATCGCGAGGTAGTGGTCCGAGCGGAAGAAGGCGTCGAAGCCGAGCCGCTCGGCCTCCTGCGCGACCGCGAGGAGGTCGTCGTACGAGGCGCCCTGCTGGGGCTCGGTGAAGATCCTCAGCCGCATCAGGCGCGCGAGTCCGGGTCGTCGGTGCCGAGCGGGTTCGGCGACGCGAGGTCGTCGGAGCCGGCCTCGTCGATGTCGAACGGCGCCTTCTCGTCGGCCTTGCTCGCGTCGGCGCGCAGGCCCTCCGAGCTGGTGCTGTAGGCGAGCGACGTGGCGTCGGCCTGGGGCGCCGCGGAGTCCTCCGAGCCGGTGTCGGAGGACGACGTGGTGCCGGAGGGCGTGCTCGTGGTCGGCGTGGCGGAGCCGAAGGTGGCGGCGGCGACGGTGGCCGGGCCCGGGGCGGGCGTCGGCGTGGCCTGGCTCGGCGACGAGTCGTCGTCCTTCGAGAAGTCGGCGGCGGTCTTGACCTTCTCGGTTGCGGTGTCGGACGCATCCTTGGCCTTGCCGGCCACGTCCTTGGCCTTCTCCGCGACGGTGCCCGAGACGTCCTTCGCGGTCTCGGCGACGCGGTGGCCGGCCTCGGACGCGGCGGCCTTGGCGGTGTCCTGGGCCTTGTGGGCGGTCGTCTGCACCGGCTCGGTGTGCCACACCTTCTCGGCCTGGCGCTTGATCTGCTCGTAGCGGCCGCGGCCGGCGCGGGTTCCGAGGACGTATCCGACGGCAGCGGCCGTCAGCAGCGCAAGCTTCTTCACGAGGAATCACTCCTAGGTGTCGGGTGGGGACTCGTCCATTGTGTCGTGCTTCGGTCCGATCCTCATGTCGTGGAACGCGCGGGCGGGGCCATCGCCCAGCCGATCGCGCGGGTGACGGCGACGCCGCCGGCACGCACCGCGGTCGCCTCGGTCACCGGCAGCCACGGGAGTCCCAGGGGCCGCCGGGCGAAGCGCGGCAGCAGTCCCACCGCGGCCGCGGCGAGCATCCCGTACGGGGCGCGAACCGTCCACGGAACGGGCGGGTGGATCAGCATGAAGCGGGCGGCCGCGCGGGCGGCGGGCGTGCTCTCGAGCTCGGGTCGGTAGGCCCGGAGCGTCTCACGCAGCTGCTCGACGTCCTCGGGCACGTCGGTGGCGCCGAGCAGGCGTGCGGTGACCGCGGCCTGGGCCACGTAGCGGTCGCGCTCGGCCGGGGTCAGCGGCATGGAGCCGTAGCGGTCGTGCGCCCGCAGGAAGGAGTCGATCTCGGCGACGTGCACCCAGCGCAGCAGGTGCGGGTCGGACGCGGCGTAGGGCCGGCCGTCGGGCGCGGTGCCGGTGACGCGCTCGTGGATGCCCCGCACGGCGGCGATCGTGCGGTCGGCGTGCTCGATCGTGCCGAAGGTGGTCATCGCGATGAAGCCGCTCGTGCGCTGGAGCCGTCCCCACGGGTCGCCGCGGAAGCCCGAGTGCTGGTCGACGCCGGCCATTGCGAGGGGGTGCAGCGACTGGAGCAGCAGTGCGCGGATCCCACCGACGAACATCGAGGCGTCACCGTGGACGCGCCACACGGGGTCGCCCGGCGCGAACCGCCGGGGGCCGGGCGTGCCGTGGATGCGGTCGCGACGGCCCTCGCCCTCGGGTCCGGCCACGCGGGCGAAGATCGCCGCACCAGCCTGGCCACGGACGCGCTCGATCATGACGCCAACGTAGCCCCGGCGGCGTGGGGTCGCCGCCGGGACTGCGGGTGGGAGGGCCTCCGGGGATCGAGGCCTCCGGGTCGGCCGGCGCCCGAGAAGAGGAGCGCGGGCCGGGAGGGCGGCCGGTGGTGCGGCCGGCCGCCGTGACTCAGTGCTCGACGAGCTCGTCTGCCGACTCCACGTCGACGGTCTCCGCCGTGGAGGTGGTCGGCACGGCGACGACGACGCACTGCGCGTGGGTGAGGCAGTAGTGGCTCACCGAGCCGAACAGGACCCGGCTGATGCCGGTGTGCACGCGGGTCCCGACGACGAGCATGGCCGCGTCGCGGGAGGCGTCGACGAGGGTCGGCCCGGGGGCACCCTGCACGACGTCGATGCGGCGGGGACGGCCCTGCGCGTCCTCCGCGCCGATCGTGTCGGCCACCCAGCGGGCGGCGTTCGACCGGGCATCGGTCTCGTAGGCCAGCCACGGCACCTCGGCGCCGGCCATCGCAACGGCCGCGTCGATCTGCCAGACGTGCACGATCTTGAGGTCGGCGCCGCGCAGCTCCGCCTCACGGGCGGCCCAGCTCAGGGCGGCCGTTCCGGCGGGGGTCTCGTCGACACCGACGACGATGGTGTTGGTGCTCATGGACTCGTTCCTTTCTGACACCTCCATCGTGCCGCGCGCGCCGGCGCCGGGGCAGGGCCGAAGGTCACGAGTTCTCGGGACCTCGGGCCCGTCGGCCTCGGTACGGTGAGCGCGTGGACGAACAGGACCGGAAGCGCTGGGAGCACATCGTCGAGGCGGCCGTCGCGGTCACGTCCGACCTCGATCTCGACAGCCTGCTGGCCCGCATCATCGAGCTGGCCCGCGACCTGACGGGCGCCCGCTACGGCGCCCTCGGTGTCCTCGGGAGCGACCCGGAGGAGGGCCTCGTCGAGTTCCTGACGCAGGGCATCGACGACGAGACAGCCGCCGAGATCGGCGCCCTGCCGCGCGGCGCCGGAGTGCTCGGGGTGGTCCTGCGCGACGGCGTGCCGCTGCGGCTCGACGACGTCGCCTCGCACCCGGACTCGGTCGGCTTCCCGCCCCACCACCCGCCGATGGGCGCCTTCCTCGGCGTCCCGATCCGGATCGACGGCCGCGTGTTCGGCGACCTCTACCTGACCGAGAAGGCGGGCGGCTTCAGCGAGGACGACGAGCGGCTGGTCACCGGCCTGGCCGCCGTCGCGGGCACCGCCATCGCGAACGCGCGACTGTTCGACGAGCTCGCCGGCACGCGTGCCGAGCTGGCGCGGATGGCCGTGGTGGAGGACCGCAACCGCATTGCGCGCGACCTGCACGACCTCGTCATCGGGCGCCTGTTCGCGGTGGGCCTGTCGCTCGACCGGATCGCCCGTCACGTGGACGAGCCCTGGGCCGGCCGGGCCTCGCAGGCCGTGGACGACGTCGACCGCGCCATCGCCGACCTGCGCGGCGCGATCTTCGCCCTCGGCTCGGACGCCGCCACCGACGAGGCGCGGCTGGTCCGGCTGCTCAAGGCCACCGCGGCGCCGCTGGGCTTCGCGCCGTCGATCGACATCGAGGGCGACCTCGGCCTGCTCGACATCGGCCGGCGCAGTGACGTGCACGCCGTGATGAACGAGGCGCTGGCCAACGTCATCAGGCACGCGAGCGCGACCTCGGTGCGGCTGCACCTCGTCGTCGCGCCCGAGGGCGTCGTCGCGACGATCACCGACGACGGCATCGGGATGGGAGACCAGCAGCCCGCGAGCGGTCTGGCCAACCTGCGAGAGCGCGCCGAGCGGTCGGGCGGATCCCTGCTGATCGAGCCAGGTCCGGGCGGTCGCGGCACGCGGGTGACGTGGCGGGTCCCGCTCGAGAGCACCGAGCCCGCAGTCGACCTTCCGTAGGCTGACCCCGTGAGCGAACCCATCCGCGTCTTCCTGCTGGACGACCACGAGGTCGTGCGGCGCGGCGTCGGCGACCTGCTCGAGGACTCGGGCGCCATCACGGTGGTCGGTCAGGCCGGCACCGTCGGCGAGGCCGCCACGCAGATCGAGAGCCTCCAGCCCGACGTCGCCGTCCTCGACGCGCGCCTGCCCGACGGCTCGGGCATCGAGCTGTGCCGCCGCGTGCGGATCATGGCGCCGCGCACCTCGGTGCTGATCCTGACCTCGTACGAGGACGACGAGGCGCTCTTCGACGCGATCATGGCGGGCGCCTCGGGATTCCTGCTCAAGCAGGTGCGCGGCAACGACCTGGTCGACGCGGTGCAGCGGGTCGCCGCCGGACAGTCGCTGCTCGACCCCGCCATGACCCGCGCGGTGCTCGACCGGCTGCGCCGCCAGGACGAGCCCGACCCGCTCGCCGAGCTCACCGCGCAGGAGCGCAAGGTCTTCGACGAGCTGCGCCTCGGCCGCTCCAACCGCGAGATCGCCGAGACCCTCTTCCTCTCGGAGAAGACGGTGAAGAACTACGTCTCCACCGTCCTGTCCAAGCTCGGCCTCGAGCGCCGCGCCCAGGTCGCCGCCTGGGATCGCTGAGACGGAAGACCCCTCTCGGTCCGGTCGTCAGGCCCCGGTGAGGAGGTCGCCGCGCTCGGCGCGACGACGGCGCTGCTCCACCGGGTCAGGCACGGGCACGGCCGCGATGAGGCTGCGCGTGTAGTCCTCGGTCGGCCGGCGCAGCACCTGGTCGCGGGGGCCGAGCTCCACCAGTCGCCCGCGCTGCATGACCGCCACCCGGTTCGCGAGCCGGTCCACCACGGCGAGATCGTGCGTGATGAACAGGCACGCGAACTGCAGGCGCTGCTGCAGGTCGAGGAACAGCTCCAGCACGCGCGCCTGCACCGAGACGTCGAGCGCCGAGGTCGGCTCGTCCGCGATGAGCAGATCGGGCTCGAGCGCCAGGGCGCGGGCCAGGCTGATGCGCTGGCGCTGACCACCCGAGAGCTCGTGCGGGTAGCGCTCGGCGAAGTCGCGCGGCAGCTCCACCGAGTCGAGCAGGCCCTGGACCTTCTCCCTCACCTGCGCATCGGAGAGGTCGGTGTGCACCCGCAGCGGCTCGGCGATGCAGTCGAGGATCGACATCCGCGGGTTCAGCGACGAGGCCGGGTCCTGGAACACGAACCCGAACCGCTTGCGGAACGGCCGCAGCTCGGCGTCGCTCAGCCCCGAGATCTGCTCGCCGCCCACGCGCACGATGCCCGAAGTCGGCTGCTGCAGGCCCACGGCGGTGCGGCCCAGCGTGGACTTGCCCGATCCGGACTCGCCCACGAGACCGAGCACCTCTCCGCGGTGCACCTGCAGGCTCACGTGGTCGACGGCGCGGAAGGTGGGCTCGCCCCAGCCGCCCGGGAACTCCACCACGATGTCCTCGAGGTCGAGCACGACGGGCGCGTTCTCCAGCGGCGCCGGGCCCGTCTCGCCCTCGACGACCTTCGGCCGGCCGAGGTGAGGGACCGACTCCAGCAGCGCCCGCGTGTACGGGTGCTCCGGCGCGGAGAACAGCCGGTCGACCGGTGCCTGCTCGACGATCTTGCCGCGGTACATGACCACGACGCGGTCGGCGATGTCGGCGACGACGCCCATGTTGTGCGTGATCAGCACGATCGCGGTGCCCAGCCGGTTCCGCAGGTCGAGCAGCAGCTCGAGGATCGCGGCCTGCACCGTCACGTCGAGGGCCGTGGTGGGCTCGTCGGCGACGATCACGTCGGGCTCGCAGGCGATCGCGATCGCGATGACCACGCGCTGCTTCTGCCCGCCGGACAGTTGGTGCGGGTAGTAGTCGACGCGCCGCTCGGGGTCGGGGAGGCCGACCAGCTCGAGCAGCTCGATCGCACGCTTCTTCGCCTCCGACTTGCTGGTCTCGCGGTGGGCGCGGATCGCCTCGATGATCTGCCAGCCCACGGTGCGCACGGGGTCGAGCGCGGTCGAGGGCTCCTGGAACACCATGGAGATCTCGTCGCCGCGGATCGGCCGCAGCGCCTGCGGGCTCATGCCGATGAGCTCGCGCTCGCCGTCGCCACCCGTGCGCAGGACCGCCGAGCCATCGACCTTGGCCGTGCCGGGCAGCAGACCCATGACGGCACGCGAGGTGACCGACTTGCCCGAGCCGGACTCGCCGACCACGGCGACGACCTCGCCCGGCTCGACGTCGAAGCCGACGCCGTCCACCGCGACCACGCGTCCCGCGTCCGTGCCGAAGCTGATCCGGAGGTCGGACAGCGACAGGACCGCCGTCCGGTGGGGCGGCTCCGCGCCGGCGGAGGTCCCGGCCAGGTCGTCGCCCAGCTCGGGCGCGGCCGAGACGTCCTCGGCCAGCTCGACCTCGAGCTCGCCCTCGGCCTTGTCGGCGGCGCGCGTGCGCAGCAGCGGGTTGGTGATGTCGTTGAGGCTCTCGCCGAGCAGCGTCACGCCGAGGACGACCAGCACGATCGCCAGGCCCGGGTAGAGGCCCGTCCACCAGATGTCGTTGGTCGCGTCGGGCATCGCCTTGTTGAGGTCGTAGCCCCACTCGGCCGCGGCCGACGGCTCGATGCCGAAGCCCAGGAAGCCCAGGGCCGCGAGGGTCAGGATGGCCTCCGACGCGTTCAGGGTGGCGATGACCGGCAGCGTCTGCGCGACGTTGGACAGGATGTGGCGGAACAGGACCCGCGGGGTGCGCACGCCCACGACCTTCGCGGCGTCGACGTACGGCTCGGTCTTCACCGAGACGGTCGCGTTGCGGATCACGCGGTAGTACTGCGGGATGAAGATGACGGTGATCGAGATCGCCGCCGACGCGATGCCGCCGAGCGCGCCGCTCGAGCCGCCCGAGACCACGATCGACACGACGATCGCCAGCAGCAGCGACGGGAACGAGTACAGCGCGTCCATGATCAGCACGAGCGTCTTGTCGAGCCAGCCGCCCAGGTAGCCCGAGACGAGGCCGAGCGGCACGCCGATCACGCTCGAGACGATCACGGCCAGGACGATGACCTCCATCGCCGTGCGGGCGCCGTAGACCACGCGCGACAGCACGTCGGCGCCGCCGACGGTGGTGCCGAACAGGTGGTCGGCGCTCGGTGGCTGCTGCGTGCCGAACAGGACGCCGTCGTCGCCGCGCACCTGGTTGAAGTCGTAGGGCGCGATCCACGGCGCGAAGATCGCGAGCACGAGGAAGAACAGGATCAGCCCGACGCCGAGCAGCAGCATGAACCGCTGCAGGCCGTGGGACTGCTGGATGACGGAGCGACCGGGGTAGCGCATCAGAACCTCACTCGGGGGTCGACGAGCGCCACGATGGCGTCGATGAGGAAGCTCGCGATGCACACGATGAACGCGATCGCGGTGACGATGCCCTGCACCGCGAGGAAGTCGCGCCGGATCAGGTACTGCGCCAGCTCGTAGCCGATGCCCTTCCACTCGAACGTGGTCTCGGTCAGCACCGCGCCACCCAGCAGGATCGCGATCTGCATGCCCATCACCGTCACGACGGGGACGAGCGCGTTGCGGAAGGCGTGCTTGCGCTCGACCTGCCGCTCCGAGACACCGCGCGCGCGGGCCGCGGTGACGTAGTCCGCGCGCAGCGTCTGCAGCAGGTTCACCCGCACGAGGCGCAGGAAGATGCCGCCGGTGAGCAGGCCCAGGGCGATCGCCGGCAGCACGGCGTGCTGCAGGACGTCCCAGATGTACTCGGGCTCGCCCCACAGGATGGCGTCGATGATCATGATGTTCGTCTGCGGCTCGACCTTGGCGAGCGTCAGCTCGGTGGCCGTCGAGGCCCGGCCCGAGGTGGGCCAGCCGAACGGCGCGACGGCGAGCTTGAGCAGCAGGCCGACGAAGAAGACGGGCGCGGCGTAGGCGACGATCGCGAAGAGCCGCAGCAGCACGTCGGGCCCGCGGTCGCGGTGCCGCGCGGCGATGCGACCCAGCGGGATGCCGACGCTGAACGCCACGAGCAGCGCCCAGAACGTGAGCTCCAGGGTGGCCGCGCCGTTGACGATGAGGATGTCGGTGACCTCGCGGTTGTCCGTGAGGGTCGTGCCGAAGTCGCCGCGCAGGATGTTGCCGAGGTACTCGACGTACTGCACGAGGATCGGCCGGTCGAGGCCCGCCTCGGCCTTGCGCTCGGCGATCTGCTCGGGAGTGAGCCGGCCGCCCTGCGCCGCGGTGATCGGGTCGCCGATCACGCGCATCAGGAAGAACACGACGGTGACGAGCACCCACAGCATGGGGACGATGAGCGCCAGCCGGATCAACAGGTACCGCGCGAGCGGGCTGAGGCCGCCGCGGCGACCGGGGGGTTCGGCCGACGGTGTGTCGGCGGCGACGAGGACGTCTGTGGTCACGCTGCACTCCTCCTACGTGGAAGCGGGGCCCCGGCACGCGCTGGGCGTGCCGGGACCCCGGTTCCGGGTGTCCGTTACTTCGACAGTGCCGTGAACCGGAACTTGAACGACGGGTCGAGCGTGTCGCTCACGCCCTTCACGTCCTTGCCGGCGACGGCCACCTGGGCGCCCGTGAGCAGCGGCAGGATCGGGACCTGGTCGGCCACCATCTCCTGCGCCTTCGCGAGCGTCGCGTCACGCGAGGCCTCGTCGGCGTCCACGCGCTCGGCGTCGAGCAGCTTGGTCATCGCGTCGTCCTCGTAGTGCGACTGGAGGAAGTTGTTCGGCGCGAAGAACGGCGTCAGGTAGTTGTCGGGATCCGGGAAGTCCGGGAACCAGCCCAGCTGGAACGCCGGGTAGGCGTCCTTCACGCGCTCCTCGGAGTAGGTGTTCCACTCCGTCGACTGCAGGTTGACCGTGAACAGTCCGCCTTCCTCCAGCTGGCGCTTGACCGCCTGGTACTCCTGGTCGGAGCTGCCGCCGTAGTGGTCGGGGTTCCACTGGAGGTTGAGCTCGACGGGCGTCGAGACGCCGGCGTCGTCGAGGGTCTTCTTCGCGGCGGCCTGGTCGGGCGCGTCGCCGTACTTGTCCTTGAACGCCTCGGTGGCGCCCTTCTGGCCCTCGGGGACGGCCGAGTAGGCCGGCGTGTAGGTGCCCTTGTAGACCTCCGAGGCGATCTCCTCGCGGTTCACGAGGTAGGCCGCGGCCTGGCGGACGGCCTGCTTCTGGGCGTCGTCGTCGCCGGGCATCGTCTTGAGGTTGAACACGATGTAGCGGAGCTCGCCGCCGGGTCCGGTGTGGACCGTGACGTCGTCGGACTTCTTGAGGCTGTCGATGTCGGTCGGCGTCAGCGAGCGGTACGCGACGTCGATGTCGCCCTTCTCCACGTCGAGCTTGAGGTTGTTCGAGTCGGCGTAGTAGCGCATCGTCACGTCGGACTTGGCCTCGCCGTACGTGCCGTCGTAGTCCGGGTTGACCGTGAACTCGGCCAGCTCGTTCTTCTTGTACTCGCCGATCGTGTACGGACCGGAGAATGCGTTGGCCTCGACCGCGGCGTCGTCGTCCAGCAGGCCGTCGGCGGGGTACGTGTCCTCGTCGACGATCGGGCCGGCCGAGGTCACGAGCACCTGGGCGAAGGTCTGGTCGTTGGGTGCCTTGAGGGTGAACGCGACGGTCTTGTCGTCACGCGCCTCCACCGACTCCATCGCGCCGAGCAGCGAGGCCGGGCCGTTGGGGTCGTTGATGTCCACGATCCGCTTGAACGAGAAGGCCACGTCGGACGCGGTCAGCTCGTTGCCGTTGGCGAACTTGAGTCCGTCCTTCATGGTGCACACGTAGACCGTCGGCTTCTCGAAGTCGCACTTCTCGGCCGCGTCGGGGGTCAGCTCGGTGCTGCCCGCGGGGAAGTTGAGCAGGTACTGGTAGACCTGCGTCTGCACCGCCATGGAGCCGTTGTCGTACGAGCCGGCCGGATCGATCGAGACCACCTTGTCGGTCGTGCCCACGATCAGGGCCGCATCGCTGTCGTCGTCGTTCTGTCCCGCTCCGCAGGCCGCCAGCACGGAGCCGGCCAGTGCCGCGGTCGCCAGGACGGTGACGCGTCGCCGCATCGAGTTCATCTGTGTTCCTCCCCGGAGTTGTGTCCACCATCCGGACACTCGCTGCGACGCTACTCCCGTCGCGGAGTCGGGGCCATCCGCAGGACGGTTGCGTTTTGGTTACGCTCCCGGGGGCGCGCGGATCTGGGCTCGCGGCGCGGGCGATATCCTCGGACCATGAGCCACGACCAGCATCTCGCCGATTTCGATCCCGACATCGCCGCGCTCCTCGACGCCGAGCTGGTCCGCCAGCAGACGACGCTCGAGATGATCGCTTCGGAGAACTTCGCTCCCGTCGCCGCCCTCGAGGCGCAGGGCAGCGTGCTCACGAACAAGTACGCCGAGGGCTACCCCGGCAAGCGCTACTACGGCGGCTGCGAGTTCGTCGACCAGGTCGAGCAGCTGGCCATCGACCGGCTCAAGCAGCTCTTCGACGCGGACTACGCCAACGTGCAGCCCCACTCGGGCGCCTCGGCCAACGCCGCCGCCCTGCACGCCATCGCCACCGCGGGCGACACGATCCTGGGCCTCGACCTGGCCAACGGCGGTCACCTCACGCACGGCATGAAGCTGAACTTCTCCGGGCGCCTCTACAACCCGATCCCCTACCACGTGATCCCCGAGACCGGCCTGGTCGACATGGACGAGGTGCGCGCGCTCGCGATCGAGCACCGCCCCCGCGTGATCATCGCCGGCTGGTCGGCGTACCCCCGTCAGCTCGACTTCGCCGCGTTCCGCGCGATCGCCGACGAGGTCGACGCGATCCTGTGGGTCGACATGGCGCACTTCGCCGGCCTCGTGGCCACGGGCCTGCACCCCAGCCCGCTGCCCCACGCGCACATCGTCACCACCACCACGCACAAGACCCTCGGCGGCCCGCGTGGCGGCGCGATCCTCACGAACGACGAGACGATCGCCAAGAAGATGCGCTCGGCCGTGTTCCCCGGCCAGCAGGGCGGCCCGCTCGAGCACGTCATCGCCGCGAAGGCCGTGGCCTTCAAGATGGCGCTGCAGCCCGAGTTCGCCGAGCGTCAGCAGCGCACGATCGAGGGTGCGCGCATCCTCGCCGAGCGTCTGCTCGCCGACGACGCGGTGGCCGCGGGCATCCAGGTCCTCAGCGGCGGCACCGACGTGCACCTCGTGCTCGTCGACCTGCGCAACTCCGAGCTCGACGGCCAGCAGGCCGAGGACCGCCTCCACGAGGTCGGCATCACGGTCAACCGCAACGCGGTCCCGAACGACCCGCGTCCCCCGATGGTGACCTCGGGCCTGCGCATCGGCACGCCGGCCCTGGCCACGCGTGGCTTCGGCGCCGACGAGTTCCGCGAGGTCGCCGAGATCATCGCCGCGGCGCTCCAGCCGGGCGAGGTCGACATCGAGGGTCTGCGCAAGCGCACCCACGTGCTCGCCGAGCGCTTCCCGCTCTACCCCGGCCTCAAGCCGTTCACGTCGTGAACGACCGGCCGGGGGTGGGTGCGTGGTTCCGCCCGGCCGTCCTCGGCCTGCACCTGTTCGCCATCGCGGCGATCGGGTTCTGCCTGTTCATGGGCACGTGGCAGCTCGGTGCGTACGACCAGCGGCAGGAGGACGAGCGCGCCGAGCAGGGTGAGACCGCCGCGGCGGTCCCCCTCGAGTCGGTGTGGGCACCCGGAGACGTCTTCACCACCGACCAGGACCAGCGCCCGGTCACGGTGACCGGCACGTTCCGTCCCGCGGCCGAGCAGCTCTGGGTCACCGACCGTGAACAGGGCGGTGCCACCGGCGTGTGGCTGCTGGCGCCCGTCACGGTGGGAGACGCCCAGCTGATGGTCGTGCGCGGCTGGGCTCCCGAGGCCCCCGCGACGTTCCCCGACGTCCCGGTCGGCGAGGTCTCGTTCGAGGCCGTGCTGCAGCCGGGCGAGGAGTCCGCCTCCGGCTGGGACCCCGCCGCGCGCACGATCGGATCGGTCCGCATCCCCACGCTGCTCAATGAGCTCGGCTACGCGGACCTGTGGTCGGGCTTCGCGATCTCCACCGACCCGGCCGTGGCCGGCGGCCTCGACGTGGCCGAGGTCCCGGAGGCCGACGTGTCGTGGACCGCCGGCGGCCGCAACCTCGGATACGGCCTGCAATGGTGGGTCTTCGCGGCCTTCGCGCTGTTCATGTGGTGGCGCATGGCGCGTGAGATGGTGCTTGGCCGAGATCGATAGGCTGGGGCGGTGAACGACCGACTTCTGCGCGCCTACCAGGTCATGGCGACCATCGTGGGACTCAACCTCCTCATCGTGATGGCCGGCTTCATCGGCAAGATCGCCACCGACGAGGGCTCGTGGTGGAACCGCCACCAGGACACCTTCCTGGTGATCGACCAGCTGCACGGCTTCCTCTTCATGGTGCTGATCGTCCTGGTCGCCCGCCTGACCCTGCGCGAGAAGTGGTCGTGGGGCTACATGCTCAGCGTCATCGTCCTGGCGTGCATCCCGCTCGTGTCGTTCTGGTCCGAGCGCCGCACGACCCACCGCGTGCACGCCTCCCGGGCCTCCGCGCCCGCCACCGCCTGAGTCAGTCCTCGGCCGGGTCGGGCTCGAACAGGTCCTCGATCCGACAGTCGAACGCCGCCGCGAGCCGGAACGCCAGCGGCAGCGACGGGTCGTAGCGACCCTTCTCGATCGAGATCACGGTCTGCCGCGACACGCCCAGCTCGTCGGCGAGCCGGCGCTGCGACCAGCCGCGCTCCTCGCGGAGCCGCGGGACGTGGTTGCGCATCAGCCGTCCCGACGCTTCAGCCACAGCATCCGCACGACGACGTCGCCCATCGCGAACGCCGTCAGCGCGATCAGTCCGATCCGCAGCGACACGTCGAGGTCGACGATGACCCCGGCGACGAGCGTGAGCCCGAGGACCAGCAGCAGGTCGGTGAACGCGCCGCTCTGCGCGCGCTGGAGCCACTGGGCCTCGATCGTGTCGTCGGGCCGGTCCACCGCGTCGCGCAGGCTCGTCCGGTCGACGAGGACGACCCACGTCAGCGCGAAGATCCACGGCAGCGCGACGACCGCGAAGACGACGATCTCCTCGCGCCGGGTCCCGTCGAGCGCCGCCAGCGCCCACGCCGCGACCCCGCCCGACACCACCAGTGCGACGGCCACGCAGACCCCGAGCAGCACCCCCGGCCCCCCACCGAACCGCGCCCGCCCCCAGTACCCCCGCGTCTCCACCTGTTCGCTCATGCCCCCACCGTAGGGTCAAGGTCGCTTGACAGTCAAGCACCCTTGACGTCGGGTGAATGACGGTTTCCCCGGTTAAGCGGGGAAACCGTCACTTAGCGAGGTTCGCAAACCTCACTAAGTGACAGGAAACCTCGCGAAGTCGGGGCTCGTGGACGACGTGCCGCGTTGTCCACAGGGTCCGAAGTCAGGACCGTTCTCGTGGCTGGGATCCGCGAGAGTTCACGAATGGAGCCCTTCTTCGAGACCTTGGCCGATCGCCGAGGTGGTTACATCCTGCGTCCCGATCTGCTCGACCTGGGCGTGTCCGACCGCCAGATCAAGGACGCGCTCCGGCAGGAGCTCATCGTGCGAATTCGCCCGGGGACGTACGCGCCGCGCGGACACGCCGACCTCTCGCCGGAGGAGAGGCACCGGCTGCTGGCCTTCGCGGTGCAGGACAAGCTGCCCTCGGGAGTCGTGCTCAGCCACCAGTCCGCCTCGGTGATCCACAGCGGCGTCTCGTACGGCCTCGACCTGAGCCAGGTCCATGTGACGCGTCTGGGTCGGACGACCGCCCGTGCCGAGGCGAAGGTGACCCATCACGGGGGAACCCTGCCGGACGAGGACATCGTCGAGGTCGACGGGCACCTCCTCGTGGTCCCTGGGCGCGCCGCGCTCGAGACGGCGGTGGTCGCCGGCACGGAGGCCGGCCTCATCCAGACGTCCCTCGCGCTACGGCATGGTGTGACGCCGGAAGAGCTGCACGAGCGCCTCGGCGCGATGGCGCGATGGCCCGGCGTCGCCAAAGTTCGTCTGTCCGTCATCTGGGCCACCCCGGAGTGCGAGACCGTTGGGGAGCTCCGCTCCCTCTACATGTTTCGTATGGGCGGTGTCCCCGTTCCCCGGATGCAGGTGGAGTACTTCGACGCGAACGGAGTCTCGCTCGGTCGGGTGGACTTCGACTGGGAGGACTTCTGGCACTGCGGCGAGTTCGACGGCCTACTCAAGTACGGCCGTCTGAACCCGTACGGCGGCGGCAACCTCGGTCAGGTGATCGTCGACGAGAAGCGCCGCGAGGACCGCATTCGCGAGACGGGCCGTGGGATGAGCCGGTGGGTGTGGTCCGACCTGCACTCGCCTCGGGCTACCTGCCAGCGGATCCTGGCAGCCCTCGAGCAGTCGCGTCGCCTTCACGGCCGTCGCTCGCCCACCGTCCTCGCCTGACTTCACGAGGTTTCCTGTCACTTCACGAGGTTCGCGAACCTCCGTCAGTGGCAGTTTCCCCGCTTAACCGGGGAAACTGTCACGTCACCGCCCGACGAACGTGGCGTTCCCGGGGCCGTCGGCGAGGAAGGAGGCCATGCCGTGCTGGAGGTCCTCGGTGTCGAAGAGCTCGGCGGCGATCTCGGTGGTGCGGGCGATGGAGCCCGGGACGCCGGAGGCCTCGAACTCGCGCAGGATCTGCTTCGCGGCGCCGAACGCGCGGGTCGGGCCGGAGGCCAGGTCGGCGGCGAAGGCCGCGACGCCGGCGTCGAGCTCGTCGGGAGCGAAGACCCGGTTGACCACGTTCCAGCGCTCGAGCGTGGCGGCGTCGAACGGCGCGCCCGTGAACACGAACTCCTTGGCGCGCGCGACACCCGCGCGGCCGGCGAGCCGCTGCGTTCCGCCCATGGTCGGCGTCAGCCCGATGACCCGCTCGACGAGGCCGAACTTCGCCTTCTCCGAGGCCAGCAGCACGTCGCACGCCAGCGCGACCTCGAACGCCCACGTCAGCGTCAGGCCGTGCGCGACGAAGATCGTGGGAACGTCCAGCGCCGCGAACCGCTCGGGCAGCTCGATCATCCGGTCGTAGAGCTCGCGCGTGGCGGCCTTGGTGGTGCGGGCGTGGAACTGCGCCACGTCGACGCCGCCGGACACGAGCTTGCCCCCGGCGCGCACCACCAGCACGCGGGGCGGCTCGGCCTCCACGCGATCCAGGGCCGCGTCGAACTCATCGTGGAACTCCAGCGAGTACAGGTTCACGGGCGGGGCGGAGAAGGTGAGCGTTGTCACACCACCCTCGGAGTGCAGGTTGACGGTCACCGATCGATCCTCGGATCGTAGGAGCCGCCGCGCTCGGCGGTGGCCTTGCGGACGACCACGACGGCCGCCGCGGCAGCGATCAGGAGCAACACCAGTCTCGACATGCCCCCACGCTAGCGGGAGACGTTCGGCGTCTCGTGCAAGGATGGAACCAACCCCTGAAAGGACGTGAAGTGCCCACCATCGCCACGCTCCACACCAACCGTGGAGACATCAAGATCGAGCTGTTCGACCACCAGGCACCCAAGACGGTGGCGAACTTCGTCGGCTTGGCCGAGGGCACCAAGGAATGGGTCGATCCCGCCACCGGCTCGGTGTCGACGAAGCCCTTCTACGACGGCCTCACGTTCCACCGGGTGATCTCCAACTTCATGCTGCAGGGCGGCGACCCGCTCGGCGACGGCCGCGGTGGCCCGGGCTACGAGTTCGACGACGAGTTCCACCCCGAGCTCCAGTTCGACCGTCCCTACCTGCTCGCCATGGCCAACGCGGGCACCAAGCCCAACGGCGCCGGCACGAACGGCTCGCAGTTCTTCATCACGGTCGCGAAGACCGACTGGCTCAACCGGAAGCACTCGATCTTCGGTGAGGTCAAGGACGCCGACAGCCGCGCTGTCGTCGACGCGATCGCCGCGGTCGAGACCGATCGCTTCGATCGTCCGACCCAGCCCGTCGTGATCGAGTCCGTCACCATCGAGAAGTGACCGACCAGAACGCCGGCCAGACCTGCTACCGCCATCCGGGTCGGCCTGCGTTCATCCAGTGCCAGCGCTGCTCGCGCTACATCTGTCCTGAGGACATGCGCGAGGCCAGCGTCGGCTTCCAGTGCCCCGAGTGCGTGAAGCAGGGGCAGGCGTCGGTGCGTCAGCCGCGCACGCTGGCCGGAGGCGCGATCTCCACCAACGCCGGCGCGGTCACGATGGTGATCATCGCTCTCAACGTCGCGGCCCAGCTGATCGTCATGGTCACCGGCGGCACGAGCGGCCGCTTCTTCCAGGACGGCGCGATGCTGGGCCTGGGCGTCTACGACGGCGAGGTCCACGGCGTCGCCCACGGCGAGTACTGGCGTCTCGTGACCGCGGCCTTCCTGCACGGCGGACTGCTGCACCTCGCGTTCAACATGTACGCGCTGTACCTGTTCGGCCCGTTCGTCGAGCAGACCCTCGGGCGCGTCCGGTTCATTCTCACGTACCTGACGCTCGCCGTGGGCTCGTCGGTGCTGGTCTACCTGCTCACCGACTTCCGCACCCTGACGATCGGCGCCTCCGGTGCCGTCTTCGGCCTGTTCGGACTGGCGCTGGTCTTCCTCGTGCGCACGCGCCAGAACATCACCGGCATGCTCGTCCTGCTGGCGATCAACGGCCTGATCAGCCTGCAGTCGGGCATCAGCTGGCAGGGCCACCTCGGCGGCTTCCTCACCGGCCTCGTGCTCGGCCTGGTGTTCGCCTATGCGCCGCGTGAGCGCCGCACGCTCGTGCAGGTCGCGACGTTCGTGGTGCTCTGGGCGGCCTTCGTCGCCGCCGTGTTCTGGCGCACGAGCGACCTCGCCGGGCGCTTCATGATCCTCAGCTGAAGCACCCGCGTCCACACCTTGTCCACAGCTGTGTGCACAGCCTGTGGGGAATCACAGGGGTGTGATTCACTCCCACTTCATCGCGAAGCCGAACGCGGCGAGGATGAAGCCCATGCCGATCATGAGGTTCCAGCCACCGAGGTCGCTGTACCAGGGGATCGTCACGTCGGTGTTGGAGATCGTGTAGAAGACGACGATCCAGGCCAGGCCGATGACCGCGCACGCGACCATCAGGGGAGCCGCCCAGCGGTTGCCGATGCGCACCGGCTTGGGGCCGTTGTCGTCGACGGACTTGCGCTTGAACCTGTTGAACACGAGCATCTCCCGGTCGGGCGGCTGGGACGGCCGCTGTGTGTCGTACCCCGCTAGCCTAGTCGTCGTGCCGGAAACTCCACGCGAGGAGGGGAAGATCAAGGTCGTCAGCAGGTGGAGCCTGCTCGGCCTCGTCCTCGCCTGCGTGTGCGGCATCGTCCTGGTGGCGGCCGCGGTGACCTCCGACGGCTCCGACCTGAGGCCCGCCGGCGGCGACCTGAACTCGGTGGTGCGCGACCGCGCCCACGAGGTGGAGAACCGTCGCGGCGAGGCCGCGCGGCTGCAGCGCGAGGTCGACGAGCTCACCGGCCGCGCCGACGACGCGGACCTGCGCCGCGAGGCGCGTCGCGTCACGCGGCTCTCCGACCCGGCCGGCCTGACGCCCGTCGAGGGGCCGGGTCTGCGCATCGCCCTGGAGGACGCTCCGCGCTCGGTGGAGGTCCCCGGACTCGATCCCAACCTGCTCGTCGTTCACCAGCAGGACATCCAGGCGTTCGTGAACGCCCTGTGGGCCGGCGGTGCCGAGGCGATCACGCTGCAGGGGCAGCGGCTGATCTCCACCACGGGCATCAAGTGCGTCGGCAACACCGTGGTGCTCGACGGCGTGCCCTACTCGCCGCCCTACGTGATCGAGGCGATCGGCGACCGTAGCCGCCTGCGCGGCGCGATGACCGAGTCGCCCGAGGTCACCACCTACACGCAGTACGCGCAGAAGTACGGCCTCGGCCTCGACCAGCGCGAGGTGGACGTCGTGAAGGCGCCCGCCTACGGCGGCAGCGTGTCGATGAGCCACGCCACCGTCGTGGACTGAGTCCCCTCAGGGGGTGGGCAGCGTGGTCGGCGGACCGTTCGGGTCGGGCGTCGGCTCGGTCTCGGGCTCCGGCGGACGCGACACCGTGAGGGTGATCGTCGTGCCCGGCGCGACCATCGAGCCCGGCTCGCGGCTCTGCGCGGTGACGGTGCCGTCGGGCGCCGTGCCGTTCGGGTCGTCCTGCACCGACACCTTCAGGCCGGCGTCCTCGAGCGTCTTCGTGGCCGCGTCGACGGACTGACCGACGACGTTGGGCACGTCGACCTGACCGCGGGACACGATGAGCGTGACCGTGCTGCCGCGCTCGACCTGGGTGCCCGGGGGCGGGTTGCTGTTCAGGACGCGGCCCTTGGGCTGGTCGCTGTCGGTGTTCTGGCGTTCGACCTTGAGGCCGTACCGGTCGCCCTCGAGCAGGTCCTTGGCCTCGTCGTACGAGTAGCTCGTGAGGTTCGGGATGTCGACGAGCTCGGGCCCGGCGCTGACGACCAGGTCGACCGTCGTGCCCTCGTCGACGGTGGTGCCGGCCTCGGGGTCGGTGGACATGACCTGGCCCTCGGGAATGTCGGCACTGGTCTGCTCGCTGGTGTCGCCGACGACGAGGTTCTTGGACTCGAGCCGGTTGGTGGCGGTCTCGACGTCGAGGCCTTCCACGCGCGGCACGTCCACCTGCGGCGTGTTCACCTCGGGGTCCTTGTCGTTGAGCATCAGCGCGATGCCCACCGCGGCCGCGATCGCCAGCAGAACGAGCGCGAGCGCCCACCACTTGCCGGCGCCCTTCTTCTTCTCCTCCTCCTCGGAGGCGGGCGGCAGCACGGGCGCGGCGACGGCGGGCGCGACCTGGGTGGCCCCGGCGGCGCCGACGGCCGTGACGGCCTGCGTGGGCGCGTCGACCGAGCCGCCGGCCAGCACACGCTCGATGTCCTTGCGCATGTCGCCGGCGCTGGAGTAGCGGTCGTCGACGCGCTTGGCGAGCGCCTTCGCGACGACGTGGTCGACCTCGACCGAGACGTCGGGGTTCAGCTGCGACGGGGGACGGGCCTCCTCGCGCACGTGCTGGTAGGCCACCGAGACGGGGCTGTCGCCCACGAACGGCGGACGGCCGGTGAGCAGCTCGTAGAGCACGCAGCCGGTGGAGTAGATGTCGCTGCGGGCATCGACGGTCTCGCCGCGCGCCTGCTCGGGCGAGAGGTACTGCGCGGTGCCGATGACGGCCGCGGTCTGGGTCATGGCGCTGGAGGTGTCGGCGATCGCGCGGGCGATGCCGAAGTCCATCACCTTGACCTTGCCCTCGGGCGTCAGCATGACGTTGGCGGGCTTGATGTCGCGGTGGATGATGCCGGCGCGGTGGCTGTAGTCCAGGGCGGCCAGGATGTCGGCGGTGATCGACAGGGCGCGCTCGGGCAGGATCTTGCGGCCGTCGCGCAGGACGTCGCGCAGCGTGCGGCCCTCGACGAGCTCCATCACGATGTACGGCACGTGGGCGCCGGACGCGTCGGTGGCCTCGCCGGTGTCGTAGACGGCGACGATCGAGGGGTGGTTCAGCGAGGCCGCGGACTGCGCCTCGCGGCGGAAGCGCTCCTGGAACGTCTCGTCGGCGGCCAGGTCGGCGCGCAGCAGCTTGATGGCGACCGGGCGGCCCAGGCGCATGTCGTGTCCGGCCCTGACATCGGCCATGCCTCCACGGCCGACCAGCTCGCCGACCTGGTAGCGGTCGCCGAGCGGGCTCATGTACGCGTCAGTCTCGGTCATGGTGTCCAGTCTCCCAAAGGGTGGATGGTGGTCATCGCAGCACCGCCTCCATCACGGAGCGGGCGATCGGGCCGCCGAGGCGGCCTCCGCCGATGTCGCTGGTGTTCTGTGCGGACTCGACCAGCACCGCCACGGCGACCTGCGGGTCGTCCGCCGGGGCGAAGCTGATGAACCAGGCGTAGGGCGGGCGGTCGGGCGCCGACTCGGCGGTGCCGGTCTTGCCGCCGACCTTCACGCCGGGGATGGCCGCGGGCGAGCCGGTGCCGTCGTCGACGACCGCGACCATCATGTCGTTGAGCTCGCGGGCGTCGCTCGCGGACATCGCCCGCTCCAGCTCCTGCGGCTCGGGCTGCTCGAGAATCGACAGGTTCGGCGCGCGGACGGTGCGCACGACGCGCGGCTTCATCAGCACGCCGTCGTTGGCCACCGTGCCGGCGACCATGGCCATCTGCAGCGGCGTGGCGGCGACCTCGTACTGGCCGATGCCGGACTGGGCCAGCTGCGGCGCCTCGAGCTCGGCGTCGGGGTCGGCGGTGAAGCGGCTGGCGGCCGAGGAGAGGTCGTCCAGCGGGCGCGAGCCGAAGCCGAACTTCGTGGCCTGCTCGGCGAGCTTGTCCTGGCCGACCTTGCCGGCCATCCAGCCGAACGAGACGTTGCACGAGACCTCGAGCGCCCGCTCGAACGTGATCGGGTTGCCGCCGCAGTCGCTGCCGCCCTGGTTGGTCAGCTTGTAGTCGATGCCGGGGAAGCCGAGGGTGGCGCCGCCGCGGACGTCGTCGTCGGCCTTCAGCCCGAGGTCCTCGATGCCCGCGGCCGCCGTGACGGCCTTGAAGGTCGAGCCCGGGGGCAGCGTGGTCTGCGTGCCGCGGTTGATGAGCGGCTGGTTCTCGTCGTTCTCCAGGCGCCGCATCGCCGTGGTGACCTTGTCGAGGTCGTGGCTGGCGAGCGCGTTGGGGTTGTACGTGGGCTGGCTGACCATCGCGAGGATGTCGCCGTTCTGCGGGTTGAGCGCCACGACGGCGCCGCGCGTCTTCTCGCCGAGATCGGCCAGGCCGTCGAACGCGGCCTTCTGGGCGGCCGGGTCGAGGGTGAGCTCGACGCTGCCGCCCTGCGGCTGGTCGTTGGAGATGACGTCGATGACGCGGTTGACGAACAGGCGGTCGTCGCTGCCGGACAGGATGTCGTTGTACGACTGCTCGATGCCCTCGCGGCCGTAGATGTAGGAGAAGTAGCCGGTGACCGGCGCGTACAGCTTCGGGTCGGTGTACTTGCGCTGGAACTGCCACTTGTCCTTCACCGGCACGGACTGCGCGATGGGCTCGCCGTCGACGATGATCGCGCCGCGCTCGCGGCTGAACTGCTCGTCGATGACGCGGCGGTTGCCCTCCTTGGCGTTCAGGTCGTCGGCCTGGACGAACTGCACGACGTTGGCGTTGAGCAGCAGGGCCAGGAACATCAGGAGGCACACGATGGCCATGGCGCGCACGGGCTTGTTCACGAGAGCTTCACCACCTGCGTCTGGTCGTCCCCGCTGATCGTGGAGACCTCGGGGGCGGGACGACGGGTCTGGTCGCTGATGCGCAGCAGCAGCGCGACGATGATCCAGTTCATGATGATCGACGAGCCGCCGGCGGCCAGGAACGGCGCCGTCAGGCCGGTCAGCGGGATGAGGCGCATGACGCCGCCGGCGACGACGAACACCTGCAGCGCGAACGAGACCGACAGGCCCACCGCGAGCAGCTTGCCGAACGCGTCACGGCAGGTCAGCGCGATGCGCAGACCGCGCTCGACGATGAGGCCGTAGGCCACGAGCACCGCCATGAGGCCGGTGAGGCCGAGCTCCTCGCCGATGGAGGACAGGATGAAGTCGGAGAAGCCGAAGGGCGTCATCTCGGGGCTGCCCTGGCCCCAGCCGCGACCCAGCAGGCCGCCGTGCGCGAGGCCGTAGAGCGCCGTGATGATCTGGTAGTTCTTGTCCGGGTCGGCCCACGGGTCGAGCCAGGCGTCGAAGCGGTCGCGCACGTGCCCGAAGGCCGCGTAGCCGAACCAGGCGCCCGCCGCGAACAGCAGGCCGCCGACGACGAGCCAGCCCGGCCGCTCGGTGGCGACGTAGAGCATCACGACGAAGAGGCCGAAGAACAGCAGCGACGAGCCGAGGTCGCGCTGGAAGACGAGGATGCCGACGCTGACGAGCCAGCCCAGCAGGATGGGGCCGAGATCGCGGCCGCGCGGCAGGTCGACGCCGAGCACCCGGCGGCCGGCCAGGGCGAGCGCGTCGCGCTTGGCCACGAGGTAGCCGGCGAAGAAGATCGCCAGCGCGATCTTGGCGGCCTCGGCGGGCTGGAAGCTGAACGGGCCGAGCTGGATCCAGATCTGCGCGCCGCGCTTCGCGTTGCCGATGACGGGCAGGATCGGCAGCACCAGCAGCACGATCGCGCCGAGGCCGAACGTGTAGGTGTACTGCTGCAGGCGGCGGTGGTCGCGAATGAGCGCGAGCACCGCGACGAACATGAGGACGCCCAGGATCGTCCAGCGCAACTGGCCCTGCGCGAACGGGCCGAAGCCCGATCCGTTGGCCTCGAGGCCGAGGTCGATCCGGTAGATCATCGTCAGGCCGATGCCGTTGAGCGCCACGACGACCGGCAACAGCACGGGATCGGCGTAGCCGGCGAAGCGGCGCACGGCGACGTGGGCACCGAGCGCGACGACGGCGTAGACCGCGCCGACCGTGTAGATGCCCGCGGGAACGGTGCCGTCGATGCCCAGGCCGACGGCGGCGTAGGACCCGATGCCGATTGCGATCGCCAGCAGCAGCAGTCCGAGCTCGGCGGTGCGGCGCTTGCGAGGGATCCAGGCGGGGGTGGCGCCCGGGGAGCTCATGGTGCCTCCGTCGGCGCGGACGTGGCCGGGGTGCGACGCGGCGAGGCCGTGGCGGTGGGGGTCGGCGTCGGCGTGGGGGTCGGTTCGGTGACCTGGATGCTGAGGTTGGTGACGATGCGCTTGGCCTCGGCGTGATCGGCGGCGGCGATGCCCGCGGCGACGCGGTCGCGCTGGTACGGCGGCAGCGTGTCGATCTGGATGCGGGTGACCTCGTCGACCGTCTTGAGGGTCAGTCCGGGGATGTCGACGTCGACGCCGCGGTAGATCGCGACCTGGTCGCCCGACGGCGCGACGAAGTACTGGCGCTGCGACCAGTCGTAGGCGTAGGCGCCGGCCCCGCCGACGAGGCCCAGGATGACGAGGATCGCGAGCAGCCACGTGAGGCCGCGGCGGCGGGGCGCGGCACGCGGCGCGTAGCGGAGCTCCTCGGGGTCGGGCTCGACGGCGTCGTCGGCTCCGGCCGGGAGCGTGGCCGGAGCGGTGGCGGCCCGGACCGAGCCCGTGCGCGGGCGGGGCTGCGAGGTGGCGGCGCCCACGATCTGGGGCTGGCCGTCGGCGCAGACGAGGCTCTCGTCGACCGGCTCCTCGCCGTCGACGAACTCGGCCAGCACGACGGTGACGTTGTCGTAGCCGCCGCCCTCGAGCGCGAGCCGGACCAGCTCGGTGGCGGCCGCGTCGATCGTCTCGAGCTTCATCGTCCGCTCGATCGTCTCGTCGTCGACCATGTCGGTGAGGCCGTCGCTGCACAGCAGGTAGCGGTCGCCGGCGGCGGGCTGGAGCCACGTGAAGTCGGGCTCGAAGTCGTCGCGTCCCAGGATGGCCTTGAGCAGCAGCGAGCGGTGCGGGTGGACGCGCGCCTCCTCGGGCGTGATGCGTCCCTCGTCGACGAGGCTCTGCACGAAGGTGTGGTCGATGCTCAGCTGGCTGAGACGTCCCTGGCGCAGGCGGTAGGCGCGCGAGTCGCCGATGTGGGCGACGGCCAGCTTCTCGCCGTCCCACAGCATCGCCTCGAGCGTGGTGCCCATGCCCTCGACCGCGGGGTCGTCGGCGATCAGCTGGGCGAGCCGATGGTTCGCGGTGGCCACCGCGGTGCGCAGGGCCTCGAGCGCGTCGCCGTCGTCCTCGGGGTCGAGGTCGCGGTCGAGATCGCGGATCTCGGCGAGCGTGGCCGAGGAGGCGAGGTCGCCGGCCGCGGCGCCGCCCATGCCGTCGGCGATGACCAGCAGGCGCGGGCTGGCGTAGCCCGAGTCCTGGTTGTTCGAACGTCGCAGACCGACGTCGGTCAGCGCCACGTAGCGGTAGGTCAGCGGCGCCATCTACTTGCGCAACTCCACGATCGTCTTGCCCAGTCGCACGGACGTGCCGAGCGCGACCGGCACCGGGGAGGTGACGCGCTGGCTGCCGATGTAGGTGCCGTTCGTGGAGCCGAGGTCCTCGACGAACCACTGCTCGCCGTTGGTGGCGAAGCGGGCGTGACGGGTGGACACGTAGTCGTCGTCGAGGCGGATCGCGGCGTCGGTGCCGCGGCCGAGCAGGATCGGCTCGGTGCCCAGCGGCACGCTCTGGCCGGCGTTGGGACCGTCGACGACCTGCAGCATGCTGGGCGCACCCCGCAGCTTGCGGTTGCGACGGGCCTTCTCGGGCTTCGCCTGCTTCTGGGCCTTCTGCCCCTTGGGCGCCTTCGCCGCCTGGACCTTCGTGCCGAAGATGTCGGTGCGGATGACCGAGACGGCCGACAGCACGAACAGCCACAGCACGGCCAGGAAGCCGAGCTTGATCAGGGTCAGGGTCAGCTCGCTCACACGACCTCCTCGCTGATCTGCACGGAGATCGTCGTGTTGCCGAGACGGATGGAGGAGCCGTTGCGCAGGAACGCGGCGTCGACCCGGCGACCGTCGACGATGACGCCGTTGGTGGACCCGAGGTCGCGGATCTCCACGCCCGTGCCCAGGAACGAGATCTCGGCGTGGTTGCGGCTGATGCCCGGGTCGTCGATCTTGAGGTCCACCGAGGAGCCGCGGCCGATCGTGATGCCGGGCGGGTTCACGGGGTGACGCAGGCCGCCGATGTCGAGCACGACCTTGGCGCGGCGGACGGCGGTGTCGGTGATCGGCTCGCCGCGCACCGGCGTGACCGACGCGTTCGAGGCGCTGACGATCGTGAAGCGACCGGTGTGCAGGGCCTCGTCGAGGGCGAACTCGATGTGCAGCGGGCCGGCGGCGGTGTAGTGCTGCTCGGCGAGGTGCTCCTTGAGCAGCGTGGCCAGCTCGGTGGCCAGCGTGGCGCCGTAGGGGGCCAGGCGGTCGTGGTCGGCCGGCGAGAGCTCCACGGTGAAGTCGTTGGGCACGAGCGTGCGCTCGCGGCTGAGGACCGACGCGTTCTGGTCGACCTCGCGCTGCAGGGCCGCCGCGATCTCGACGGGCTGCACCGCGCTGCGGAAGGCACGAGCGAACGCCCCGGTGACGGCACCCTCGAGGCGCTTCTCGAAGCGCTGCAGGACTCCGGCCACAGGTGCTCACCTCCTCGGGCATGCCACATCGACGACGGTCGGTCCTGTCGATCGTATCGACACGGGGCCAGAACGGCGTCCTCCGTGGCTGCGACCCGCCGCACACGGACGCGATCGCGGGAGGGGGACCCGCGGAGTTCGCGTCCCCGACGCTGCCTGTTAGACTCTGACGTCGGTCCGGTTCACCGGATCAACGCGCGAGTGGCGGAATGGTAGACGCGCTGGCTTCAGGTGCCAGTGTCCGCAAGGGCGTGGGGGTTCAAATCCCCCCTCGCGCACAGCAGAAGGGCCGGATCCTTAGGGATCCGGCCCTTTCTCGTGCTCGGGGACCGATCACCGCGGACACGACGATGGCCGCGGGGTGGAGTCCCGCGGCCATCGTCGGTGTGCGTCGACCGGCAGGAGGAGGATCCGGTCGTCGCGGGGTCGTGCGCTCAGTCGCCGGGCCACTCGCCCGTCGCCTTGGCGAACGCGCGGGCGCCCTGTCGCTGGACGAGCGCGCGAACACCGGAGAAGATCGCGCCCTGGATGACGGCGGCGAGCAAGATCTCCTTGAGCGGGAACTCGGACTGCGTCGGGTTGGGCGGATCGCCCTCGCTGTTCGGGCTGGCCCGCTTCCAGACCTGCTTGAACACCGCCGACGCGATGAGTCCCGCGAGGATCGACGAGATGAGCCCGACCGGCTGGTAGAGGATCTTCGCCGACGTGCTGGACCTCGCGGGCTTGGACGCGGCCATCAGCCGACGGCCACCTGACGGCCCGCGAGGATCTCGGTGCGCTCGGACTCGGTGAGACCGCCCCAGACGCCGTACGGCTCCTGGACCGCGAGCGCGTGCTCACGGCACCGGTCGATGACCGGGCACGTGGCGCAGACGGCCTTGGCGTTCTCCTCACGGCGGTGCCGCTTCATCCCGCGCTCTGCTTCGGGCGAGAAGAAGACGGAGGAGTCGGCACCCATGCAGGCGCCCTCCCACTGCCATTCGTAGGACTCGATGATGGGCGACGGAAGTCGCTTGATGTTGACCATGTTTCCTGCCCCTTCCCCAAGGGTGAGGACTGACGCGAGCTGGTGTGCACAACTCGGTGAGTAGTCCGACCGTACTACTCAACCTATTCACTAGGCAAGCGACTTGAATAGGTTTTATGATTTCCCCATGCACCGCCGCTGGACCGTGGGGACTCTCTCCGAGATGTTGGGCATTGCCGCGCCCACTCTTCGTACGTGGGAGCGCCGCTACGGAGTGGGTCCCACCTTCCGCACCGCCGGCGGTCACCGCCGCTACACGATCGTCGACGCGGACCGCGTCGCCACCATGGCACGCTTCATCGAATCGGGGATTCCGGCGCATGACGCGGCCGAGCGGGTCAAGCGCCTGTCGCCCCACGAGCTCGCCGCGATCGTCGGCGCCGGACCGGCCGGCCTGCGGGCCTCGGCCCACGAGCAGGCGGTCTTCGACATCATCGAGGGCGCCAAGGAGCTCGACGCCGCGCGGGTCCAGGAGGCCGCCGAGAAGGCGATCGACCGCTTCGGGATCGAGGAAGCCTGGGACGCCGCCATCGCGCCGGCCATGATCGAGATCGGCCTGCACTGGGAGGACGGACGGATCGGGGTCGCGGCGGAGCACCTCGTCACCGCGTGCGTGCTCAGTGCCCTGCGCGCCGCCGCGCACCAGTACCCGACGAAGGGCCCGGCGCGTGTGGTGCTGGCCAGCGTCGAGGACGAGCAGCACAAGCTGCCCGTCGTCGCGCTCGGCGCGGCCCTGGCCCGTCACGGTCACGCCTGGACCGAGCTCGGCGCGCGGCTGCCCATGGAGTCGCTGGAGCAGTTCGTCGAGAGCAGCGAGCCCGACGTCGTCTTCCTGTGGTCCTCGGTCATCGTCCCGGGCGAGGAGGAGCTGGAGCGGTTCGCCGCCCTGGGCAAGCGCACGCACCTCTTCCTCGGCGGCACGGGCTGGCCGCACGGCGTCGCCACGTCGCACTCGCTGACCGAGACGGTGCAGCAGTTGCGGCGCGCTCTCGGCGACCCCCTACCCTGAGCCCCATGAGCGAACAGCACGTCGTCACCGAGATCGAGGGGCCCATCGCCCGCGTCTGGCTCAACCGCCCGGACAAGCTGAACGGCATCACGTTCGGCGTGCTGGACGGCCTGCTCGAGGCGGCCGACCGCATCGAGGCCGACCCGAACGTGCGCGCCGTGCTGCTCGAGGGCCGCGGCCCGTCCTTCTGCGCGGGCCTGGACTTCGGGCAGGTCATGACCGACAAGAAGCGCGTCGCCAAGTACTTCCTGCCCAACCCCCTCAAGGGCACGAACAAGTTCCAGCAGCCGCTGTGGGCCTGGCGTGAGCTCTCGGTGCCGGTCATCGCCGTCACGCGCGGCCACGTCTTCGGCGGCGGCATCCAGCTGGCGCTCGCCGCCGACTTCCGCTTCACCACGCCCGACTGCCAGTGGTCGATCCTCGAGGCCAAGTGGGGCCTGGTCCCCGACATGAGTGGCACGGTCGCCCTGGCCGAGCTGGTCAACGCCGACCTCGCCAAGCGTCTCGTGATGACCGGTGAGGTCTTCTCCGGCGAGCAGGCCGTCGAGTACGGCATCGCCTCGGGCGTGGCCGAGGACCCGACCAAGCCCGCGCTCGAGCTGGTCGACCAGCTGCTGACGCGCTCCCCCGACTCCGTCGCGGCCTCCAAGAGGCTCCTCAACGAGACGCGTCGCGCCACCCCGCGCCGCGCGTTCGCCCTCGAGCGCAAGTTGCAGAAGGCCATGTTCAAGGCGCCCAACACGGCCGCTGCGCGCAAGGCGGGCATGGAGAAGACCGAGCCCGAGTTCGGCCCGCGCACCTTCGGTCGCTGAAGCCGTCGCGCGATTCGGGACGTGGGGTCCGGATTGCTAGGGTTTGCCCGGTGAGCGAGGACAACAAGCCCAGCAAGAAGGTCGCCGACCAGTACGACCGGGGGTACGACTACACCCAGTACTGGAACAACCGCGACTACGAGAACGCCGCCGAGCAGGTCGCGATCCGTCGTCTGCTCCAGGGCCGCCGATTCGCCAAGGCCGCCGACGTGGGCGGTGGCTTCGGCCGCCTCGCCCTGCTGCTGCGCGAGTACGCCGACCGCGTGACGCTCGCCGAGCCCAGCCAGACCCAGCTCGACGCCGCCGAGAAGTTCCTCGAGGGCACCGACGTCATCAAGGCGCGCCAGCAGGCCGACGCGCTGCAGTTCGAGGACGGCGAGCTCGACCTCATCACGATGGTGCGCGTCATGCACCACATCCCCGAGCCCACCGACGAGTTCGCCGAGATCGCGCGCGTCCTCGCGCCGGGCGGCACCGCGATCATCGAGGTCGCGAACTACGGACACTTCAAGAACCGTCGTGCGTTCAAGAAGGCCGGCAAGGCGCTCCCGAAGGAGCCCGTCAGCATCCGCACGGTCGCGGCCGACCAGCCCGACGCGATCGCGTTCGTGAACCACAACATCGACACCGTCGTGAGCCAGCTGGCCGCCGCCGGCCTCGTGCTGGAGCGCAAGCTCTCGGTCTCGAACCTGCGCAGCCAGAAGCTCAAGCGGATCGTGCCCACCAAGGCCCTCGTCGCGGTCGAGCGCGTGCTGCAGAAGCCGCTCGCGGCCAGCGACTTCGGTCCCTCGATCTTCCTGGAACTGCGCAAGCGCTGAGGTGTCGTACCGCACGATCGACCGGCCCGTCGGCGGCTTCGCCGAGGCCGAGATCGTCGTGCTGCGGTCGCGGTTCCTGGCGCGGGCGGGCCGGGTCGAGGACGAGGCGTCGGCGCGGGCGCTGATCGCCGAGGTGCGGTCGACGCACCACGACGCCCGGCACCACTGCACCGCGTTCGTCATCGGTCCCGACGGTGCGCTGCGGCGCAGCAACGACGACGGCGAGCCCTCCGGGACCGCCGGCCGGCCGATGCTCGAGGTCCTCGCCGGGCGTGAGGTCAGCGACGTCGTCGCCGTCGTCACGCGGTGGTTCGGCGGCACGCTGCTCGGCACCGGCGGTCTCGCCCGGGCGTACGCCGACGCCACGGCCGCCGCGCTCGACGTCGCCGGCACGCGCCAGCGCGTCCTGTGGCAGCGGGCGCGCGTGACCGTCCCGGTCACCGAGGTCGGCGCGATGGAGAGCCGGCTGCGCCGCGACACCGACGTCCTCGCCGTCGCCTACGGCGCGGCCGAGGTCTCCTACGAGGTCGCCACCGCCGACCTCGCCGTCCTCGACCGGCTGCCCTTCGAGACCCTCGAGCCCGTCTGGCGCGATTCGTAGGGGAGGTTTCCCCGGTTAACCGGGGAAACTGTCACTTCACGAGGTTTGCGAACCACGTGAAGTGACAGGAAACCTCGTTCAGTCACTGGCCGAGGCGGCCCAGGACCTCGCGCACGTGGCCGAGGGCGTCGGGGCTGCCCAGGCCGGTGGTGTCGTCGAAGTAGAGCCCGTCGCCGATCAGCTGGATCGTGCGCGCGAGCGCCTCGTCGGCGAGGTGGTCGTTGAGCACGCCGAACCAGGCGTCGCGGATGTCGGCGAGGGCCGTGCGGGCGCCGTGGTCGTGCTCCTGGGCGATGCGCGAGGCCGCGATGAGGGCGCGGTCGAAGTCGCTGCCGGTGTCCACCGAGGTCTCGAGGTAGAACGCGACCGGACCCTGAGGGGCGGAGCGCATCTGCTCGACGTCGCGCGCCGCCTGCTCCCGCAGCCGCTCGACCATCCCATCGACGAGGGCCTCGCGGCTGTGGAAGTGGTAGAGCAGACCACCCTTGGAGACGCCGGCCTCGGCCGCGACGGCGTCGAGCGTGGCCGCCCGGCTGCCCGCGCCGACCAGCAGTCGCTCGAAGGCGTCGAGGACGCGGTCACGGGTGCTGCGTTCCTCGGCCATGCGGCCCAGCCTAGTGATCGTCGAGCCGGCGAGGGCGAAACACGACGATCTCGTGACCCCGATCACCGGAAAGCGTTGTGATCAGAGTCATTTTGGAACTGTACCGTCTGGACGGTACAGTGGCGTTCATGACGACGTACACGCCCGCCACGCACCGTGCCGGCCGACGCGAGTGGTTCGCGTTGGCCGTGCTGATGCTGCCCGTGCTGCTCGTCTCCGTCGACAACACGGTGCTCTCCTTCGCACTGCCCGAGATCAGCCGCGAGCTGCGCCCCAGCGGCAACCAGCTCATGTGGATCGTGGACGTCTACGCCCTCATGCTGGCCGGCCTGCTCATCGCGATGGGCAGCCTCGGCGACCGCGTGGGCCGGCGCCGCCTGCTCGTCGTGGGCGCCGTCGGCTTCGGCGTGGCCTCGGCGATCGCCGCGTTCAGCACGACCCCCGAGATGCTGATCGCCGGCCGCGCGCTGCTCGGCTTCTTCGGCGCGACGCTCATGCCGTCGACGCTGTCGTTGATCCGCAACATCTTCGAGGACGCGCGCGACCGCCGCACCGCCATCGCCGCGTGGGCCGCGATGTTCTCCGGCGGAGCCGTCCTGGGTCCCGTCGTCGGCGGCTACCTGCTCGAGCACTTCTGGTGGGGCTCGGTCTTCCTGCTGAACGTCCCGCTGATCATCGTGTTCGTGCCGCTGGCGCTCGCCGTGATCCCCGAGTCGCGCGACCCGCAGCCGGGCCCGTTCGACCCGATCTCGGTGCTGCTGTCGCTGCTGGCGATGGTGCCGCTGGTCTACGCGATCAAGCACGGCGCCAGCGCAGGTCTCGACGACGTCACCCTCGCGGCGCTCGCCCTCGGCCTGTCCTCGGGCTGGCTGTTCGTCCGCCGCCAGCAGCGCAGCGCGAACCCGATGCTCGACCTCTCCTTGTTCCGGAACCCGGTCTTCAGCGGCGCCCTGGCCGCGAACGCGCTGAGCCTCATGGCGCTCGCGGGCTTCCTGTACTTCGGCGCGCAGCTGCTGCAGCTCGTGCTGGGCCTGTCGCCGCTGGAGTCGGCGCTCGTCCTGGTGCCGGGCTCGGTGGCCACGATGGTGGCCGGCTTCGCCGCCGTGCGCCTCGTCGAGCGGGTGCCGGTGCGCACGCTGGTGCCGCTGAGCTTCATGCTCTCGTCGAGCGGCTACGCGATCGCCGCGTTCACCGGTCACCCGACGGTCCTGTCGGTCGCCGTGGCGTTCACGGTGCTCGGCATCGGCATCGGCCTGGCCGAGACCATCACGAACGACCTCATCCTGTCGAGCGTCCCCCCGCAGAAGGCCGGTGCCGCGTCGGCGATCTCCGAGACCGCCTACGAGATCGGCGCCGTGCTGGGCACGGCCGTGCTCGGCAGCGTGCTGACCGCGACCTTCCGCTCGCACCTCACGGTGCCCGCGGTGGCGAAGTTCGGCGAGCAGGAGAACGCGTTCGAGACCCTCGGCAGCACCCTGCAGTTCGCGGAGCAGTTCGGCGCGCCGGTCGAGGGCTGGATCCACGCGTCGGCCGCCTCGGCGTTCGACCTCGGCGTGCAGTTCACCGCCGGCGCCGCGATCTTCGTCGCGCTGGCCGCGGCGCTGGTCTCGCGACGCACCCTGCAGCACGGCTGAGCGGACCTACACTCGGCCCATGCGGGGTCGGATCGCGCTCGTCGCAGCTCTTCTGGTGGCTGCCGGGTGCTCCGGCGCGCCCGAGCCGAGCGATCCGCCGGACGGCTTCACCGCCCAGGTGATGCAGTACCGCGGCAAGCGGCTGACCCGCGACATCGCGGTGGCGATCCGCAACGACACGCGGCGCGACCTCACGATCTCGGCGATGCGGCTGGAGTCGAATCGCTGGCCCGAGGCCGTCGAGTGGGACGGCGAGGAGGAGATCGGACCCGGATTCGGCACGGGCATCGACGTCGATCCGCCCGCCGGCACCTGCCCCGAGGGGAAGGAGCTGGAGGCGGTCGCGGACTTCACCTACCGGTACGGCGACGAGGAGCGGCGCTCGAAGGTGCCCGTCGCTGATCCGTACGGCGTGCTGCGCGACCTCGTCGACGGCGACTGCGGCGAGCAGGCGTTCGCCGAGGCCACGACCGTCACCGTCGGCACGCCCGAGGTCATCGGCGACACGTGGTCGGCGCCGCTGGACCTCGAGCCGCGCGGGCCGAACGAGGTCGTCCTCCTGGGCCTCGCGCCGACCCTGCGGTTCGCGTTCGGGCCCGCCACGCCCACCGAGGTGGAGCTGCCGCTCGACCTGCCCCAGCGGCTGCGGCTCGAGGTCGTCATGGGGCGCTGCGATCCCCACGTCGTGGCCGAGGACAAGGTCGGCTCGCGCTTCGGCGTGCGCGTGAGGACCGCCGAGATCGAGCACGCCTACTTCACGCTGGACCTGGCCGACGACGTGCGCGCCTCCCTCGAGGACTTCTACCGCGAGCGGTGTCGGCCGTGAGTGACACACTGGCGCGATGACCGAGCACTACCCGCTGGACGACCACGCCGACTCCCGCTCGCTGCTCGTCGCCGCCGCCTACGTGGTGCTGCGCCGCGGCGACGAGGTCTTCGTGCAGCGGCGGCACGGCACGGGCTACCGCGACGGCTACTGGGCCGTGATCGCCGGCCACGTCGACCCGGGCGAGTCCGTGCACGAGGCCGCCGTCCGCGAGGCCGAGGAGGAGGCCGGCGTCTCGATCGCGCCCGACGATCTCCACCCGCTCACCGCGATCCACCGCTTCGAGCGCGGGGGCCCCCAGGTGGAGCAGCGGATCGACCTCTTCTTCGAGGTCACGCAGTGGGGCGGCGACGCCGAGCTGCGCGAGGCCGACAAGGCCTCCGACATGGGCTGGTACCCGCTGTCGGCGCTGCCCGAGCCGTTCGTCCCGCACGAGCGCGACGTGCTCGACCTCCTCGCGACGGGCACCCCGGTGCCCGCGGTGATCTCGCTGCCCCTGTGACCCACCGCCCCGTGGCGCGATCTTGACGCAACCTGGCGGGCCCTTCCGCTGTGCGGCGCGTGGCGCCCTGCGAGCATGGTCCGGTGACCCGACGCGACAGTCTTCTCGCGGTGCTCGTCGCGGTGCTGTGGGGCTGCAACTTCGTGGCCATCCACGTCGGCCTGCAGGGCGTGCCGCCGTTCCTCTTCCTCGCGATCCGGTTCACCCTCGTCGCGTTCCCGCTCGTGTTCTTCGTGGCCCGGCCGCAGGCACCGCTGCGCTCGGTCCTCGGCATCGGCCTGTTCATGAGCCTGGGCCAGTTCGGCCTGCTCTACCTGGCGATGGCGATCGGGATGCCCGCCGGCCTGGCGGCCCTGGTGTTGCAGGCCCAGGTCATCTTCACGATCCTCATCGCCGCCGCAGTCCTGGGCGAGCGCGCCTCGCGTCGCCAGGCGATCGGCGCCACCATCGGCACCGCCGGTCTCGCGATCGTCGCGTGGGGCTTCCACCAGGACGCGCCGCTCGTGCCGCTGCTCGTCACCGTCGGCGCGGCGCTCTCGTGGGCGATCGGCAACGTCATCGCCCGGGCGGCCAAGGTGCCCTCGGGCCTGTCGCTCGTGGTCTGGTCGGCGCTCGTCGTGCCGCTGCCCTGCCTGGCGATGTCGCTGCTGTTCGAGGGTCCCGCCGAGATCGGAGACGCGCTGGGGAACTTCGGCCTCGCCGCCTGGGGCAGCACGCTCTACACGGTCGTGCTGGCGTCGCTGGTCGGCTACACGATCTTCAACCGCCTCATGGCGTCCTACCCCGCGGCCAGCGTGGTGCCCTACATCCTGCTGGTGCCGCCGGTGGGGGTCGCCGCGGCGTGGGCTGCGTTGGGCGAGGTGCCCAGCACGCTCGAGTGGGTGGGCGGCGTCGTGATGATGGTGGGCGTCGCGGTCGCGACGGTCACGCTCCGGAGGCGAGAAGCGCGTCCCGCGCCATCGTCGCCAGCAGTCGTGCCATCGAGTCCGAGCTGATCCGCGCCGAGTGCGGCGTGGAGTTGATCAGGCCGAACACCGCCTGGGTGGCGGCTCGGGCCGTGCCTCGGTCGAGGTCGGGCCGCAGCTCGCGCAGCGTCTCGACCCACGCGTCGATGTAGGCCAGCTGCAGCTCGCGCACGGCGGCCTGCGCCCGCTCGGGCAGGTTCGACCACTCGCGGTCCTGGATCACGATGAGCGCCGGGTGCGTCAGGGCGAACTCGACGTGCCAGGCGACGAGGGCGTCGAGCGCGGCGGAGGCGTCGGGGGCCTCGGCCCGGCGGCGGCGCCCCTCCGACAGCAAGCGCTCGCTGATCGAGGTCAGCGACTGCGCCAGCAGGTCCTCCTTGCCGGCGAAGTGCTTGTAGAGGGCGGGGCCGGAGATGCCGCACGCCTCACCGATGTCGTTGACCGAGACGCCGTGGTAGCCGCGCTCGGCGAACAGTCCGGCCGCGGTCTCGAGGATCTGCTCGCGCCGGCTCACGGAAGGAGCATAGCAGCGCAGGTTAATGAGTGTTAACCTTCGAGCCGTGAACATGCGAGAGCTCGTCGCCGAGCTGCGGGAGCGCACCGCGACCGCACGCCTGGGCGGCTCCGAGAAGGCCCGCGACCGCCACGTCGGGCGCGGCAAGCTGCTGCCGCGCGACCGGGTCGACCGGCTGCTCGACCCCGGGTCGCCCTTCCTCGAGGTCGGCGCGCTGGCCGCCTACGGGATGTACGGCGACGACCCGTTCGCCGTGCCGAGCGCGGGCATCATCACCGGCATCGGCCGCGTCTCGGGCCGCGACTGCGTGATCGTGGCGAACGACGCCACCGTCAAGGGCGGCACGTACTACCCGCTCACGGTGAAGAAGCACCTGCGCGCGCAGACGATCGCGGCCGACAACCACCTGCCGTGCCTCTACCTGGTCGACTCCGGCGGCGCGTTCCTGCCGATGCAGGACGAGGTCTTCCCCGACCGCGACCACTTCGGCCGGATCTTCTTCCACCAGGCGCAGATGTCGTCGCGCGGCATCCCCCAGGTCGCGGCCGTCCTCGGCTCGTGCACCGCCGGCGGCGCCTACGTGCCCGCCATGAGCGACGAGACCGTGATCGTCCGCGACCAGGGCACGATCTTCCTGGGCGGCCCGCCGCTGGTGAAGGCCGCGACGGGCGAGGTCGTCACGGCCGAGGAGCTCGGGGGCGGCGAGGTCCACGCCAAGGTCTCGGGCGTGGTCGACCATCTCGCCGACGACGACTACCACGCGCTGCAGCTGGTCCGCTCGATCGTCGACACGTTCGCCCGTCCGCAGCAGCCCACGATCACCCGCCGCGAGGCGCTCCCGCCGCGTGAGGACCCCGACGGCCTCTACGACGTGGTCCCGGTCGACTCGCGCACGCCGTACGACGTCCGCGAGGTCATCAGCCGCATCGTCGACGACTCGCGACTTCACGAGTTCAAGCCGCTCTACGGCGACACGCTGGTCTGCGGCTTCGCGCACATCGACGGCTGGCCCGTGGCGATCATCGCCAACAACGGCATCCTGTTCAGCGAGTCGGCGCTCAAGGGCGCGCACTTCATCGAGCTGGCCAACCAGCGCGGCATCCCGCTGGTGTTCCTGCAGAACATCACCGGCTTCATGGTCGGCAAGGAGTACGAGAACGGCGGCATCGCGAAGGACGGCGCCAAGCTCGTCACGGCCGTCGCCTCGAGCGTCGTCCCGAAGTTCACCGTCGTCATCGGCGGCTCGTTCGGCGCCGGCAACTACGGCATGTGCGGCCGCGCCTACGACCCGCGCTTCCTGTGGATGTGGCCGAACGCGCGCATCTCGGTGATGGGCGGCGAGCAGGCCGCATCGGTGCTCGCCACCGTGCGCGGCGACTTCGAGTCGCCCGAGGCCGAGGAGGCGTTCAAGGCGCCGATCCGCGACCAGTACGAGACGCAGGGCTCGCCCTACTACTCCACCGCGCGGCTGTGGGACGACGGGATCATCGATCCCGGCGACACCCGCCGCGTCATCGCGCTCGGCCTCGCCGCCGCCGCGCACGCCCCCGTTCCCGCGCCGAATTTCGGCGTCTTCCGGATGTGAGAGACATGGCCCTGGACTCCGTGCTCGTCGCCAACCGCGGCGAGATCGCCGCCCGCGTGCTGCGGGCCTGCCGTGAGCTCGGCATCCGCGGGATCGCGGTGCACGTCCCCGGCGACACCGCGCACCTCGCCCTCGCCGACGACGCGGTCGAGGTGCCGGGCTACCTCGACGGCGCCGCGATCGTCGAGGCCGCACGGGGGGCCGGCGCGACCGCCGTGCACCCGGGCTACGGCTTCCTCTCCGAGAACGCGCCGTTCGCGCGGGCCGTGGCCGAGGCTGGTCTGGTGTTCGTCGGTCCGGACGCCGACGTCATCGAACTGATGGGACGCAAGGACCGTGCCCGCGAGGTCGCCGAGCGCGCCGGGGTGCCGGTCATGCCGCGCTACGAGCCCGACGCGGTGCCCGCCGACGCCTATCCCGTGCTGGTCAAGGCCGCGGCCGGCGGCGGCGGCAAGGGCATGCACGTCGTCCGCCGGCCCGAGCAGCTCGCCGACGCGCTCGCCACCGCCGCCCGCGAGGCGCGCGCCGCGTTCGGCGACGACACCCTGCTGATCGAGCGCTTCGTCGAGGGCGGCCGTCACGTGGAGGTCCAGGTCTTCGGCGACCGGCACGGCCACGTGGTGCACCTGCTCGACCGCGACTGCTCCGTGCAGCGCCGCCACCAGAAGGTCGTCGAGGAGGCCCCGGCGCCCGGCCTCGACCCGCGCGTCCGTGAGCGGATCCGCTCCGCCGCCGTGTCCCTGTGCCGCGAGGTCGGCTACGTCAACGCGGGCACGGTGGAGTACCTCGTCCACGGCGACGAGGCGTACTTCCTCGAGATGAACACGCGCCTGCAGGTGGAGCACCCGGTCACCGAGGAGGTCACCGGCACCGATCTCGTCCACTGGCAGCTGGCGGTCGCCGCGGGCGAGCCGCTGCCGCTGGAGCAGGAGGACGTCGTCGAGGTGGGCCACGCGGTCGAGGTGCGCGTCTACGCCGAGGACCCCTACGCCGGCTTCCTCCCGCAGGCCGGCCGGATCCGCGAGGTCTGGTGGCCCGGCGCCCGCATCGAGTCGGTCATCGAGGACTTCGACGGCGCCGACGTGAGCTCCTCGTTCGACCCGATGATCGCGAAGATCATCACGATCGGCGACGACCGCGACGAGGCCGTCGACGCGATGGTCGAGGCGCTGGACGCGACCGCGGTCTTCGGCATCCGCTCGAACGTCGGCTTCCTGCGCCGGATCGTCGACTCGGCCACGTTCCGCGATGCGGCGATGGACACCGGCTGGCTGGACGCCGAGCCCGAGGACCTGCTCGCACCGCCCGAGGTGCCCCGGAGCGCGGCCGCCGCGGCGGCACGTCTGCTCTGGCCCGCGCCCGACGACGGCTGGCGCGTCGCCGGTCCCGCCGCGCCGCTCGTCCTGCCCGTCGTCGACGAGGAGGGCGTCCGCCACGAGGTCAGCGCGTGGCCCGACCACGTCGTCCCGAACACCACCGACGGCGCCCGCGCGTGGGTGGCGATCGAGGGTGAGACGCACGTCTTCGAGCGGCCCGACGGCACGCGTCGGCCACGCACGCTGCACGCCGGCGACGCCGAGGTGACCGCGCCGATGCCCGGCACCGTCATCGCCGTCGAGGTCGAGCCGGGCCAGCGCGTCGAGGCCGGTCAGCGGCTCGGGGCGGTCGAGGCCATGAAGATGGAGCTGGCGCTCACCGCCGCCCACGCGGGCGTCGTCACCGAGGTGGCCGCCACGGTCGGGCGCCAGGTGAAGATGGGCGACCTGCTGTTCCACGTCGAGGCGCAGGAGGACTGATGGCACTGCCGATGGTCGAGCGCGACCCCAGCCTGCCCGCGCGCGTGACGATCTACGAGGTCGGCCCGCGCGACGGCCTGCAGAACGAGTCCGGGATCGTTCCGGTGGACGCGAAGGTCGCGTTCATCGAGGACCTCGTGTCCGCGGGGCTGCCGGTCGTCGAGGCCACCAGCTTCGTGCACCCGAAGTGGGTGCCCCAGCTCGCCGACGCCGGCGAGGTCGTGGCGCGGCTCCCCGTGGCGGGAAGCGTTCCGCTGCCGGTCCTGGTCCCGAACGAGCGCGGTCTCGACCGCGCCCTGGAGGCCGGCGTGCGGCACATCGCGATCTTCGCCAGCGCCACCGAGACCTTCGCGGCCAAGAACCTCAACAGCTCGGTCGAGGGCCAGTTCGCGCTGTTCGAGCCCGTCGTCCGCCGCGCGCTCGACGCGGGAGTCGACGTTCGCGCGTACGTCTCGATGTGCTTCGGCGACCCGTGGGAGGGCGCCGTCGACCCGGCCCAGGTCGTGGGCGTCGGACGGCGCCTGCTCGACCTCGGCGCGACCCAGCTCTCGATCGGCGACACGATCGGCGTCGGCACCGCCGCGCACGTGGCCCGGCTCGTCGGCGACTTCGCCGACGCGGGCGTGCCGGCCGCCCGGCTCGCGATGCACTTCCACGACACCTACGGGCAGGCGCTCGCGAACGCCCTCGCGGCGCTGCGCTGCGGGATCACCACGTTCGACGCCTCGGCCGGCGGTCTCGGTGGCTGCCCCTACGCCGAGAGCGCGACGGGCAACCTGGCCACCGAGGACCTCGTCTGGATGCTCACCGGCCTCGGCATCGAGCACGGCGTCGACCTGCCGGCGCTCGTCCGTGCCAGCGTGCGGATGGCCGAGGTCCTCGGTCGCGAGAGCCCCTCGGCCGTCGTCCGCGCCCTCGCCTGACCGCCCTGACCCGAGATTTGCTCCATTTTCGACGTTTCAGAGGTGTTGAAAGGTCGAAAATGGAGCAAATCTCGGGACGGGCGGAGGTCAGCGGCGACGGAGGCGGCGGTCCTTGAGCTCGGACTGCGCGTAGCGGCCGACCTGCCAGGTGCCGAAGCCGTCGGCACCGGCGCCGACCGCGCCGCCGAGCAGCGGGATCTTCTTGCCGGCCAGCATGAGCGCGCGGCGGCCGATCGTGCGGCCGACCAGCTCGCCGGTGACCTCCTTGGCGATGCGGTCGTCGAGCACGGGGTCGTGCACCGGGGAGGTCGCGAGCGCCATCGGCGACGAGGGCAGCGTGCGCTTCTTGATCATCTCCTTGACCGTGTCCTCGCCGAGCATCACCGCGAGCACGGCGTTGCGCACGCGCGGATCCTCGATGTCGTAGCCGCGCAGGTGGGCGATGCTCGCGACGAGGTGGCACTGCACGATCGTGACGCCGACGACGTTGGCCGGGACCGTGGCGGGCGCCAGTGCGACGCCGCCGAGGTTCGTGACGAACCCCTGCAGGCCCGCGAGGCTCGTGTGCGAGCGGACGAGCGAGGCGACGGCCTTCTCCACGTCACCGGCGTTCGCGGCGAGCTTGGCCCCGGCCGTCTCCACGACGGGGCGCAGCGGCCCGATGCCATCGATGGCCTTGTCGAGGACCGTGCGGACGTAGCCCGAGGCCACGGAGGGCACCACCCGGGTGCCCGCCTCCTTCGCGATCCGGTCCTTCATTCCCATGCCGCAAGCATAGGAAGACGGCGCGAATGCGCTCGTTCGCCGCACGCGCAACGGCCCCGGGCCCCCTAGGGTGGGCCCATGGCGCAGGAGCCGTTCTCGACGCAGGTGGCGACTCCCCAGTGGCGCGCCCTCGCCGAGGAGTGGACCGCGGAGGCGCTCGCGCGTCACGGCATCGCGGTCACGGGCCCGAGCGAGCAGCCGCGCATCCGCGCTTGGTCGACCCAGCTCACCGTGCCGACCGACGCCGGACTCGTCTGGTTCAAGGCCACGTGCCCGGCGATGGCGTTCGAGCCGGCGCTGCAGCAGGAGATGGCCAGGCTCGTGCCCGGCGCCGTCCAGGAGCCGCTCGCGATCGACGCCGAGCAGGGCTGGATGCTCACCCGCGACCACGGCCCCACGGTCGGCGACCAGCGCACGCCCACCGCGCAGGACTGGCGGCTCGCGGTCGCCGAGGCCGCGCGGGTCCAGCGGGCGCTCGTCGACCACCGCGAGGAGCTGCTCGCCACCGGACTGCCCGACGCGGCCCCGGAGACCGTCGTCGACCGCTTCGACCGCATGCTCGAGATCCACGAGCAGATGCCGGCCGAGGAGGGTCCGCACGTCGCGCCGGGCACGATCGAGGCGCTGCGCTCGCGGCGCTCCGAGCTCGTGGACGCCTGCGCCGAGCTCGCGGAGTCCACCGTGCCCTCCACGTGGCAGCACGGCGACCTGCACCCGTGGAACCTCTACGGCACCGACGGCCACGTCGCCCTGTTCGACCTCGGCGACGGCATGTGGGCCCACGCGGTCGAGCTGCTCTGCGTCCCCTACGGCGTGGTCACGTCGTCCGACGACGTGGCCTGGGCCGACGTCGTCCCCGCGTGGCGCGAGGTCTGGGAGGTCGAGCCCGAGGAGTTCGACCGGCTGTGGCGCGCCACCGGCTTCACGCACGCGGTGAACCGGGCCGTCACGTGGCACCGGGCCCTGCTGACCGCCACCGCCGCCGAGGTCGCCGAGTGGGGGAGCGCGGTCGAGCACCACCTGGCCTCCATGCTGGACGCATGACGCCGGTCCCCCTGCCGCCCTCGCCCTGGGCGTTCGAGCCCGCGGAGTGGCCCGACGACGACTGCGTCGCCTCCGGCGCCGACCTCGAGCCCTCCACGCTCTTCGAGGCGTACCGCCGCGGCGCGTTCCCGATGCCCGACCGCCGCCGGCTGCTGTGGTGGTCGCCGACGCAGCGCGGCGTGCTCGGCCCGGGCGACCTGAGGGTCTCGCGGTCGCTGCGGCGCTCGATGCGGTCGTTCACGATCACCGTCGACACCGACTTCGAGGCCGTCATCGACGCGTGCGCCGACCCGCGCCGTCCCGGGGCCTGGATCGACGCCTCGATCCGCCGCGCGTACGTGCGGCTCTTCGAGCTCGGCCACGCGCACAGCGTCGAGACCCGCGACGAGGAAGGACGGCTGGTCGGCGGGCTCTACGGAGTCGGGATCGGCGCTCTGTTCGCGGGCGAATCCATGTTCCACCGCCGCACCGACGCGTCGAAGGCCGCGCTGGTCGGGCTGGTCGAGCGGATGTCGGTCCTGCCGGACTGGCTGATCGACACCCAGTGGCAGACCCCGCACCTGGCCACGCTGGGCGTCCGCGAGGTCCCGCGGGCGACCTACCTGGCCGCGATCGAGGCCCTCGTGGACCTCCCCGCACCCGATTGGGACTGAAATCTCGCGACACGCCGGGGGCCCCCGGGAGGCGGACCCCTCCGCGTGCTCCCTAGACTGCACGCGTACCCATTTCATCCATTTCAGGAGCAGAATCGTGGCACTTTCCCGCAACGATCTCGTGGCCGAGCTGGCCAACAAGACCGGCAGCACCAAGAAGGACGTCGACGAGTTCGTCACCGCCTTCGCCGAGCTCGTCATCGACTCGGTCGCCAAGGGCGAGAAGATCTCGATCCCGGGTGTTCTCTCGGTCGAGCTCGTCGAGCGCGCCGCCCGCACGGGTCGCAACCCCGCCACTGGTGAGACCATCGACATCCCCGCCGGCAAGGGCGTGAAGGTCAGCGCCGGCTCGCGCCTCAAGGCTGCCGCCAAGTCCGCGAAGTAATTCCTTGCGCGTTCCGACGCCCCCGCCCCTGTGGACACAGGGCCGGGGGCGTCGCGCGTCGTGTGTGAGGATGCGGCGATGACCACCTCGACGCCGTACCACCGGCTCGCCCGCGAGTCACCCGACTTCGCCCACTGGCGGCTGCCGGTCGCGGCCGTCGCGGGCACCGGTCTCTACCTGGCGCTCACGATCGTCCTGGTCGTCGTCGCCGCCCTGGTCGTGGTGGGCAGCGGCGCCAGCTTCGACGCGTGGCTGGACTCGATCGGCGCCACCGTCGACACCGACGAGCCGGGCGCCCTGCTGTTCCAGCTGCTCTCGATCGTCCTGCTGCTGCCGTGCGTCCTGGTGTCCGTCGCGGTGATCTGGCGCCGCCACGTGGGCTACCTCCACTCGGTGGTGGGTCACGTGCGCTGGCGCTGGCTGGGCTGGTGCGCGGTCCTGGCCTTCGTCGTCGTCGGCACCGCGCTGGGCCTCTCGATCGTCCTGGCCGCCGCGTCGGGCGAGTCCCTCGGCTTCGACGACCCCGGCGGCCGAGCGCTGCTCGTGCTGCTCATCGTGCTGCTGGTCGTCCCGTTCCAGGCCGCCGCCGAGGAGTACGTGTTCCGCGGCGCGCTGATGCAGCTGATCGGGTCGTGGACGCGATTCGCGGCCGTCCCGGTGATCGCCACCAGTCTGCTGTTCGCGGCCGGGCACCTCTACAACATCTGGGGCCTGGTCTCGGTCTTCCTCTTCGGCGTGGTCGCGGCCCTGATCACGATCCGCACCGGTGGCCTCGAGGCCGCGGTCGCGCTGCACGTCGCGAACAACATGGTGCTGCTGACCCTCGACGTCCTCGGCCTGATCGACTCCAGCGGCGAGGGCGCGGGCATGTGGAACGAGGTCGTCCCGTCCACGGTCATGTGCCTGGTCTTCTGGGGGCTCGTCGAGCTCTCGGCGCGGCGCCGCGGACTGCAGCGCCGGCGCCCGCCGCTGCCGGCACCCGCTCCCGCTCCCGCCTACGTCGTCGTGCCCCCGCCGCCGTACGTGCCCGGCCCGTCGGACCACGCGCCGATCCCGGCAGCCCCGGTCCAGCCTGCCGCTCCGGTGCCACCGCAGTCGCTCGTGCCGCCGAACGCGCCGTCCTACCCGGGCGACCCGGGCGTCTGGGGACGCTGAGCCGCTACGACACCACCGGGCGCCCGGCAGCCTCCCACGCGTCCATCCCGCCCTCGAGGTTCACCGCGTGGTGACCCATCGAGGTCAGCCACGCCGTCGCGTGCGCTGATCGCTGCCCGAGGTGGCAGACCACCAGCATCGGGCGTTGCGGATCCAGCCGCTCCACCTGCAGGGGCAGCTGCCCGAGCGGGACGTGGACCGCCCCGTCGATGTGTCCCGCCTCCCATTCGAAGGGCTCGCGGACGTCCAGCACGACCCAGTCCTCGGGCAGCGGGTCGGGCACCTCGGTCACGGACACCTGGGGCAGACCGGAGTCACTCATGGGGCGCGGGACCTCCTGTGGGTCTTGAAACCGGGAGAGTTGAATGGTTAATTGTTACTAGTCATGGCTGCGTGGCGCCCATTCGCGCGCCCCGTGATGCGTGCGGAGCGACCGCCGGCTGCGAGAGAGGAGGGACACATGGTGCAGAGCCGCGACCTCGTGCGACTGCCCTTCGAGTCCTCCACCCCGGGCATCGCCAGGACCAAGCTCGCGGCCTTCCTCACCCGCAACCGCACCGACCTCGCCGCGATCGACAACGCGTTGATCGTGCTGAGCGAGATGATCGCCAACGCCGTCGCGCACGGCACCCCCGACCAGGACGGCACGATGGAGATCGGCTGGGCCATCGAGGAGGGGCACCTCCTGCTCAGCGTCCGCGACTCCGGCCATGGCGTCGACATGGTGCCGCGCCCCTTCGACGAGGACTCCCTCGGCGGCCGCGGCCTCTCGATCATCAGCCGGGTCGCCGACAAGTGGTCGGTCGACCTCAGCGAAGGCACGTGCGTGCGTGCCGAGCTCACGCTGGCCTGAGCGACCGCCGTCGGCAGCCGACGGATACCGTGTCGGCCATGGGCAAGAAGTCGAGGCGTACCAAGCCGGCCAAGCAGCGCATGCCGTTCGTGGCGCGCACCTTCGAAGGACTCCCCGCCGAGGGCGACTGGGTCGCGATGCGCGAGTTCGTCCCGTCGGCCACCGCCGTGGTGGGCCTGCGCGACGGCGGCACCGTCCGCGTCTGCTCGCTGCTCCCCGGTGCCGGCGCGGGCCTGGTCCGTCCTGACGGCGAGATCTGGGTGGCCCTGCAGGTACTGCACAACCACGGCGACATCAGCCGCGACCTCGCGCACGTCATCGAGGTGGCGCGGGACACCGAGCCCGGCACCCCGATCCGGATGACGCCTCCCGGTGTCGGCGACCGCCTGCAGGACCTCATCGCGCCCGACGCGTCGTTCGAGCTCGAGCTGCACGACGGCTTCGACTGGTGGCTCGTCGAGGAGGACCGCGGCTCGTCCGCCGCCGCGTCCGCGCTCGAGGAGGCCAACGCCACCGTCGCGCCCACCACGCGCCTCACCGCGACCGACTCGGCCTACGTCACCGACATGGGCGACCACGCGTTCCTGCGCTGGATCATGCTCGACGAGGAGGGCCCGCTGCTCGACGCGTTCGCGCGGCTGCGCGCCGCGGGCACCGACGCGATCACGGAGGGCACCACGCTCATCGGCATCTTCCGCGCGCACGGCCTGCTGGTCCCGGTCTGGGAGCTGGAGGGCGTCGGGGCCGAGGAGCTCGACGCGGCCCTCCCGGCGTTCGTCGCCTCGCTCGACGAGGCGAAGGCGCAGACGGCCGAGCTGTCCGCGGCAGAGCGCACCGCACGCCGCGACCTGGTCAGCCGACAGGTCACCATCCGCTGACACGGCAGCCACGATCGACGTGCCGTCGGTCACGGGGTTCGTGGTCACCGGCACCGAGCCCCTAGGCTGATTGCGTGGACTGGAACGACTACGACGCCGCGTTGTTCGACCTCGACGGAGTGATCACGCCCACCGCCGAGGTCCACGAGATGGCCTGGGGCCGGATGTTCACGGACTTCCTGGCCGGTCACCCCGACGCCGACCCCTACACCGACGCCGACTACTTCGCGTACGTCGACGGCAAGCCACGGTACGAGGGCGTCCGGTCGTTCCTGGAGTCCCGCGGCATCGACCTGCCGTACGGCGACCCGTCGGACGATCCCGCCGCCGAGACCGTCTGCGCGCTCGGCAACCGCAAGAACGACTACTTCTCCGAGGTGCTGCGCACCGAGGGCGTCGAGGCCTACCCCGGCTCGGTGCGGCTGCTCGACGCGCTGGAGGATCGTGGCGTCAAGGCCGCGCTGGTCTCCAGCTCGCGCAACGCGAAGCTCGTGCTCGAGGCCGCGGGCCTCACCGAGCGCTTCGAGGTGATCATCGACGGCGAGGTCGCCGCGAGCGAGCAGATCGCCGGCAAGCCGGAGCCCGACACCTACGCCGCCGCGGCCGAGCGCCTCGGCGTGCCCACGCAGCGCTCCGTCGTGCTGGAGGACGCCGTCTCGGGTGTCCAGGCCGGCGCGGCGGGCGACTTCGGCCTCGTCGTCGGCGTCGACCGCGGTGCGGGCGCCGACGTCCTGCGCGAGAACGGCGCCGACGTGGTGGTCTCGGACCTCGCGGAGCTGCTGGCATGAGCTCGCACGAGGCGCCGCTGGCGGAGGACTTCCTGGACCGCGACCGCTGGCCCGCCGATCCGTGGCGGCTGGTGGAGACGCACCCCGACCAGACCGACCTCGGCGTCACCGAGACGCTGTTCGCAGTGGGCAACGGCTACCTGGGCATGCGCGGCAACGTCACCGAGGGCCGCGACTCGCACACCCACGGCACGTTCATCAACGGCTTCCACGAGACGTGGCGGATCCACCACGCCGAGGAGGCCTACGGCTTCGCCCGCGTCGGCCAGACGATCGTCAACGCCCCCGACGCGAAGGTCATCCGCCTCTACGTCGACGACGAGCCGCTGCTGCTGAGCGTGGCCGACCTGCTCGAGTACGAGCGCTCGATCGACTTCCGCGACGGCGTCCTGCGCCGCGAGATCCTGTGGCGCACTCCTTCGAACAAGCTCGTGCGCGTCGTGGCCAACCGCATGGTCTCGTTCGCCGAGCGCCACCTCGCGGTGCTCGAGTTCGAGGTGGAGATGGTCGACGACCACGCGCCGATCGCGATCTCGTCGCAGATCCTCAACCGCCAGGACGGCGAGGACGAGTACCACGTCCGCTCCAAGGCGATGGGCGAGGGACACGACCCCCGTAAGTCCGACGGATTCGACCGCCGCGTGCTCGAGCCCAAGCACCAGTGGGGCGACGCCGACCAGGGCCGCGTCGAGCTGGGCTTCCGGTGCGCCGACAGCGGCATGACCCTGGCCGTGGCGGCCGAGCACATCCTCGAGACCGACAACGAGTACACGACCCGCGTGCAGGTCGAGGACGACCTCGCGAAGGTGACCTACCGGATCAACGCCGAGCCCGGCCAGAAGGTCCGCCTGACGAAGCTGGTCTCGTACCACACGTCGCGCGGCGTCCCGGTGCGCGAGCTCGTCGACCGCTGCCGCCGCACCCTCGACCGCGCCTGCTCCGAGGGCGTCGCCCACCAGCGCGAGGCGCAGGTCGCCTGGCTCGCCGAGTTCTGGGAGCGCTCCGACGTCGAGGTGCCCGGGCACGACAGCATCCAGCAGGCGATTCGCTGGAACCTGTTCCAGGTGGCCCAGGCCAGCGCCCGCGCCGAGGGCGCCGGCATCCCCGCCAAGGGCGTCACGGGGTCGGGCTACAGCGGCCACTACTTCTGGGACACCGAGGTCTACGTCCTGCCGTTCCTGACCTACACGAATCCCGACCATGCCCGGAACGCCCTGCGGTTCCGGCACAGCCTCCTCGAGGCCGGACGCAAGCGCGCTCGTGAGATGTCGCAGTCGGGCGCGCTGTTCCCGTGGCGCACGATCAACGGCGAGGAGGCCTCGGCCTTCTACGCCGCGGGCACCGCGCAGTACCACATCGATGCGGACATCGCGTATGCCGTGACGCAGTACTACCTCGCCACCGACGACGAGGACTTCATGATCCGCCAGGGCATCGACATCCTCGTCGAGACGGCGCGGATGTGGGTGGACCTCGGCTTCTGGCGCGACGAGGAGGTGGGCACGTTCCACATCCACGGCGTCACCGGACCCGACGAGTACACGACCGTCGTCAACGACAACCTCTTCACGAACGTCATGGCCCGGTTCAACCTGAGCGCCGCCGCGCTCGCGGTGAAGCAGTTGGAGAAGCGCGCTCCTGACGCCCACCGCCGGATGGTCACCCGCCTGGCGCTCCAGGAGCACGAGATCACCGACTGGGAGCGCGCCGCCCGCAACATGGCGATCCCCTACGACGAGGCGCTCGGCGTGCACCCGCAGGACCAGCACTTCCTCGAGCGCGAGGTCTGGGACCTCGACCACACGCCGCTGGACAAGCGGCCGCTGCTGCTGAACTACCACCCGCTGGTGATCTACCGCTTCCAGGTGATCAAGCAGGCCGACGTCGTGCTGGCGCTGTACCTGCAGGGCAACCACTTCACGGCGGAGCAGAAGCGCGCGAACTTCGAGTACTACGACCCGATCACGACGGGCGACTCCACGCTCTCGGCCGTGGTCCAGTCGATCATCGCGGCCGAGGTGGGCTACCGCGACCTCGCGTACCGCTACTTCCTCGGCGCGCTGTTCGTCGACCTCGCCGACCGGCACAAGAACGCCACCGACGGCGTCCACGTCGCCTCGACCGGCGGTGTCTGGAGCGTGCTGGCCGGAGGCTTCGGCGGGTTCCGCGACCACCAGGGCGAGTTCACGATCGACCCGCGGCTGCCCGACGACTGGGACGAGCTGGTCTACCGCGTCACGGTGCACGGCACCCGCGTGCGCGTCACGGTGCGCCGCGACCAGCTCGAGCTCGTCGTCGAGGACCAGCTGCCCGACGCCCGCGGCCGGGTGGTCGACCCGCAGTTCTTCGTCCGCAAGCGCACGGTGACCGTGCGGCCGGGCGAGCCCGTCGTGGTGCCGCTCGAGGGTCAGGGACCGCAGATCGAGGGCACGCCGCCGTCGGTCTCGGGACGCCGCCGGGCCGACGGCACGGTCATCACCGCCATCGTCCCCGGCAGCTGAGCGTCACTCGGCGGGCGCCAGCGTCGCCGGCACGCGCACGAGCACCACGCCGGGGTGCACCTCGGCGGTGATCTCGCGGCCCTCGCCGGCCGGGTCGCCGTCGAGCTGCATCGGCACGGGCTTCTCGGCCTTCACGTGCACGCGCTGCGCGCACAGCCGGGTGAGGCGGGCGTCGTTGGTCTTGCGGCGCGTGATGACGCGGGCCACGATCGACAGCCAGCCGATGAAGCGCTTCGGCGCGACGATGACCACGTCGAGCAGGCCGTCGTCGATCTGCGCGTCGGGCAGCAGCGGGATGCCGCCCTGCAGGAAGCCCACGTTGCCGATGACGACGGTGCGCGCGCGGAAGTGGCGCGGCTCCTCGTCGTCGAGGGTGATCTCGACCTTGGTGCGCGGGAAGGTGATGGCCTTGACGCCCGAGACGAAGTACGCGAGGTAGCCGACGCGCTTCTTCAGGTCCTCGTTGACGCCGGTCATGATCATCGCGTCCATGCCCAGGCCCGCCATCACCAGGAAGGACGTCTCGGTGCCGCCGTCGGTCGTGAAGGTGGCGAGGTCGATCGCGCGGTCCTGGCCGCCGAACACCACGTCGAGCGCGTCGCGGGTGTTCACGGGGATGTCGAGGTTGCGCGCCAGCAGGTTGCCGGTGCCGTGGGGCAGCACGCCGACGGCGACACCCGAGCGGGTGGCCTCCTCGCACACCGCGCGCACCGTGCCGTCGCCGCCCGCGGCGATGACCAGGTCGACGTCGGCGTCCAGCGCCGCGCGGGTCTGACCGTGGCCCGGGTCCTCGATCGTGGTCTCGAACCACTGCGGCTCGTCCCAGCCGTGCGAGGCGCCGACCTGGCGCACCTTGGCCTTGAAGTCCTCGATGTCGCCGACCTTGACGGGATTGAGCACGACCGCGGCGCGACGTCGACCCGAGCCCGTGACCACGGCGAGGTCGGACGGCAGGCGGCCGCTGCCGCGCACCATGACGTGCCACAGGATCAGCGTGACGGCGCTGCCGAAGCACACGCCCGCGGTGACGTCGCTGAGGAAGTGCACACCGAGGAACACGCGGTCGGCGGCCACCAGCAGCGTGAGGACGACCCACAGGGTCAGCAGCAGCCGGCGCCGCAGGCCGCGGCCGGTGGCCACGATCGTCAGCAGCGCCATGACGGTGAAGAACAGGCCCGCGCCGGCCGAGTGGCCGCTCGGGAACGACCAGCCGCCGATCTCGTGCAGCGGAAGGTCCCACACCGGCCGCTCGCGGCGGACGGCCAGCTTGATCAGGGCGTTCCCGCCCAGCACCACGACGCCGGACGCGACGACCCACAGCGCGAGGATGCGCTCCTGGCGCCACCACAGCAGCCCGGCCAGCACCGCCAGGACGATCCCGACCGACCAGTTGCTGGTCACGATCGCGGTGATGTCGAGCAGGCTGACGAGCCACGCACGCGGCTCGGACACGTCGTACGCCCACTCCGCGACCGACTGGTCGAGGTCCATCAGGGGCTGCCAGCGCATCGACACGAGCACGGCCAGGGTGAGGAACAGGACGCACTCGACCGCCAGGAGAGCGTTCGGGATGAGCGGCCGGTCACCGTCGGCACGGCGCAGGTCGATCGTCACAACAGTCCTCTCGTCCGGAATGGGGCTGCCCCAGCGTAACCGCGCCGCGACACGTCGGCCGGTCACGCCTCGCTAGGCTGGCGGGGTGATCGATCCTCGACTGTTGCGTGACGAACCCGACCTGCTGCGTGCCGCTCAGGAGCGCCGCGGCGAGTCGCCCGAGGTCGTCGACGAGCTGATCGCGGCCGACGAGGCCCGTCGCGCCGCCATCGTGCGGTTCGAGGCGGTGCGCGCGGAGCAGAAGCAGCTCGGCAAGCAGATCCCGAAGGCGCAGGGCGAGGAGAAGCAGGCGCTGCTCGCCCGCACGAAGGACCTCAGCGCCGAGGTCAAGACCTCCGAGGCGGCGCAGGGCGCCACCGCCCAGGCGTTCGAGGAGCTCCTCAAGACCCTCCCGAACCCCACGGTCGACGCGCCTCCCGGCGGCGAGGACGACTTCGTCGTGCTCGAGGAGGTCGGCACGCCGCGCGACTTCGCGGCCGAGGGCTTCGAGCCGCGCGACCACCTCGAGCTCGGCGAGATGCTCGGCGCCATCGACATGGAGCGGGGGGCGAAGGTCAGCGGCTCGCGCTTCTACTACCTCACCGGCGTGGGCGCCCAGCTCGAGCTCGCGCTCGTGCAGCTGGCGATGTCGACCGCCGCCGAGTGGGGCTTCACGCCGATGATCCCGCCCGCGCTGGTCAAGCCGCAGGCGATGGACGGCACCGGCTTCCTCGGTCAGGCGGCCGACGACGTCTACCACCTGGAGAAGGACGACCTGTACCTCGTCGGCACGTCCGAGGTGCCCCTCGCGGCCTACCACGGTGGCGAGATCCTCCCCACCGAGTCGCTGCCGCGCCGCTACGCCGCCTTCAGCCCGTGCTTCCGCCGCGAGGCCGGCTCGTACGGCAAGGACACCCGCGGCATCTTCCGCGTGCACTGGTTCGACAAGGTCGAGATGTTCGTCTACACGACGCTCGACCAGGCCGCCGCCGAGCACGAGCGCCTGCTGGGCTGGGAGAAGGCCTGGCTGCAGAAGCTGGAGCTGCCGTTCCGCGTCATCGACGTGGCCGCGGGCGACCTCGGCCTCTCGGCCGTGCGCAAGTTCGACTGCGAGGCGTGGATCCCCACGCAGGGCAAGTACCGCGAGCTCTCGTCGGCCTCGAACTGCACCGAGTTCCAGGCCCGCCGCCTCGACGTCCGCACGCGCGGCGCCGCGGACGACGGCACCAGCCACGTCGCCACCCTCAACGGCACGCTCTGCGCCATGACGCGCACGATCGTCGCGCTGCTCGAGAACGGCCAGCAGGAGGACGGCTCGGTGCGTCTGCCCGCCGCGCTGCACCCGTACCTCGGTGAGGTGCTGCGACCCCTCGGTCAGGCGTCCGCGTGAGCTGGCGTCCCCGGCTCGTCGCCCTCGACGTCGACGGCACGATCGTCGACCACCGCAACACGCTGAGCCCTGCCGTGCGCGACGCCGTGCTGGGCCTGCGCGAGCAGGGGATCCCCGTCGTCATCGCCACGGGCCGCGCCGTGCCGGGCGTGTACGACGTGCTGGAGAAGCTCGGCTTCCGCGAGGGGCTCGGCGTGGCCAGCAACGGCTCGGTCGTCTTCAACGTCGACCCGTTCGAGGTCGTCCACACCACCACGTTCGACGCCAGCGAGGCGGTCAAGCGCGTGCTCGAGCGGGTGCCCGAGGCACTCGTGGCGGTGGAGGAGGTCGGGGTCGGCTACCGCGTGAACCGTGCGTTCCCCAAGGGCGAGATCACCGGCGAGATCATCCTCGACGAGGTCAACCGGATGGTCTCGCAGCCCGTCACCCGTGTCGTGGTCCGCGCGCCCGACCACGACCGCGACGAGTTCTCCGCGCTCGTGGAGGACCTCGGCCTCGACGGCACGAACTACTACATCGGCTACACCGCATGGCTCGACCTCGCGCCCGAGGGCGTCTCGAAGGCCTCGGGCCTCGAGGTCGTGTGCGCGTCGATGGGCGTCACGGCGGCCGACGTGCTCGCCGTCGGCGACGGCAGCAACGACGTCGAGATGGTCCGCTGGGCGGGCCGCGGCGTCGCCATGGGCCAGGCGCCCGACGAGCTCAAGCAGGTCGCCGACCACGTCACCGGCTCCGTCGAGGACGACGGCCTCGCGGCCGAGCTCACCCGCTGGCTCGACTGACCGGGGAATCGGTCACCCTCGCGCCGTTCGTCGCAGCGCACCCGCCGCTCGTCGGTGTGCGCTGGCGCACACCCGAGTCGGTGGGGCACCGTAAAGTCGTCACCAGTTGTGACCTGCGACACCCCCGAACCCGCCAGGAGGCCCACCCGTGACTCAGACCGGCATCGACAACCTCGCGAACGAGGACCGCAGCTTCGAGCCGCCGTCCGACCTGGCGGCGCACGCCAACGTCACCGCCGAGGCCTACGACCGCGCCGCCTCCGACCGGCTCGGCTTCTGGGCGGAGCAGGCCGAGCGCCTGACCTGGGACACCCCCTTCACCGAGGTGCTCGACTGGTCCAACCCGCCGTTCGCGAAGTGGTTCGTCGGCGGCAGGCTCAACGTCGCCTACAACTGCGTGGACCGCCACGTGGAGGAGGGCCGCGGCGACAAGGTGGCCTTCCACTTCGTCGGCGAGCCCGGCGACACCCGCGACATCACCTACTCCCAGCTCAAGGACGAGGTCAGCAAGGCCGCCAACGCGATCACCGAGCTCGGCATCGAGGCCGGCGACCGCGTCGCGATCTACCTGCCGATGATCCCCGAGGCGGTCATCGCGATGCTGGCCTGCGCGCGCCTGGGCGCCCCGCACACCGTCGTCTTCGGCGGCTTCAGCTCCGACGCCCTCGCCAGCCGCGTGGAGGATTGCGAGGCCAAGCTCGTCATCACCGCCGACGGCGGCTACCGCCGCGGCAACCCGTCGGCGCTCAAGCCCGCCGTCGACGAGGCCCTCGTCAAGCTCGGCGACCGGAGCCCCGTGGAGCACGTGCTGGTCGTGCGCCGCACGGAGCAGGACACCGAGGTCACCGAGGGCCGCGACGTCTGGTGGCACGACGTCGTCGACAGCGCCTCGCCCGAGCACACGCCCGAGGCGTTCGACGCCGAGCACCCGCTCTACGTCATGTACACGTCCGGCACCACGGGCAAGCCCAAGGGCATCCTGCACACCAGCGGTGGCTACCTCACGCAGTGCGCCTACACGTTCAACGCCGTCTTCGACCACAAGCGCGACACCGACGTCTTCTGGTGCACGGCCGACGTCGGCTGGGTCACCGGCCACTCGTACATCGTCTACGGGCCCACGGCCGAGGGCGCCACGCAGGTGCTCTACGAGGGCACGCCCGACAGCCCGCACAAGGGCCGCTGGTGGGAGATCATCCAGGACAAGAAGGTCACGCTCTTCTACACCGCGCCCACCGCGATCCGCACGTTCATGAAGTGGGGCGACGACATCCCCGCGCAGTACGACCTGTCCACGCTGCGCATCCTCGGTTCGGTCGGCGAGTCCATCAACCCCGAGGCCTACGTCTGGTACCGCACGAACATCGGCGGCGACCGCACCCCGATCGTCGACACCTGGTGGCAGACCGAGACCGGCGCGCACATGCTCAGCCCGCTGCCGGGCGTCACCACCGCGAAGCCGGGCTCCGCCATGGGCCCGCTGCCGGGCATCAGCGCCGAGGTCGTGAACGACGAGGGCCAGCCGGTGGGCAACGGCGAGGGCGGCTACCTGGTCCTCACCGAGCCGTGGCCGTCGATGCTGCGCACGATCTGGGGCGACGACCAGCGCTTCAAGGACACGTACTGGTCGCGCTTCAAGGACATGTACTTCGCCGGTGACGGCGCCAAGAAGGACTCCGACGGCGCGATCTGGCTGCTCGGCCGCGTGGACGACGTCATGAACGTCTCGGGCCACCGCCTGTCCACCACCGAGATCGAGTCCGCGCTGGTCTCGCACCCCACCGTCGCCGAGGCGGCCGTGGTCGGCGCCGCCGACGACACCACCGGCCAGGCGGTCGTGGCGTTCGTGATCCTGCGCGAGTCGGCGGGTGAGGCGGGCGGCACCGAGGAGGCGATCGTCGCGCTGCGCAACCACGTCGCGAAGGAGATCGGCCCGATCGCCAAGCCGCGCCAGATCATGGTCGTGCCCGAGCTGCCCAAGACGCGCTCCGGCAAGATCATGCGTCGCCTGCTGCGCGACGTGGCCGAGAACCGCGAGGTCGGCGACGCGACCACGCTGGCCGACTCGTCGGTGATGGACCTCATCACGGCGGGCCTGAAGAAGCCCGCGGCCGACCAGGAGTGACCCCGGGTCGGGGGTGCGGCGGTCACGACGGGCTGCCGCGCCCCGACTTGGGTACGCTCGCACCATGACGAAGCCCACGGACGACCCCACGATCGGACGACTCGTCGCAGATGTGACCCGCGATCTCTCCTCGATCGTCCAGCACGAGATCGCGCTGGCGAAGTCGGAGCTGCGCGTCAGCGTGAAGGCGGGTGGCCTGGGCATCGCGCTCGTGGCCGTCGCCGCGTTCCTGCTGCTGCTGGTGCTCATCCTCGGGTCGGTCACGATCGCGTACTTCCTGACGATGACCGGTCTGCACCCCGCGTGGGCGTTCCTGATCGTGACGGGCTTCTACCTGCTGCTCGCCGTGGTGCTCGTGCTGATCGCCTGGAGCCGCTTCAAGAAGGTGCGCGCCCCCGAGAAGTCGATCGGCACCGCCCGTCAGATCCCGTCGGCGCTCAAGCCCGGCGGCCCCGCCGGCACCCGCGTCAAGACCGTCGCGCGGAGCTGACCAGCCCCACCGCGGCGATCACCGCTCCGGCGACCGCCACCCACAGCAGGGTGGTGTCGAGCGACTCCACGATGCGTGCCGTCAGCACGTGGTTGAGCTCGCGGCCGGAAGCCGTCCCGGTCGACTGCTGCTCGACGACGCGCGGCACGCCCTCCCGCCCGATGACCCACCACGCGGCGGCCGCCAGCACCACGCCGACGCCCAGGGCGGCGAGCGTGATGGAGCGGCGCCGCGACACGACGAGGGCGAGCAGCGCGGCGCCCAGCGCCACGGCGGCGGCGACCACCGCGAGCCCGGGCGAGCGCTCGGCCGCGGCCACGAGATCGCTCGGGTCCTCCTCGCTGAGGGTGACCACGAGCTCTTCCGGGCCGGTCAGGGGGATCGGCAGGTCGACCTCGCCCAGGGCGAGGCGCACCAGCGGCGAGACGTCGGCGCGGACGGACGTGGGGGTCGGCTCGGCGAAGAGCTCCTGATGAGCGCTGCGCGTCGTCTCGCGCCACGCCTCGCTCCAGTCGGGCGACTCGGTGAGGCGCACGATGGCGTCGCTGACGCCCGCTGCGATGCGGTCGTGCAGGGCGATGGGCAGGCCGGTCTGGTCGGCGAACGCCTCGCCCGCGAGGTCGGCCGCCCGCTCCTGCACCTCGCGGTCGTCGCCCACCCGGGACGTGAGGTCGACGAACCCGTCCTCGCTCTGCAGGTGCGTGGCGCTCCAGCCGGCGCCGATCGCGACGAAGGTGGCCACGGTGGCGACGCACCACAGCAGCGCGGCGGCCAGCGCGCGCATCAGGCGCAGCCTCCCGTGGAGACGGTGCGGTTCGCGCGCAGGGCCGCGGTGGCGACCGGCACGGTCTCGGCGGCCGTGACCGCGTAGCCGGTCTCGGCGTCGGACACCGAGGCCGCGAAGATGACGCCGATGACGTCGCCGTCGGCCGAGATCAGCGGGCCACCGGAGTTGCCCGAGCGCACCAGCGAGCGGATCGAGAAGACGTCGCGCGAGACGCGCCCCTGGCCGTAGATGTCGGGGCCGCGCAGGTCGAGCCGGCCACGCACGCGCGCCGCGCGGGCGTCGAAGGGACCGTTCTCGGGGAAGCCGAGGACGGCCGCCGGATCGCCCTGCTGCGCCCCGGTGTCGAAGCGGAGCGGGTCGCCGTCGAGACCCGGCACGTCGACGACGGCCAGGTCGAGCTCGGCGTCGAACCACACGGGACGGGCGTCGAGGCGGCGGTCGCCCAGCGTGACGGTGGGACGGGAGACGCCGGCGATCACGTGCGCGTTCGTCATGACCCGCTCGGGCGCGATGACGAAGCCCGAGCCCTCGATCGTGCGGCGGCACTCGGCCTCGCCGAGGACCCGCACGACGCTGCCGCGGGCGTCGCGGACCGACTTCAGCGCGAGCGTGTCCTGGTCCGGCGGATCCGTCTGCGGGATGATCTCGGTCTCGAACGGGTCCAGGTACCGCGGGAACACGTCGCCGGTGAGGGTGTCGGTGAACGACCGCAGCGCCGCGCCGGCCCGCTCGGGCATGAGCGTGTCGACCCGCGCCAGCACGGTGGAGTCGCGCACGGCCGAGCTGACGTAGGGCAGCGTGGACGCGCTCACCGCGTAGCCGAGCGCCCACGAGGCCGCCATCACGACGACGGTGCCGAACGCCGCACCGAACACGGCGTCGATCGCCCGCCCGGGCCCGCGACCGATCCGCAGCGACCGCCCGATCAACGTCCCCAGGAAGTTGCCGATCCCCGCGATGACGAAGACGAAGACGATCGACATGACGGCCTTGAGTGGGTCGCCCTCGCCCTGGGCGAAGAACTTCGGCGCGAGCGCGATGCCGAGCAGGAAGCCCAGCAGCAGGCCGCCGCCGGAGAACACGTTGGAGACGAAGCCGTGCACCCACCCCGCGTAGGCGTAGACGATGAACGTCACGACCAGGACGATGTCGAGCCAGTTCATGCTCACTCCGGGATGGGTCGGGTCCGGGAGGCGTCCCACGGGCGCTCCCACCCGAGGCGCTCGAACAGTCGGGCGATGATGCCGGCGGTGAAGCCCCACAGCGGGACGTTCGTGCCGATGTCGAAGGCGGGCCCGGTCCAGCCCGAGGGGTGCACGACGCTGAAGCGGCGCTCGGGGTCGAGCAGCAGGTCGAGCGGGGTCGGCAGGACGCGCTCGACCTCGTCGGGGCTGTGCGCGTGCAGGGTGCGCGGGCTCGTCCAGTAGCCCAGTACCGGGGTCACGGCGTGGTTGCTCGGCGGCAGCCACAGCGTGGGCAGGCTGCCGAACACGATCACCTCGCGGGGGTCGAGCCCGACCTCTTCCTCGGCCTCTCGCAGCGCGGTGTGGACCGCGTCGCGGTCGGTCGCGTCCTGGCGGCCGCCGGGGAACGAGATCTGTCGCGCATGGCTGCGCAGGGTGGCGGCGCGCTCGGTGAGCAGCAGCTCGCGGCCGTTCTCGCCGTCGGAGAAGAGCATCAGCACGGCCGCCGGGCGGGCCTCGGCCGGCGGGTGCGGGAAGCGAGGTGCGAGGTGCTCGGCCTCGACCGAGTCCAGCATCTCGGCCAGCGGGTGCAGCCACTCGGGCAGTGCGGCGACGTCGGTCATGCCGGCACCGCCTTCGGAAGGGCACAGTCTGGCAGTGCCGGCATTCCCCACCTCATCGCCGCTCGCTGGCGCTCGCTCATGCCGGCCCCTGCGTGGTGACGAGGGCCTCGGCGACCTCGGGGTCGGTGGGCCCGAGGCCGTACGAGGGGCACCACTGCGCCACGGGGCAGGCGCCGCACGCGGGCGTGCGCGCGTGGCAGCGACGGCGGCCGTGCCAGATCACGTGGTGGCACAGCATGGTCCAGTCGCTCTTCGGGAACAGGGCGCCGACGGCGTGCTCGGTCTTGACGGGGTCCTTCGCGGTGGCCTCGTCCACCCACTCCCAGCGCTTCACGAGGCGGGCGAAGTGGGTGTCGACGGTGATGCCGGGGACGTCGAACGCGTTGCCCAGGACGACGTTGGCGGTCTTGCGGCCGACGCCGGGCAGGCTCACGAGGTCCTTCAGCCGGCCCGGCACCTCGCCGCCGAAGTCCTCGACGAGGGCGGCCGAGAGGCGCAGCACGCTGTCGGTCTTGGCGCGGAAGAAGCCGGTGGGCCGGATGATCTCCTCGACCGCCGTGCGGTCGGCGGCGGCCAGGGCCGCGGCGTCGGGATAGGCGGCGAAGAGGGTGGGCGTGATCGCGTTGACGCGACGGTCCGTGGTCTGCGCGGAGAGCACCGTGGCGACGAGCAGCTGGAACGGATCGGCGAAGTCGAGCTCGCACCGGGCGTCGGGGTACGTCTGCGCGAGCACCCGGTTGATCTTGCGTGCGCGCCGCACGAGGGACGTCGCCGGACGTGTCGTCGGGGGCGTCGAATCGGCTGGCACGTTAACACCGTATCCGGACTCTTCACACACGCACGGGCCCAAGGTGGGTGTGATCTGGGTTGCATGTGGGAAACTAGCGCTGTGACCGATGATGTTCTGCGCCAAGCCCCTCTGTTCAACGGCCTCGACGACGACGCCTCCGGCGCGCTCGAGTCCTCCATGTCCACGGTGACGCTGCGCCGTGGCGAGGTCCTGTTCGCCGAGGGTGACGAGGGCGACCAGCTCTACGTCGTCATCGAGGGCAAGATCAAGCTCGGTCGTCGTTCGGTCGACGGCCGCGAGAACCTCATCGCGATCCTGGGCCCGGGCCAGATGTTCGGCGAGCTGTCGTTCTTCGATCCCGGCCCGCGTTCGGCCACGGCCACGGCCGTCACCGACACCGAGCTGCGCAGCCTCGGCCACGGCGCGCTCAACCCGGTCCTGCAGTCGCACCCCGACGTGGCCTACGCCCTGCTGAACCAGCTGGCGGGCCGCCTGCGCCGCACCAACGAGGTCGTCGGCGACCTCGTCTTCTCCGACGTCCCGGGCCGCGTCTCCAAGGCGCTGCTCGACCTCGCCGCCCGCTTCGGCCGCGAGGCCGACGACGGCATCCACGTCAACCACGACCTCACGCAGGAGGAGCTGGCGCAGCTCGTCGGCGCCTCCCGCGAGACCGTGAACAAGGCGCTCGCCGACTTCGCCTCGCGCGGCTGGCTGCGCCTCGAGCCCCGCTCGGTCATCATCCTCGACCTCGAGCGCCTCAAGCGCCGCTCGCGCTGAGTTGGTGGACGCCGCAGCGGTCCAGGAGCTCACCCACGGGGAACGCCGCCGGCTGGTCGAGATCCTCGACCGGCTGACCCCCGAGCAGTGGGAGGCGACCTCGGCGTGCCCCCGCTGGTCCGTCGAGGGCGTCGTCGCCCACCTGAGCGCCGCCGCCAGCACCACCACGCGGCAGTGGATCGTCAGCATCGTCCGCTCGCGGTTCGATCCGGACCGGCACAACGACCGCCTCATCGCCCGTCATCGCGGCGCCACGCCGGGCGAGACGCTGGAGACCTTCCGCGGACTCGTCGCCAGCCGCACCGCCGCCGCCGGCGCCCACGTCGCCATGCTCGGCGAGGTCGTGGTGCACGCGCAGGACATCGTGCGGCCCCTCGGCCTCGAGCTCGTGCCGGATCAGACCGCGGTTCTCGAGGTCGCCCGCTTCTTCGCGACGAAGGACTTCGCGGTCAACAGCCGCACGCTCGTCCGCGGCCTTTCGCTCAAGGCGGACGACGCGCCCTTCGACGTGGGCTCGGGTCCCCTCGTCACCGGCGAGCTGCTGACGCTCACCCTGGCGATGGCCGGGCGCGCGGACGCGGCCGCCGAGCTGGCCGGCCCCGGTGCGGAGGAGCTGCTCCACCGCATCGAGATCGCCTGACCCGCGTCGCGCCGCCCGCGGGTCAGGTCGTCTCGAGGTACTCCAGCTGGGCGCGGACCGAGAGCTCGGCGGCGTCCCACAGGACCGGGTCGACGTCGGCGTAGACCAGCTCGACGACCTCGCGCGCCGTGGTGGCGCCGCGCTCGACGGCGGCGCGCACCTGCTCGAGCCGCTCCTCTCGGTGGGCCAGGTAGTAGTCCAGGACGGCCGCCGGGTCCTCCACGACCGGACCGTGGGCGGGCAGGATCGTGGTGGCGCGGCCCTCCTCGACGATCGCCCGGAACTTCCGGATCGAGTCGAGGTAGGGCCCGAGGGCGCCGTCGGGGTGTGCCACCACGGTGGTGCCGCGGCCCAGCACCATGTCGCCGCTGAGCAGCGCCCGGTCCTGAGGCAGCAGGAACGCCACCGAGTCGCGCGTGTGCCCCGGCGCGGCCACGACGTCGATCTGCAGGCCGTCGACCTCGATCCGCTCGCCGTCGACCAGCGGGTCGGCCTCGCGGGTGTAGTCCGGCGAGATCGCGCGCGTGGGCGCGCCCGTGGCCTTCACGAACGACGCGAGCGCGTCGGTGTGGTCCCAGTGGTGGTGCGTGAACAGCACGAGCGCCACCTCGCCCGCCGCCGCGGCGACCGCCTCGACGTGCTCGGCGATGTCGGGACCGGGGTCGACCACGACCGAGCGCGCGGCGCCCGGCTCGCGCAGGATCCAGGTGTTGGTGCCGTCGAGCGTCATGATCCCGGGGTTGTCCGCCAGGATGAACGACGCGCGGTCGGTGATCCGCTGGTCACTCACGCCGACCTCCCCGAGATGAGTCGACGGTACGGGGAAGCCGGCGTGACATCCCCTCGGTTCGCTCGCTGGCGCTCGCTCACAGGTGCTCCTCACGCTCGGTCTCGAGCCACCACTCGCCGTCCTTGCGGACGAAGTGCGGCTCGATGGCACGGATGCGGCGCTCGGCCGCGGCGTCCAGCACCTCGGTGGCCGCCAGGGTCGAGAGCTCGCGACACGTGACCGCGGTGGGCGGCATCATCGCGGCCTGCTTCGTGTCGACGAGTGCGAGCACCTCCGACAGTGGCGCCCACAGCGACTTGTCGGCCTCGGTGCTCACGGTGCCGATGCGCTGGCCCTCGGGGAGCGCGGCGACGAAGAACCGCGTGTCGTAGCGCCGCGGCTCGAGGGCCGGGGTGATCCAGTGCGCCCACGCACCGAGCAGGTCGGCACGCAGCACCAGGCCCTGGTCGGCCAGGAAGCGCGCGAACGACATCTTCTTCGCCTCGAGGTCCTCGCGCGCCCACGCCAGGTCGGTGGTGTCGCCGACGACGGAGTGCTCGTCGGGCCCGGCCAGCAGCACGCCGGTCTCCTCGAACGTCTCGCGCACGGCAGCCACGACGAGCCGGGCCGCGCGGTCGGGTTCGCAGTGGAAGCGCTCGGCCCAGACCTCGGGGGCGGGGCCCACCCAGGTCATCGGCTCGCCGTCGTCGTCCTGCACGCCGCCGCCGGGGAACACGTACATGCCCGCGGCGAACGCCATGGCGGAGTGACGGCGCATGAGGAACGCCTCGATGCCGTCCTCGCCGTCGCGGACGACGGCGATCGTGGCCGCGTCCTTCGGGGTGACGGCCGTCTCGGGGTCGAAGTCCTTCAGCCGCTCCTGCATCCGGGCCGGGACCGGGACCAGCACGTCAGCGGACCTCGACGACCGCGTCGATCTCGACGGGCGTGTCGAGGGGCAGCACGGCGACGCCGACGGCGCTGCGGGCGTGCGATCCGGCGGCGCCGAACGCGGCGGCCATGAGGTCGCTCGCGCCGTTGGCCACGGCGGGCTGGCCCGTGAACGACGGGTCGCTCGCGACGAACACGGTCAGCTTCACGACACGGACGACCGAGTCGAGGTCGACCACCGAGCTGATCGCGGCGATGACGTTGAGCGCGCACAGCCGCGCGTACTCCTGCGCGTCCTCGGGCGTGACCTCGGCGCCGACCTTGCCGGTGCCGGGCAGGACGCCGTCGACGAACGGCAGCTGGCCGGACGTGAACACGTGCGAGCCGCTGCGCAGGGCCGGGACGTAGGACGCGACGGGCGCCGCGACCTCGGGGACCGTGAGCCCCATCGAGGCCAAGCGGTCGACGACGGCGCCCATGTCAGGCCACCGGGCGCTTGAAGTAGGCGACGAGGTTCTCGGGGTTCATGCCGGGCACGATCTGGACCAGCTCCCAGCCGTCGCGCCCGAAGTTGTCGAGGATCTGCTTGGTCGCGTGGACGAGCACGGGGGCCGTCAGGTATTCCCACTTGGTCATGGCCCCGACTGTATCCCCGCGCGGGCGGGTGCGGTTCTCGCCCGACGTTCCGGCCCGACCCTCGGTAGTCTCGACGCGTGGCCAACTCGACTCCACTGCACGTCGTGACGGGCAAGGGCGGCACCGGCAAGACCACGGTGGCGGCCGCGCTCGCACTGGCGCTCGCCGGCAAGGGACTGAAGGTCCTGCTGTGCGAGGTCGAGGGCCGCCAGGGCATCGCCCAGCTCTTCGACGTCCCGCCGCTGCCGTACGAGGAGCGCAGGATCGCCACGAGCGACGCCGGGGGCCACGTGCACGCGCTCGCGATCGATCCCGAGGCCGCGCTGCTGGAGTACCTGCAGATGTACTACCGCCTCGGTCGGGCCGGCCGGGCCCTCGACAAGTTCGGCGTCATCGACTTCGCCACGACGATCGCGCCGGGCGTCCGCGACGTGCTGCTCACCGGCAAGGTCTACGAGGCCGCCCGCCGCCGCACGGGCGACAAGTCCTCGCGGTTCGTCTACGACGCGGTCGTGGTGGACGCACCGCCCACGGGCCGGATCGCGCGGTTCCTGGGCGTCAACGACGACGTGGCGGGTCTGGCGAAGGTCGGCCCGATCAAGACGCAGTCCGAGTCGATCATGAGCATGATGCGCAGCCCGCAGACAGCGGTGCACCTGGTCACCGTGCTGGAGGAGATGCCCGTGCAGGAGACCCTCGACGGCATCGACGAGCTCAGCCGCGAGGGGCTGCCGGTGGGGCACGTCGTGGTGAACCTCGTGCGGCCGTCCCTGCTGTCCGACGACACCGTCGAGGCGCTCGAGGCGGGTCGCCTCGACGCGAAGGCCGTCGCGCCGGTACTGGAGAAGGCCGGGCTGCCGCGCGACGCCGCCGCCACGCTGGTCGCCGACGGGTTCGGGCACATCGAGCGCCAGCAGCTGCAGAACGAGCAGCGCACGATCATCGAGGAGTGCGGTCGGCCGCACGTCACGCTCCCGCTGCTGACGGGCGGGATCGACCTGGGCGCGCTGCAGGACCTCGCCGCCGAGCTCGCGCCGCTCGTGGAGGACGCCCGATGACCGCCCGCGTGACCACCACCCCGCGCGAGCGCCGTCCCCGCACCGAGCGCCGGCTCTCCGCCACCGAGCAGCCGGCGCGGATCGACGTCGACGGCCTGATCGCCGACCCGACCACCCGCATCGTCGTGTGCTGCGGCTCCGGAGGCGTCGGCAAGACCACCACCGCCGCGGCGCTCGCCCTGCGCGCGGCCGAGCAGGGTCGCACGGTGTGCGTGCTGACGATCGACCCGGCGCGACGCCTGGCCCAGTCGCTCGGCCTGCTCGAGCTCGACAACACCCCGCGTCCGGTCAAGGGCATCGACACCGAGCTCGGCGGCTCGCTCGACGCGATGATGCTCGACATGAAGACGACCTTCGACGAGGTCGTCGAGGCGCACGCCTCGCCCGAGAAGGCCGCCGAGATCCTCGCCAACCCCTTCTACGTCGCGCTGTCGAGCTCGTTCGCGGGAACGCAGGAGTACATGGCGATGGAGAAGCTGGGCCAGCTGCACGCCGAGGACCGGTGGGACCTCATCGTCGTGGACACGCCGCCGTCACGGTCGGCGCTGGACTTCCTCGATGCTCCCGAGCGGCTCTCGTCGCTGCTCGACGGCCGGTTCATCCGGCTCATGCTGGCGCCGGCGCGCGGCCCGGCCAAGCTGCTGTCGGCGGGCCTGGGCATCGTGACGGGCGCGCTCAACAAGGTGCTGGGCGCGCAGGTCCTCACCGACATGCAGACGTTCATCGCCGCGTTCGACACGCTCTTCGGCGGGTTCCGCCAGCGGGCCGAGGCGACGTTCTCGCTGCTGCAGGCCGACGGCACGGCGTTCCTGGTGATCGCGGCGCCCGAGGCGGCGGCGATGCGCGAGGCGGCCTACTTCGTGGAGCGGCTGGCGGCCGACGACATGCCGCTGGCGGGCCTCGTGGTGAATCGCGTCCACGACGAGTCGGCGGCCGGCGTCACGGCGGCCGACGCCGAGTCGGCCTCGCCCCGCCTGGCGGACGGGCGGGCCGCGGAGCGCCGGACCGCGGAGCTGCTCGACGTCCATGCCGAGCGGATGCGGCTGGCGGAGCGCGAGAACCGCCTGCGCGAGCGGTTCAGTGCGGCACACCGCAACGTGGAGGTGGTGCCCGTGCCGGCACTGGACACGGACGTCCACGACCTCGGTGGCCTGAGGGTGATCGGTGATCACCTCGGCGCCCCGCAGGGCGCCTGAGGTCAGGTCAGCTGGCGGGAACGAGCAGCTCGCGCCACTTGCGGACGTGGGGCTTGCGACGCAGCAGGGCGCGGCGCTCACGCTCGGTCATGCCACCCCAGACGCCCCACTCGATCCGGTTGTCGAGCGCCTCGGCGAGGCACTCGGCGCGGACGCCGCAGCCGTTGCAGACGAGCTTGGCGCGGTTCTGCTCCGCGCCCTTCACGAAGAGATCATCGGACTTGCCGAGGCAAGCCGCGTTCTGAGACCAGTTGTCGTTCCACATGCGCAGAGACCCTTTCCCGAGATCCTCCGGGTCCCCGTGACCGAGAGGTGAACTTGTTTCTGCTGAGAACGAGCCTAGGGATTTCCGCGGTAACCGGACAGATTCCTCCGGGTAGTTGATACATAGTCCCAAATAGTCATGTCGCTCCCGGGCCGCGCTGGTCTCGCCGGTGCCGGGGCGGGTTGCCGATCTCCCGTATCCTCGTGCCCATGGCGTGGCAGGACATGGGTGACTCGATCAAGAAGGTCGCCGAGAGCGAACCGCGGCCGACGTCGAAGCTGGGGGCGATCGGCTCGATCGCGTGGCTCTCGGTGCTGGCCGGAGTGATCGTCGCGGCGATCTTCGTGCCCGGCACGGCCTTCCTGGCCAGCACGTCGAACAAGGTCAGCAAGGACGTCGTCGACCTGCCGCTCGCGCTGCAGGACCTGCCGAATCCGCAGACCACCCGCCTGATCGCCTCCAACGGCAAGCGCGTCGCGTACTTCTACCAGGAGAACCGCCAGGACGTGCCGCTGAAGAAGATCGCGCCGGTCATGCAGACCGCGATCATCTCGATCGAGGACTACCGCTTCTACGAGCACGGCGCCCTCGACCTCAAGGGCACGCTGCGCGCCCTGATGAACAACGCCTCCGACGGCAACACGCAGGGTGGCTCGTCGATCACCCAGCAGCTCGTCAAGCTCACGCTCGTGCAGCAGGCCACGACCAAGGAGCAGCGCGCCGCCGCCACCGAGGTGTCCACGGCCCGCAAGATCCGCGAGCTCAAGCTGGCGATCAACTACGAGAAGAAGTACTCCAAGGACGAGATCCTGGAGCACTACCTCAACATCGCCTACTTCGGCGACGGCGCGTACGGCATCCGCGCCGCGGCCTACCACTACTTCTCGGTCAGCCCCGACAAGCTGTCCACCGCGCAGGCCGCCACGCTGGCCGGCCTCGTGCAGAACCCCGAGCAGTTCAACCCGCGCATCTACCCCGAGCGCGCGCTCCAGCGCCGCAACACGGTGCTCGGCGTCATGGCCCGCCTCGGCAAGATCCCCGAGGCCGAGGCCGAGGAGCTCAGCGCCACCCCGATCGGCCTGAAGATCACGTCGTTCCCCAACGGCTGCGTCGACTCCGAGGCCGCGTTCTCGTGCGACTACATCCGCCGCTACCTGCTGCAGGAGCCGGCGCTGGGCGAGACCGTCAAGGAGCGTCAGGCGATGCTCGAGCGCGGCGGCCTCACCATCAAGACCAACATCGACCTGTCGATGCAGAAGGCCGTCAACAAGGCGGTCACGAAGTACGTCGGCGACACCGACAAGGCGATCGGCTCGCTGGCCCTCGTCGAGCCCGGCACCGGCAAGGTGCGCGCCATCGGCCAGTCGCGCTCGATGGGCAAGGGCAAGGGCGAGACGTACATCAACTTCTCGGTGCCCCGCCGGTACGGCGACTCGAACGGCTTCCAGGCCGGCTCGACCTTCAAGATGTTCACCGCGGCCGCGGCCCTCGAGGACGGCATCCCCGCGAGCAAGTCCTACAACTCGCCGCAGACGATGAGGATCCCCACGGGCACCTACTTCGACTGCGACGGCAACGGCACCGGCCAGTGGGAGGTCAAGAACTCCACGGGTGCGGGCGGCTTCAACATGGTCACCGGCCTGCGTCGCTCGGTGAACACCTACTTCGCCCAGCTCGAGCGCGACGCCGGCCTGTGCGAGACGGTGAAGATGGCCAAGCGGATGGGCATCCCCACCGCTGAGCCCGACATCGACAAGGGCAGCCCCGGCAGCTACATCCCGTCGTTCACGCTGGGCCCGATCGACGTCAGCCCGCTCGACATGGCCGCCGCCTACGCCACCCCCGCCGCCGGGGGCATGTACTGCGAGCCCGCCCCGGTCGCCGAGATCCTCGACCGCAGCGGCAAGACGATCAAGAAGTACAAGCCCGAGTGCAAGCGCGCCATGAGCAAGAAGACCGCCGCCACGATCAACGCGATCCTCGTCGGCCTGCAGCAGCCCGGCGGCTTCGGCTACAGCAACGGCACCGGCCTGAGCATCCCGTCGGCCGCCAAGACCGGTACCACCAACGACAGCAAGGCCGTCTGGTACACCGGCTACACCCCCGAGATCTCGGCGGCGTCGATGATCGCGGGCATCAACAAGAAGGGCCAGCCGGCCGGCCTCGTCGGCACCACGCTGCGCGGCACCCCGGTGTCGTTCTCCCAGGCCGGCGGCTCCTCGCTGGCGGGTCCGCAGTGGAAGGCGGCCATGGGCGAGATCGAGAAGTCGCTCACCCCGGCCAAGTTCGACTCGGTGACGCTGCCGTCGGCGCCCCGCGCCACGAAGAAGAGCGGCGGGGGCGACGACGATCGCCCGGGCCGCGGACGCGGCCGCGGCGGGGACGACGACTGAGCGAGGGGCTCAGGCGCCCAGCTGGCGCCTGACCTCGGCGGCCACGTCGCCGCCGTCGGCACGGCCCTTGGTCTGTGCCGAGACGGCGCCCATGACCTTGCCCATCGCCTTCATGCCCTCGCCGGCGGCGCCGGTCCGGTCGATGACGTCCGAGACGATCGCGGCGATCTCCTCGTCGCTGAGGGGCTCGGGCAGGTAGTCGGCCAGGATGGCGGCCTCGGCGCGCTCCTTCTCGGCGAGCTCGGGGCGGTTGCCCTCGTCGAACGCGGTGGCCGACTCGCGGCGCTTCTTGGCCTCCGACGACAGCACGGTGAGGACGTCGTCGTCGGTCAGCTCGCGCGCCTCCTTGCCGGCGACCTCCGCGTTGGTGATCGCGGCGAGCGCCATGCGGATCACGGAGGTGCGCAGGGCGTCACGGGACTTCAGGGCGGTGTTGAGGTCGTCGCGCAGGCGGTCCTTGAGAGCTGACATGTCGCCATTCTCCCACCGCCTGCGCGACGAGCGATCTCAGTGCCGCGGCTCCCAGCGGAACAGGCGCTTGGACAGGTCGTACCCGAAGTACGTCCACAGGGCGAGGCCCGCGACGGCCACGACGACGTTGCCGTAGACGTCCATCTCGTAGGCGGCGCGCACCAGTGTCACGAGCGCGCCGCCGGGCGTGAGGTCGAGCCAGCGGTTCTCGGTCATCGGCGAGGCGATGAGGGTGCCGAGCGCGAGAGCGACGTAGGGCATGCTCGAGATCTGCGCGGCGCTGGCGTTGGGGGTCAGCGCGGCGGTCGCGGTGGCGGCGGTGACCGACGAGGCCAGCAGGCCGACGAGCGCCGCCAGGAGCCACCACCAGGCACCCGGCATCCCGTTGCCCAGCGCCACCATGGCGACGAGGACCAGGAGGGTCTGGCCCAGGCACAGCAGGACCGGCGGCACGAGCAGGCCCGTCAAGATCACGAGGTCGGAGGACTCACCCGAGCGCAGCCGCTTGAGGAACAGGTCCTGGCGCCGGGTCACGAGGGTCGTCGTGGCGGTGATGTAGACGGTGAACATCACGAAGAACATGACGACCATCGAGACCATGCCGACCGATGCGGTGGTGTCGTCGGACGCCTCGACGGCGGTCTCGCGCTGGACGAACAGGAACGCGGCGAACATCAGCGGCAGCGCGGTGGCGCTGAAGAGCACGGCCTTCGAGCGTGCGATGAGCCGGAACTCCGAGCCCGCGATCGCGCGGACGCGAGCGAGTGCGGTCGGCGAGGTGGGCGTGGTCGTGGTGCTCATGAGGCATCCTCCAGACGGTTGCTGCTGTGGCTGACGCGGGTGAAGATCTCGGACAGGCTGGCCTCCGAGGCGTTGAGCCGCTCGAGACGGTGGCCGTGCTGGTCGGCCCAGCGCAGCAGGCGGCCCAGCGAGGACTGCAGGTCGGCGACGTCGAGGCGGACGCGGTCCGCCGTGATGCGCAGCGAGACGGGGTCGACGACGGTGCGCAGCTCGCGGTCGAGGTCGGCGCCGGCCAGGCCGACGGTGGTGAACTCGATCGCGGCGGGCGCGGTGCCCACGACGTCCGAGACGCTCCCCTCGGTGGCGACGCGGCCCTCGTGCATGATCGCGACGTGGTCGGCCAGCGCCTCGGCCTCCTCCAGGTAGTGCGTGGTCAGCACGACCGTGGTGCCGCCGGCCTTCAGGTCGGCGACGAAGCGCCAGGCGGCCTCGCGGGACTCGGGGTCCAGCCCGGCCGACGGCTCGTCGAGGAACAGCACCTCGGGGTTGTTGAGCGTCGCGAGGATGAGGTCGAGTCGGCGGCGCTGACCGCCGGACAGCTGGACCACGCGGGTCCCGGCGCGGTCGGCCAGGCCGAGCCGCTCCAGCGCGTCGTCGGTGCGGCGGGGGTTGGTCGTGAGCGAGGCCCACAGGTCCACGGTCTCGCGCACCGTGAGGTCGCCGGCGAATCCCGACTCCTGCAGCATGATGCCGAGCCGGGGCCGCAGTCGCGCGCGGTCGGCGACCGGGTCCATCCCCAGGACGCGGACCCTCCCAGCGTCCGCGGCCCGATGTCCCTCCAGGGTCTCCATCGTGGTGGTCTTTCCCGCGCCGTTCGTGCCCAGCAGGGCGAACAGCTCGCCGCGCCGGACCGTCAGGTCGAGGTCGCGCACGGCGGTGAAGTCACCGTACGTGCAGGTCAGGCCGCGAACGTCGATCACGGCGTTGTCGGTGGTCTCCATGTCTCCACCCTCGCGGCCGGGGACCGGTGCCCACCAGCGCGTGGAGTCACCAGATCCGATGACATCTGTCATGCGCCTCCTCGGCTACGGTCGGGACCGTGAGCTCGAACCCCGACGGCTTCGTCGCGACCTGGCGCTACACCGCCTCGAGCCTGTGGATCTACGTCGTGTTCGGGACGATCGGCCCGGCGGCGCGGGCGACGGGCGACCTGGTCCAGGGCACCGCGGTCGTGCGCAGCGTCCTGCTGCTCGTGGTGATCGCCGCCGTCGTGTGGCTCTCCTGCCGGCCCCTCATCGCCGCGGCGCGCCACGGACTGGGGCACGAGCAGATCGCGTGGTCGCAGCGGGCGAAGTACCTCGCGCCGGCCCTGCTGGTCTACCCGCTGGCCTGGCTGCCGCCGACGTTCCCGCCGGGGATCGTCCTGGTCCCGTGGCTCGTCGTCTCGCTGCTGGCGATCGACGTGTCACCACGGCGCCGCAACACCCTGCTGGTGCTGGCGGTGCCGGTGCTGCTCGGCCTCTACGCCGTCGCGGGCTGGGACCAGCTGCTCGACCTGGACTTCCAGGGCGCCTACGTCATCGGCTTCATGGCGCTCTTCCTGCCGGCCGTCTCGGTGTTCCAGGTCTGGCTGTGGCAGCTCATGCTCCAGGTGCGGTCCGCGGGCGAGGCCGAGGCCGACCTCGCGGCGGTGCGCGAGCGGCTGCGCCTCGCGGCCGACCTGCACGACGTCCAGGGCCACCACCTGCAGGTGATCGCGCTCAAGGCCGAGCTCGCCGAGCGCCAGCTCGACCGCGATCCCGCCGCCGCGAGGGCGTCGATGGGCGAGGTCCAGCAGATCGCGCGCGATGCGATGACCGAGACCAAGGAGATCGTGCGCGGCTACCGGCGCACGAGCCTGCGCGAGGAGATGGCCAACGCGGCCGCCGTCCTCGAGGCGGCCGGCGCCGACGTCACCGTGGAGTGCGACGAGGGCCTCGACCAGCCGCTGTTCGCGCTGGCGCTGCGCGAGGCGACGACGAACATCCTGCGCCACAGCGCCGCGACCACCGTGCGGATCGAGGCGTCACCGGAGCGCCTGGCCATCACGAACGACGGCGCCCGCGAGGCCACGGGGTCGCCCGGCTCGGGCCTGGCGTCGCTGACCGAGCGGGTCGCGGCGGGCGGCGGCCGCTTGGCGGTCCGGCGCGAGGACGACCGCTTCACCGTCGAGGTGGTCCTGTGATCCGGGTCGTGGTCGTCGACGACGAGGAGATGATCCGCAGCGCGATCGTGGCCCTGCTCGCCCTGGAGGAGGACCTCGAGGTCGTGGGCGAGGCCGGCAACGGCGCCGACGGGCTCGACCTGGTGCGGACGCACGCGCCCGACGTCGTGCTGCTCGACCTGGAGATGCCGCCGACGGACGGGATCGAGGTCGCGACCCAGATCGACGGTCTCGCGCGGTCGGTCCTCATGACCCGCCACGCCCGCCCGGGCGTGCTCCGGCGCGCCATGGCCGCCGGGATCGCGGGCTTCGTGCCCAAGTCGAGCCCCGTGTCGGCCCTCGCGCAGGTCATCCGCGAGGTCGCGGCGGGCCGGCGCTACGTCGACTCCGAGGTCGCCGCAGCCGCACTGAACGCGGAGGCCTCGCCGCTCTCGGACCGCGAGCTGGACGCGCTGCGGCTGACCCGGCGCCATCTCTCGGTGGCCGAGATCGCGGGCACCCTGCACCTCGCCGAGGGCACGGTCCGCAACTACCTGTCGAGCGCGATGACCAAGACCGACACGTCCTCGCGGTACGAGGCAGCCGAGCACGCGTACGAGCACGGCTGGATCTGACGGCGGTCGGTGGCGGCCACTAGGCTTCCCGCATGCGACTGACGCGGCTGCTGGGAGCGACCACGGCGCTCGGACTGGGCACGCTCGCGTACTCCTACGTCGAGGCCACGCGCCGCTTCGCGGTGCGCGAGTTCACGGCGCCGGTGCTGCCCGCGGGGCACGAGCCGATCCGCGTGCTGCACCTGTCGGACATCCACCTCACGCCGGGCCAGCACGCGAAGCAGGAGTGGCTCGAGTCCCTCGCCGGGCTGCGGCCGGACCTCGTCGTGGACACGGGCGACAACCTCGCCCACCGCGACTCGGTCGTGCCTCTCGTGACCGCCCTCTCCGACCTCCTGCAGGTGCCCGGCGTCTTCGTCTTCGGGTCCAACGACTACTACTCGCCGAAGCTCAAGAACCCGGCCACCTACCTCACCGGCGGCACGGGCGTCGACACCGGCGGCGACTGGGAGCGCCCTCGCGACCTGCCGTACGAGGAGCTGCGCGCCGTTCTCTCCCACCAGGGGTGGCGCGACCTCAACAACCGGCGGGACGAGCTCACGGTCAAGGGCACCCGCATCGCCTTCACCGGCGTCGACGACCCGCACCTGCGGTTCGACCGGCTCGACCACCAGCCCGCCGACGCCACCGCCGACCTGCGCATCGGCGTCGCGCACGCGCCCTACCTGCGCGTGCTCGACTCGTTCAACGCCGCGGGCAACGAGCTGATCCTCGCGGGGCACACGCACGGCGGTCAGCTGCAGGTTCCGGGGTTCGGCGCGCTGGTCACGAACTGCGACATCGATCGGGCCCGCGCGAACGGCCTCCACACGCACCGGACCCCGGGTCACGACCGCTCGTGGCTGCACGTCTCGGCGGGCTGCGGGACCTCGCCGTTCACCCCGTTCCGGTTCTGTTGCCGCCCCGAGGCGACAGTCCTCACCCTGACCGGGTAGAATTTCTGAGGTTGCACACGGGGTGTGGCGCAGCTTGGTAGCGCGCGTCGTTCGGGACGACGAGGCCGCAGGTTCAAATCCTGTCACCCCGACCCACTCACGAAGCCCGGACTCCCTCGGAGTCCGGGCTTCGTGCCGTTCTGGGGTGCATCGGCCCACGCCCTCCCGATTGGCGCGTAACTCGCAGTTAGGGCACACTGACCGGGTGCCCGGATCGGTCCGGGCGCTCGGCAGCTCCGGTGAGCGGGTTCTCCCGCGTGTGTGCACCGGGGCGGGAAGGCCGAGGAGCCGCCCCGCAGGTGTTCCACCGTGCGGGGTGCGCCGGCGTGCTGGGGGGCATGCCGGCGCGAGCGAGGCGGTCGTCGGTCTGGTGGGGAAGCCACGGCCGGCGGCCGCCTTGCGACCTGCCCGGTCCCGACTCTCGTGCGTCGTGCGTCACACCTAGACTGCCGACATGCCTGCCGACGTCCTCTGGGAGCCCGCCCTCTCCGGCACCTCCGCGATCGAGCGCTTCGCCGCCTGGGTCGCCCGCACGAAGGGAGTGGACGTCCCCGACTACGACGCGCTGTGGCAGTGGTCGGTGGACGATCTCGACGGGTTCTGGGGCGCCTGGGTGGAGTACCTCGACCTGCCGCACGACGGCACCGCCGAGCCCGTGCTCGCCGATGCCTCGATGCCCGGAGCGCGCTGGTTCCCCGAGCTGCGGCTCAACTACGCCGAGGCGATGCTGCGCATCCCGGGGCGCGCCGACGACGACGTCGTGGTGATCGCGCGGTCGCAGAGCCGCGACGAGGTCACGCTGACCGCCGCCGGGCTGCGCGAGCAGGTGGCGCGGGCACGACAGGGACTTCTCGCGGCCGGCGTCAGCCCCGGCGACCGGGTGGCGGCCTACGCGCCGAACATCCCCGAGACGCTCGTGCTGCTGCTGGCGTCGGCCAGCCTCGGCGCGATCTTCTCCTCGTGCGCGCCCGAGTTCGGCACGCAGAGCGTCATCGACCGGTGGCAGCAGATCGAGCCCGTGGTTCTGCTCGCCGTCGACGGCTACCGCTACGGCGACAAGGGGATCGACCGGCGCGACCAGGTGGCCACGATCACCGAGTCGCTGCCGTCACTGCGCCAGGTCGTCTGGTTGCCGTACCTGGACCCCGAGGCGCCCGCTCCCGAAGGCGCCACGACCTGGCGGGAGTTCACCGCCACCACCGGCCCGCTCGAGTTCGCGCGGCTGCCGTTCGACGCACCGCTCTACGTCTTGTTCTCCTCGGGCACCACGGGCCTGCCGAAACCGATCGTGCACGGACACGGCGGCATCACGATCGAGCACCTCAAGGCGCTCAGCCTGCAGAGCGACCTCGGCCCCGAGGACCGCTTCTTCTGGTTCTCCACCACCGGCTGGATGATGTGGAACTACCTCGTCTCCGGCATCGGCGCGGGCACCACCGTGGTGATGTTCGACGGCAACCCGGCTCATCCGGGCCTCGAGGCGCTCTGGGAGATGGCCGCCGAGGTCGGGGTGACGTACTTCGGCACCAGCGCGCCGTTCCTGCTCCAGTGCCGCAAGGAGGAGCTGCACCCCGCGCGCGTCGCCGACCTCTCGGCGCTGCGCGCGCTCGGCTCCACCGGCGCCCCGCTGCCCGAGGCAGGATTCCGCTGGGTCTACGACGAGTTCGACCCGCAGGTGCAGCTCGCCTCGGTCTCGGGCGGCACGGACACCTGTGCGGCGTTCGTCGGGGCGGCGCCCACGGTGCCGGTCTACGCGGGCGAGATCTCGTGCCGGTCGCTGGGTTGCGACGTGGACTCGTTCGACGAGCAGGGCCGGCCGGTGCGCGACCAGCTGGGTGAGCTCGTCATCAAGCAGCCGATGCCGTCGATGCCCGTCGGCTTCTGGGGCGACGACGACGGCTCGCGCTACCGCGCCGCCTACTTCGAGGACTTCCCGGGCGTCTGGCGCCACGGCGACTGGATCGACCTGACCTCGTACGGCTCGTGCACGATCACCGGCCGCAGCGACGCCACGCTCAACCGCGGTGGCGTGAGGCTGGGCACCTCGGAGTTCTACTCGGTCGTCGAGTCGATGCCCGAGGTCGCCGACAGCATCGTGGTGCACCTCGAGGACTCCGAGGGCGGCGCCGGGCGCCTGCTGCTGTTCGTGGCGCTCGTCGAGGGCGCGGTGCTCGACGACGACCTCACGAAGCGGATCGCCACCGAGCTGCGCTCGAAGCTGTCGCCTCGCCACGTGCCCGACGAGGTGCACCAGGTGCGCGGCATGCCGCGCACGCTCTCGGGCAAGAAGCTCGAGGTACCCGTCAAGAAGATCCTGCGCGGCACGCCCGTGGACGAGGCGGCGGCCAAGGGCGCGCTGCAGAACCCCGAGGTCCTCGACGACTTCCTCGCCTTCCGCCCCTGACGAGATGTGCTCCCATTTCTACCTTTCAATCCCTCTGAAAGGTAGAAATGGGAGCACATCTTGGGCGGGCTGGCAGATCAGACCAGCAGCTCGGCGATCTGGATCGTGTTGAGCGCGGCACCCTTGCGCAGGTTGTCGCCCGACACGAACAGCACGAGGCCCTTGTTGCCCTCGAGCGACTGGTCCTGGCGGATGCGGCCGACGAGGCTCTCGTCGCGCCCGGCCGCCTCGAGCGGGGTGGGCACGTCGGTGAGCGTCACGCCGGGCGCCGAGCCGAGGATCTCCTCGGCCTGCTCGGGCGTGATGTCGTTCGCGAACTCGGCGTGGATCGACAGCGAGTGGCCCGTGAACACCGGGACGCGCACGCACGTGCCCGCGACCCGCAGGTCGGGCAGGCCGAGGATCTTGCGCGACTCGTTGCGGAGCTTCTGCTCCTCGTCGGTCTCGTGCGAGCCGTCGTCGACGATCGCGCCCGCCAGCGCGATCACGTTGAACGCGATCGGCGCGACGTACTTGACCGGCTCGGGGAACTCGAGCGCGCGACCGTCGTGGGTGAGCGCGTCGGCCTTCTCGACCGTGGCGAGGGCCTGCGAGTGCAGCTCCTCGACGCCGGCCAAGCCCGAGCCCGAGACCGCCTGGTAGCTGCTGACGGTGAGCCGGACGAGACCGGCGGCGTCGTGCAGCGGCTTGAGCACCGGCATCGCGGCCATGGTGGTGCAGTTCGGGTTCGCGATGATGCCGCGGCCGCGGGGGCCGTCGCCTGCGGGGATGTCGCCGGGGTTCACCTCGCTGACGACCAGCGGGATGCTCGGGTCCTTGCGCCACGCCGACGAGTTGTCGATGACGGTCACGCCGGCCTCGGCGAAGCGCGGGGCCTGGACCTTGCTCATCGTGGCGCCGGCGCTGAACAGCGCGATGTCGAGGTCGGAGACGTCCGCCGTGGCGGTGTCCTCGACGGCGATCTCCTCGCCGCGGAACGGCAGGGTCTTGCCCGCCGAGCGGGCCGAGGCGAAGAAGCGCACCGACTCCGCGGGGAAGTTCCGGTCCTCGAGCAGCTGACGCATGACGGCGCCGACCTGGCCGGTCGCGCCGACGACTCCGATCTTGGTCATCGCGCCACCGCCTCGGAAAGGGCACGGTAGGTCGGTGCCGCGATTCCACGTGCTGAATTGATCACTCGCTGGCGCTCGTTCATCGCCCGGTCCCTCCGTACACGACGGCCTCGGTGTCCTCGTTGCCCAGGCCGAAGGCCTCGTGGGCGGCGTTGACGGCGGCGTCGACCTCGTTCTCGCCCACGACGACCGAGATGCGGATCTCGGAGGTGGAGATCATGCCGATGTTGACGCCGGCCGCGGCCAGCGCCTCGAAGAACGTGGCGGTGATGCCGGGCTGCGAGCGCATGCCGGCGCCGACGATCGAGACCTTGCCGACGCTGTCGTCGTACTGCAGGCGCTCGAAGCCGATCTGGTCCTTGAGGCGGGCCAGCGCAGTCATCGCAGTCTGGCCGTCGTCGCGCGGCAGCGTGAAGGAGATGTCGGTGAGCGCCGTCGCGGCGGCCGACACGTTCTGGACGATCATGTCGATGTTGATCCGGGCCTCGGCCAGGGCGCGCAGGACGGCGGCGGCGTAGCCCACCTTGTCGGGCACCCCGACGACGGTGATCTTGGCCTCGCTGCGGTCGTGGGCGACCCCGGAGATGATGGCGTGCTCCATCGCCTGTCCTTCTTCCGTGTACTTGCTGACGTCTTCGGCGGCCACGACCCACGTGCCCGTCTTGTCGCTGAACGACGACCGCACGTGGATGGGCATGGTGTTGCGGCGGGCGTACTCGACGCACCGCAGGTGCAGGATCTTCGCGCCGCTGGCGGCCATCTCGAGCGTCTCCTCGTAGGAGATCGCGGGGATGCGCGTGGCCGTGCGGACGATGCGCGGGTCGGCGGTGAAGATGCCGTCGACGTCGGTGTAGATCTCGCACACGTCGGCCTTGAGCGCCGACGCCAGCGCGACGGCGGTGGTGTCCGAGCCGCCGCGGCCGAGCGTGGTGATGTCCTTGGTGGTCTGCGAGACGCCCTGGAAGCCCGCCACGATGACGATCGCGCCGTCGGCGATCGCCGACTGGAGGCGGCCGGGCGTGACGTCGATGATCTTGGCCTTGCCGTGGACGTCGTCGGTGAGGACGCCGGCCTGCGAGCCGGTGAAGCTGCGCGCCTCCTGGCCCAGGGTCTCGATCGCCATCGCCAGCAGCGCCATCGAGATGCGCTCACCTGCGGTGAGGAGCATGTCGAGCTCGCGGCCCGGCGGGAGGGGAGAGACCTGGTTGGCCAGGTCGATCAGCTCGTCGGTCGTGTCACCCATCGCGGACACGACGACGACCACGTCGTGACCGGCCTTCTTGGTCGCCACGATGCGTTGGGCGACTCGCTTGATGCTGGTGGCGTCCGCCACCGACGAGCCGCCGTACTTCTGCACGACGATGCCCATGGACATTTCCTTGCTCTGGGGGTTGCTGGCACAGGGAGATGACGCCACGTTGCGCCTCGGCCAGTCTAGCCCCTGCGCTTCCAGCCTCCGGCCCGCCGTCCGGGCGCTGGACGAGAGCGAAGTTTTCCCCGGTTGACCGGGTTCGGCCATCAGCCGACGGCGGTGCGGCCCTCGAACGCGCGCCCGAGGGTGACCTCGTCGGCGTACTCGAGGTCGCCGCCCACGGGCAGGCCGCTGGCGAGCTTGGTGACCTTCAGGCCGATCGGCACGAGCATCCGCATGAGGTACGTGGCCGTAGCCTCGCCCTCGAGGTTCGGGTCGGTGGCGATGATGACCTCGGTGACGGCGCCGTCCTGCAGGCGGCCGAGCAGCTCCTTGATGCGCAGCTGGTCGGGACCGATGCCCGCGATGGGGCTGATCGCGCCGCCCAGCACGTGGTAGCGGCCGCGGAACTCACGGGTGCGCTCGATCGCGATGACGTCCTTGCTCTCCTCGACCACGCACAGCACCGAGTCGTCGCGGCGCGGGTCGGAGCAGATGCGGCACGTGGTGTCGACCGTGACGTTGCCGCAGACCGAGCAGAACAGGACCTTGGTCTTGGCGTCGACGAGGGTCTGCGCGAAGCGCTTGACGTCCTCGGGGTCGGCGTCGAGGAGGTGGAACGCGATCCGCTGGGCGCTCTTCGGGCCGATGCCCGGCAGTCGACCGAGCTCGTCGATGAGGTCCTGGATCACGCTTTCGTACACACCGACAGCGTAGTCGGCCGCGGCCAGCCGAACCGCCTCCGACGAGGCGAGTCCGGCGGCCGCGTGCGCGACTCAGTGCGCGAGCTTGAGACCGACGACGCAGCCGATCAGCCCGCCGATGAGCAGGAACTTGGTGATCGAGATCGGCTCGGTGCCGGTGTACATGGCCCAGCCGACCGTGGCGGCGGCGCCGATGCCGACCCACACGGCGTAGGCGGTGCCGATCGGCAGGTCCCGCATCGCCCACGCGAGGCCGGCCATCGAGATGGCGCAGGCGACGACGAAGACGATCGAGGGGACGAGCTTGCTGAAGCCCTCGCTGCGGCCCAGGGCGGTGGCCCACACGGCCTCGAACAGACCCGAGACGACCAGAACGATCCACGACATGACGCGCTCCTTCGTGGCCGTCTTGTCGCGCTCCGGGTACGACTCCACTCGTCCGGTGGCCGGGGATCCCGGCTCGGATTCCAGCCTTTCACGTCCGGGGTCGGGGGCCAAATCGGATGCAACGTCGGTGACACCTTCGCGGACTAGCGTCCGTGGTGGAGAGGACGAACCATGACCGACATCCCGCGCACGATGCGCGCCGCCGTCAGCGCCGAGGCCGGCGCCCCCCTGACCATCGACGAGGTGCCGGTGCCGACGCCCGGCCCGGGCCAGGCGCTCGTCCGGCTGATCACCTCGGGCGTCTGCCACACCGACCTGCACGCCGTGAACGGCGACTGGCCGGTGCCGCCGAAGCGCCCGCTCATCCCCGGCCACGAGGGCTTCGGCGAGGTGGTCGCGCTCGGCGAGGGCGTCACGCAGCTCGCGGTCGGCGACCGGGTCGGCAACGCCTGGCTGTGGTCGGCGTGCGGCGCCTGCGAGTACTGCCGCCAGGGCTGGGAGACGCTGTGCGAGCAGCAGCAGAACGGCGGCTACGGCGTCGACGGCTCGTTCGGCGAGTACATGCTCGTGGACGAGCGCTTCGCCGCACGCGTGCCCGACGGGGTCGACGACGTCGAGGTCGCGCCGATCCTGTGCGCGGGCGTCACGGTCTACAAGGGCCTCAAGGTCGCGAACACGCACCCGGGGCAGTGGATGGTCATCAGCGGCATCGGCGGCCTCGGCCACATCGCGGTCCAGTACGCGGTGGCGATGGGCATGCGCGTGATCGGCGTGGACGTCGACGACGCGAAGCTCGAGCTGGCGCGCAAGCACGGCGCCGAGCACGTCGTGAACGCGGCCAAGGACGACCCGGTCGCCTTCGTGCAGGAGACGGTGGGAGGGGCGCACGGCGTCCTGGTCACGGCCGTGCACCGCGAGGCGTTCGGCCAGGCCACCGGCATGACCCGCCGCGGCGGCACGATCGTGTTCGTCGGGCTGCCGCCGGGTGACTTCCCGGCCAACATCTTCGACATCGTGCTGCGCGGGCTGACCGTGCGCGGCTCGATCGTGGGCACCCGTCAGGACATGGTCGAGGCGCTCGAGTTCTTCGCGGCGGGCCGGATCCACCCGACCGTGTCGACGAGGTCGCTGGACGAGATCAACGACATCTTCGACGAGATGGAGCACGGCCGGATCGACGGCCGCGTGGTCATGCGGTACTGAGTCCCAGGAAGCGCGCCAGCAGGTCGTGCCCGCGAGCGGTGAGGATGGACTCGGGGTGCACCTGGATGCCCTCGATCGGCAGCTCGCGGTGGCGCAGGGCCATGACGATGCCCGAGCCGGTGCGGGCCGTGACCTCGAGGACCGGCGGGACGTCCTCGACGACGAGCGAGTGGTAGCGCGCGCAGACCAGCGGTGAGGGAAGGCCGGCGAACACGCCCGCCCCGTCGTGGTGGACGAGCGAGGACTTGCCGTGCACCACGCGGTCGGCGCGGACGACGCGCGCGCCGAAGACCTCGCCGATCACCTGGTGGCCGAGGCAGACGCCGAGGACGGGCGTGTGGGCGCCGAAGCGGCGGACGACCTCGGCGCTGATGCCGGCGTCGGCGGGCGTGCCGGGCCCGGGCGAGACGATCACGTGGGTGAAGTCGCCACCGAGCAGCTCGTCGACCCTCGCGGCGTCGTGGCGCACGACCTCGGTGCTGCCGCCGAGCTCGCCCACGTACTGCGCGAGGTTGAACACGAACGAGTCGTAATTGTCGATGAACAGCACCCGCGGCCGCCCGGTGGTGGACGGATCCTTCGACCTTCGGGTCGCTGGGGCGGCCGGGAGGTCGAGAGCTCCGGCTCCCCACAAGGCCCGGTGGGCCTCGGCGAGGCGGGCGGTGAGGGGTCCCGGCCCCCACGCGCCGACGCCCTCGCACGAGGTGACCGGGACGATGCCGCGCAGCGCGTTGGTGACGAAGACCTCGGTGGCGGCCGCGAGGTCGGCGGTGGTGAGCCGGTGCTGGAACACGGGGATGCCGAGGCCGAGCGCCAGCTCGACCACGCGCGCACGGGTGGTGCCGGGCAGGAGGCGACCGTCGAGGGCGGGCGTGTGGAGGCCGTCGTCGAGGACCGCGAAGACGTTGGCGCGCTCGGTCTCCAGAACCGATCCGTCGGCGTCGAGCAGCAGCGGCTCGGCGGCGGCGGGCGCGACCCGCGAGCGGTCGGCCCACTTGTGCTCGCCGAGACCGCCCGGGAGCACCTGCGGCACGAGCGCCCACGCGGCCGGGGCGGTATCGAGCGGTGACGTGGTCATCGAGACCCGGACGTCGTCGCCGCGCGGGACCGCGTCGAGCCGCAGCCGTTGCCGGCCGTGCAGACCCGCGATGCGCCGGTGCACCGCCTCCTCGAGCCCGGCCCTGACGGTGGTGCCGTAGACGGACCGGACGCTGGCGTCGAGTCGCGCGAGGTGGGCGTCGAGGTCGTCGGCGTGGCCGTCCACGACGAGGACGGTCTCGAAGATCCCGCGGGACGCGTCGACGGCGCGGCCGGCGTCGCCGACGGGCAAGGCCGTTGCCTCCGACACACCCGCCGGCGAGGCCTCGAGGTCGAGCCGTCCGCCGATCGCGCGGATCAGCGGCCGGGCCTTCACGAGGCACTCCGCGTACTCGTCGTCGGGGTCGGAGTCGGCCACGATGCCGCCGCCGACGCCCAGCCAGACCCGCTGCCGTCCCTCGGCGTCACGCGCGAACTCGAACGTGCGGATGACGACGTTGAGCTCCATCCCGGCGGTGGCGCTCACGTGTCCGATCGCGCCCGTGTAGGCCTCGCGGCCGGTGGTCTCGAGCTCGGCGATGATCTCCATCGCTCGCACCTTCGGGGCGCCCGTGACCGAGCCGGGCGGGAACGTGGCGCGCAGCAGGTCGCCATCGCCGACCTCGGCGGGCAGGTGTCCCACGACGTCGGAGACCAGGTGCCACACGCTGTGCCGCTCGAGCCGGTTGAGCGCCGGGACCCGCACCGATCCGGGCAGCGCCACGCGACCGAGGTCGTTGCGCATGAGGTCGACGATCATGACGTTCTCGGCGCGGTTCTTCGCCGAGGCCTCGAGCTCGCGGGGGTCGGCGGTCAGCGGCGCCGTGCCCTTGATGGGCGAGGTGAGCACCTCGTCGCCGGTGCGGCGCAGGAACAGCTCGGGCGAGAGGCTGGCCAGCGCTCCCTCGGGCGACGAGACGTAGGCCGCGTAGGCGGGGCGCAGTGACTCGACGCCCCTGCAGAACGCGTCGAGCGGGTCGCCCTCGAACGCCGCCTCGAGCCGTGCGCACAGGTTGACCTGGAAGATGTCGCCCGCCTCGATGTGGTCGAGGGCTCGTCGCACGGCCGCGCGGTGGGCGTCGGCACCGGGCGTCAGCTCGAACGTGCCCGCGGTGAACGGCTGGGCCGGCGCGGGCGTCACGACGGCCTCGAGGAGCGAGTCGACGCGGGCCGGATCGGGCTCACCGAGGGACTCGAGCCACCACGTGCCGCGGACCCGGCGCAGCACGAGGTCGTAGAGGCCGACCCGGTGGTCGGGCTGAGGAATCGGTCGCGGCGGGCCGTCGGGGAGCTGCTCCACGTGGCGGCCGAGGCGGTAGCCCCACGCGCCGATCCAGCCACCGCCGAAGCCGTCGTCGTCCTGGCGGGGCAGGTCGACGTCGTCCCACGCCTCCAGCAGGCGTACGGGCTCGCAGGCGATGAGCGCCTCGCCCTGGTGCCACGCGCCGACGAGGGCGACCAGCCGGTCGCGGCCGCGCAGGCGCCGCAGGACCTCGGTGGGCGACGCGTCGAGGTCGAGTCGCCGCCGCACCGGCGGGGCAGGGTCAGCCGTGGGTGGTCTCGTCAATGATCTCGGCTCCGAGGTGCTCGGCCAGCAGTGCCTCGGCGTCCTGCGTGCCGTCGTCGACGACCGGGTCGTCGGGGTCGACGCCCGCGTCGGGATCGAGCCGCTCGATGGGCACGGGACCCTGGCGGAGGGCATCGCGGACCGACTCGGGAACGCGCGACTCCTGCGGCGCGGGCGGGGACGGCGCACTCACGGCGGGGGCCGGCGCGGTGCCGGTGGGCGTGGCCGAGGGGTCGACGATCGCCTCGATGCGCCACTGCACCGCCATGACGTCGGACAGCGCCTGCTGGACGATCTGGTCGGAGCCGCTCTTGACGAACGAGTCGCGGGCGCCGGTGTTGACCAGCGCGAGGGTGAGGGTGGAGCCGTCGAGCGCCGCCACCTGGGCGTTCTGGCTGAGCATGACCCACGTGAAGCGGCGCAGCTGCTGCACCCGCTCGAGGACCTGCGGCCACATCCGGCGGACGTCGGCCGTGGTCAGCTGACCGGGTGCCGCGGGGGCCGGCTGCGAGATCTCGGGCTCGGGTGCCGAGGGCGGCTGCACCCGGGGCGCCACCGGGGCGGGCTGGGGCGCGGGCTCCGGGGCCGGCTGGGGCGTCGGCGTCCGGGGTTCGGGAGCCTGGGGCTCGGGGGACTGCGGCTCGTGAGCCTGCTGTGCGGGAGTCGGGGACTCGGTCTCCCACGTGGGATCCGGCGCAGCGACGGGCGCGGGCGCGGGTGCCGCGGCGGTCGGGGGCGGCGGGGCGTCGGCGGCCGCAGGAACGGGAGCCGGCGCGGCACCGGAGAGCCGCCGCTCGAGCCGGTCGAGACGTGCGTGGAAGCCCTCGACCGAGTTGTCGGCGCCGGGCACGAGGATCCGCGCGCACATCAGCTCGAGCATGAGGCGCGGGGCGGTGGCGCCGCGGAACTCGGTGAGCGCCTCGCTGACCAGGTCGGCCGCGCGGGTGAGCTCGGTGGGCTCGAAGCCCGCCACCTGGCGCTGGAGCACGGCGGTGCGGTCGGCGGGCGTCTCGAGCAGCCCGTTCTCGACGGCGGTGGGCACGGCCTTGAGGATCACGAGGTCGCGGAACCGCTGGAGCAGGTCCTCGGCGAACCGGCGCGGGTCCTGACCGGACTCGATCACCTTGTCGACGACCCCGAAGACGGTGGCGGCGTCGTCGGCCGCGAACGCCTCGACGGCCTCGTCGAGCAGCGAGTCGGGCGTGTAGCCCAGCAGCTGGACGGCGAGGTCGTAGGTGATGCCGTCGGGGCCCGAGCCGGCGAGCAGCTGGTCGAGCACGCTGAGGGAGTCACGGACCGAGCCGCCGCCGGCGCGCACGACGAGCGGCAGGGCGGTGGGCTCGAGGCCGACGCCCTCGCTCCGGCACAGCTGGAGCATGTAGTCGCTGAGCAGCTTCGGCGGGACGAGCCGGAACGGGTAGTGGTGCGTGCGCGAGCGGATCGTGCCGATGACCTTGTCGGGCTCGGTCGTGGCGAAGATGAACTTCAGGTGCGGCGGCGGCTCCTCGACGAGCTTGAGCAGCGCGTTGAAGCCCTGCGGCGAGACCATGTGGGCCTCGTCGATGATGTACACCTTGTAGCGGCTGCTGACGGGCGCGAAGAACGCGCGCTCGCGCAGGTCGCGGGCGTCGTCGACGCCGCCGTGGCTGGCCGCGTCGATCTCGATGACGTCGATGCTGCCGGGCCCGCCGCGCGCGAGGTCGCGGCAGCTCTGGCACTCGCCGCACGGGTCGGAGATCGGTGCGCGCTCGCAGTTGAGCGCGCGCGCCAGGATCCGGGCGCTGGTGGTCTTGCCGCAGCCGCGCGGTCCGCTGAACAGGTAGGCGTGGTTGACTCGGTTGTTCGACAGGGCGTGGCGCAGCGGCTGGGTGACGTGATCCTGGCCGATGACCTCGGCGAACGTCTCGGGCCGATAGCGGCGGTAAAGCGCCAGGGGTGCGTCCACGGAGACCACCCTAGACGCCTGCCCCGACAGCGGTCACCGTCGCCGCACAGCTCACGGGCGAGGGCTCGCGCCGGCTCGTAGCAGCGGCACGAAGGCCGTCAGGTCGTCCGCCACGTGGGCGGCGCCGGCCGCCACCAGCTCCTCGGCCGAGCAGGGCCCGGTGGTCACGGCGAGGCCCCTCACCTCGGCGATCCGCGCCGCGTCCATGTCGTGCACGTGGTCGCCGACGTAGGTGTCGGCGGACTCGCGGACGAGGACCTCGGCCTTCTGCTCGCGCCAGGCGTCGCCCACCACCGCGTCGTGGGGCAGCCCGAGGTGCTCGAGGTGCAGGACGGCGTTCGGTCCGGCCTTCGCGGTGATGACGATGGCGCGGCCGAGCTCGCGCGCGGCGGCGAGCGCCTCGTCCGCGCCGGGCATCGCGAGCACGCGGGGGATCGCGATCTCGGGGTACATCGCGCGGTACCGCGCGAACATCTCGGGCACGGCCTCGGCGGGGAACCAGTGCTCGAGCTCCCACGTGAGCGGCGGCCCGAGCCGCGACACCGCCAGCTCGGCGTCGATCGGCACGCCCGTCTGGCGCGACAGCTCCTCGTAGACCGCGCGGATCCCCGGGCGCGAGTCGATCAGCGTCATGTCCAGGTCGAACCCGATCGTGCGCGTCACGGGATCCAGCGGTCGAGCCACTCGCCGGTGAGCCGGTAGGCCTCGGCGCGCGGGTCGTCGTTCGACAGGTAGACGTCGTGGCGGGCGTTCCGCACCTGCAGCGAGGTGACGTCGCCGCCGAGGCAGCCCGACCACCGCGCGATCTGGCGGACGTCGAGCACGGCGTCGGACGTGTCGGTCTTCTCGTGGTGCTTGAAGCTGAACCACGACCGGTGCGACCGGAGCACGAGCGAGGGCACGCCGACGTCGAGGCCTCGGTGCAGGACCGCGTGGCCGCGCCGGACCGCCGTGAGCCAGCCGTAGGTCACGGGGAACCCGGCGAGCGGCTTCCAGGCGAGGTCGTAGTCCCACAGGCCGCCGTGCTCGCGGTAGAGGCTGACGCCGTAGGCCTCGGCGAGAGGCAGCCGCATGCGGTCCTTGGGGCGGACCTTCGCGAACGCGCGGATCGCCTGCGTGCCGATCGAGCGCATCCACGGCGCGCCCTGCAGGTCGAACCACGGGCTGTTGAGCACCAGGCCGGCGATGCCGCGCCCGCGCGCGCCGCCGGGCTCGAGGTTGAGCCGGTCGAGCCACAGCGGCAGCACGAGGCCGCCCGTGGAGTGCGCCGAGAGCACGATCGGCACGTCGGGCACCTCGGCGCGCACGGTGCGCAGGGTCTCGTCGAGCTCGCGGTCGTACAGCGCGAGGTCCGAGACGTAGTGCGGGGTGTGGCCCTGGCCCAGCGACCGGCCGCACTTGCGCAGGTCGAGGGAGTAGAAGGCGAAGCCGCGGTCGGCGTAGAACTCGGCGAGCTCGGTCTGGAAGAAGTAGTCGCTGAAGCCGTGCACGTAGACCAGTGCGCCGCGCGGCTCGCCCTCGAACCGGCGCCGGACGAGGGTCGCGGTGATCTCGCCCTCGCCGTCGGGATCGGTGCCCAGGTCGATCGTCCGTCGCTCGTACGGGTCGCCCAGCATGTCCTCGGTCCAGCCGGTCATCGGTCCTCCTCGCGCTGCTCGGACCCCCACCCTAGGCCCAGGCGACGGCTCGGTCCGGGGGTACGCGGCATCCTCCCGGGCCATCAGGAAAGGTGGAGTCATGAGCACCTCGGCGCCGGAGACTCTCCGCATCATGGACCTCGCCCTGCGCGCGGGGGAGATGCTGCTGTCCAACGGCGCGGGCACGGCCGACGTGTCGGCGACGATGTCGTCGATCGCCCGCCATCTCGGCCTGCGCGGGACCTACGTCGACGTCACGCACATCATGCTGACGATGGTCCACGACCAGCAGCTCGACGAGCCGCCGCTGATCCTGCGTCGGAACGTGGTCCGGCGCGAGACCGACTTCGAGGACGTCACCGCGATCGACCGCCTCGTGAGCGACCTGCTGAACGACGAGCTCGGCCTCGACGAGGCCCGCTCGCGGCTGGCCGCGATCGCCACGAGCGGCCACGCGCGTCCTCGCTGGGTCGTGATCGCGGCGGCGGGCGCGGTCGGCGCGGGCGTCGCCCTCATGCTCGGCGGCGGCGTGCTGGTCACGGCGATCGCGTTCCTGGCCGCCGTCGTGATCGAGGTGGTCCGGCGGCCGCTCGAGGTACGGCGGCTCCCCGACTTCTACATCCAGGTGGTGGGCGGACTGTGCGCCTCGCTGATCGCCGTGTCCGCCGCCGCGCTGCAGGTGCCGTCGCCGCCCTCGCTCGTCATCGCCGCCAACATCGTCGTGCTGCTCGCCGGTCTGGGCCTCATGGGCGCGATCCAGGACGCGCTCACCGGCTACCAGCTGACCGCCGTGGCGCGGCTGCTCGAGGTCGTGCTCGCCACGGGCGGCATCGTCGCCGGCGTCTCGGGCGGCCTCATGGTCGGTCGGATGCTCGGCGTCGACCTCGGCTCGGGCACGAGCTGGCCCGACCTGTCGCACCTGCCGTTCGTCACGATCGGCGCGGCCGTCGCGGCCGCTGGCTTCGCGGTGCAGTCGTACGCGCCGTGGACCTCGGTGCCGGTCATCGCGGCGATCGGCGCGGGCGCCGGCGCGTTCTCGTCCGCCATGTTCCAGAACGGGCTCGACCGGCCCTGGGCCGCCGGGATGGCCGCCTTCCTCATCGGTGTCGTCAGCTACCCGGCCTCGCGCGGCCTGCGCATCCCGGCGCTGGTCATGGTGGTGCCCGCGATCGTCCCGCTGCTGCCCGGCCTGACGATCTACCGCTCGCTCGCGCAGCTGGCAGAGGAGAGCCTCTCGGGCATCTTCGCGGGCATCACCGCGATGGCGGTGGCGGTGGCGCTGGCCGCAGGTGTCATCCTCGGTGAGTATGCTGCTCAACCGCTCGGACGCGAGACCAAGCGGCTCGAGCGCCGGCTGTCCGGACCACGTCTGGTGGGCCCCTTCCGAGCCAAGTCGAAGCGGAAGTGACTCACTGGTGTCAACGGCAGTTGCACAGTATTCTGGATGCTAAGCAAGCGCTTAGTGCGAAGGGGCACTTCATGAGACTTCAGTTGTCAGCCGAGGACCAGGCATTCCGCGAGGAGATGCGTGAGTTCTTCACCACCCAGGTTCCGCAGGACATCCGCGACGCCGTGATCAACCGCGGCGAGCTCACGCGCGACCAGATCGTGCGCTCGCAGCAGGCGCTCAACGCCGGCGGACTGGCCGTTCCCGGGTGGCCCGTCGAGTGGGGCGGCAAGGACTGGACCCAGCTCCAGCGCCACATCTGGCACGAGGAGATGCAGCTGGCCGGCGTCATGCCGCCGCTGGCTTTCAACGCCTCGATGGTCGGCCCGGTCATCGCGACCTTCGGCTCGCAGGAGCTCAAGGAGCGCTTCCTGCCCGCCACCGCCAACCTCGACATCTGGTGGAGCCAGGGCTTCTCCGAGCCCGACGCCGGCTCCGACCTCGCGGGCCTGCGCACCACCGCCGTGCGCGACGGTGACGAGTACGTCGTCAACGGCCAGAAGACGTGGACCACGCTCGGCCAGTACGGCGACTGGATCTTCACCCTGGTTCGCACCGATCCCGATGCGCCCAAGAAGCAGATGGGCATCAGCTTCCTGCTGATCGACATGAAGTCCGAGGGGCTCACGGTCCGCCCGATCGAGCTGATCGACGGCGGCCACGAGGTCAACGAGGTCTTCTTCGACAACGTGCGCGTCCCCGCCGAGAACCTCGTCGGCGAGGAGAACAAGGGCTGGACCTACGCCAAGTTCCTGCTCGGCAACGAGCGCGTGGGCATCGCCCGCGTGGGCGACAGCCAGCTGCACCTCGCCTCGGCCAAGAAGAAGGCCAAGGAGCAGGGCGTGTTCGAGCAGTACGCCTCGCGCATCGCCGACATCGAGAACCAGCTCACCGCGCTCGAGCTCACCGCCCTGCGCGTGGCCGCCGGCTCGTCCGGCGACAAGCCGCACCCGGCCTCGAGCGTGCTCAAGATCAAGGGCTCGCAGCTGACGCAGGCCGTCTCGGACCTGCTCGTCGACCTCGAGGGTCCCGCGGCCATCACCAGCCGCGACACCCGCGTCTTCCTCAACAACCGCAAGGTGTCGATCTACGGCGGATCCAACGAGATCCAGCGCCAGATCATCGCCGGCACGATCCTGGGACTGTGACATGGACTTCACCATCGATTCGGAGCAGAAGGCTCTCGTCAAGGCCGTCCGTGGCCTGATCACCAACGTCTACGAGTCCTCCGAGGCCCGTCGTGAGGTCACCAAGACCGAGCCCGGCTTCGCCGCGTGGGACAAGCTCGCCGAGATGGGCGTGCTGAGCCTGCCGTTCGAGGCCTCGCCCGTCGAGGTCTCGCTGGCCGCCGAGGAGCTCGGCAAGGTCATCGCCCCCGACCCGTTCGTCGAGGCGATCGTGCTGGCCGGCGGCCTCATCGAGGCGCTCGGCACCGACGAGCAGAAGAAGCAGTACGTCGACGCCATCGCCGGCGGCGAGGTCCTGCCGATCCTGGCGTGGCTCGAGCCCGGCAAGCGCTGGTCGACGCAGGCGTCGGTCACGTTCGCCGACGGCAAGCTCAACGGCGTGAAGGCCCCCGTGGTCCAGGCCGAGCGTGCCGACCTGCTGCTGGTCACGGCCGCGCTGCCCGAGGGCGGCACCGGCGTGTTCCTCGTCGAGGGCGCCACGGCGGTCGAGACGGCCGTCACCAACGACGGCAGCCGCGCCGCCACCGTCACGTTCGGCGACACCCCCGCGGTGCAGCTGGGCGAGGGTGGCGACCAGACCGCCGCGCTCGAGGTCGCCCTCGACCGCGCCCGCATCGCCTACGCCCACGAGGCGCTCGGTGCGATGGAGACGGCACTGACCACCACGGTCGGCTACCTCAAGACGCGCAAGCAGTTCGGCGTCACGCTCAACACGTTCCAGGCGCTCAACCACCGCGCCGCGGACATGTACGTCGCGCTCGAGCTCGCGCGCAGCACGATCACGTGGGCCACGATCGTCGCGGCCGACGAGGACACCACGCCCGAGCAGCTGGCCACGGCCGCCTCGCACGCGGCGCTGCAGGTCAGCGTGGCCGGTCGCCACATCGGTCTCGACGCGATCCAGCTGCACGGCGGCATCGGCATGACCGCCGAGTACTCGGTCGGCCACTACGCCAGCCGGCTGCTCGCGATCGAGCACCTGGTCGGCGACGGCGAGTTCCACCGGGCGCGACTGGCCGCCACGGTCGGCGACCACGACGTGTTCGACCCGATCGGCTGATCCAGCCTCACCCACGACGAGACCCGCCGAGCGCTGCTCGGCGGGTCTCGTCGTCTGCGTGGTCGCCGCTCCACAAGTGGAGCGGGGGCGGGGCCACCCCGCGGCTCAGGGCACGCGGTGGGTCCACTCGCGCGTCGAGAACTTCTCGTCGACGAGGCGCTTGGCCTCGCTGAGCTCGGCCTCGGTGTACTCCGAGTCGCGCGTGGCGTACCGGCGGCGGAACGTCTCGAGGAAGCTGTCGAGGATCGCCTCGCGCGTGAGGCCGGTCTGCGAGCGCATCGGGTCGACGCGCTTGTTGGCCGAGCGGGTCCCCTTGTCGCTCATCTTCTCGCGACCGATGCGCAGCACCTCGGTCATCTTGTCGGCGTCGATGTCGTAGGCCATCGTCACGTGGTGCAGCACCGAGCCGCCGGCGAAGCGCCTCTGGGCGGCGCCGCCGATCTTCCCTGCGTCGCTGGCGATGTCGTTGAGCGGCACGAACCGCGCGTTCACGCCGACCTCGGCGAGCGCCTCGATCACCCAGTCGTCGAGGAACGAGTAGGAGCGCTCGAAGCTCAGCCCCTCGACCAGTGAGCCGGGGACGACGAGCGAGTAGGTGATGCAGTTGCCCGGCTCCATGAACATCGCCCCGCCGCCGGAGACGCGTCGCACGACGTCGATGCCGTGCTTCGCGGCGCCCTCGGCGTCGATCTCGTTGACGTAGCTCTGGAAGGAGCCGATCACGACGAGCGGGCTGTCCCAGTCCCAGATGCGGAACGTGGGCGGGCGAGTGCCGTCGGCGACCTCACGGCCGATGATCTCGTCGAGGGCGACGTGCATGGCCGGGTCCATCGTGACGGGACCGATCACGTCGAAGGTGTGGTCATGCCAGCCGGTGGCCTTGCCGAGCGCCCGGCGGACGGCGATGCCGACGGCCTCGGGCGTGAAGCCGATGAAGGCGGTCTCGGGGCCGACGGCCCCGGTGATGGAGGAGGTGAGCTGGTCGACGGACGCGTCGACCGAGAGGCCGGTCAGCGCCGCGTTGACGTCGAGGAGGGCCTCCTCGGGCTCGAGGAAGAAGTCCCCCGAGACACTGACGTCGACGAGCCGGTCGTTCTGGACTTCGAGGTCGACCGCGACGAGCTTGCCGCCCGGGACCTTGTATTCACCGCGCATGTCCGGTTCAACACCCCCTGGCGGCAGATGCTTCCGCCAGATGAACCGGACGTGCGAGGCGGGTGACTCAGCGCGCCGGCGGCAGGTCGTCGCGACGGGTGTCGCGCACGGCGTGGTCGCGGCGGCTGTTGACGATCAGGCTCAGCACGATGCCCAGGGCACCGGCCGCCATGCAGATGTAGCCGACCATGGTCAGGTCGATGCCGTTGATGGCATCGGTCACCGCGAACGCGAGGATCGCGCCGATGGCGATCAGGGCGATGGATCCACCGAAGTACATGTCAGGTCCCTTCCCTCGATGACGGCCGGAGCGGGTGCACCGACCGTTTCGGTCTGCAAAACGGTGGCACGGATCGCGGGTGTCCGCATTCTGAGCAGGCGAGAGGGTCCGGGAACCAGCGAAGCCGGCCCTCGGGATCTCGGTGAGATTCCCTGAGCCGGCTTCGAGTGGCGGAGGATAGGGGATTCGAACCCCTGAGAGCTTTCACTCAACCCGCTTTCCAAGCGAGCGCACTAGGCCACTATGCGAATCCTCCGCCGAGGAGTCTACGTGGACCCGGCCGCGCGGAGCGAATCGGGCCCGTCGCTCAGTCGTCGGTCTGTCCCGGGCAGGCGGTCGCGTAGTCCGGGAGAGTGTCCGTCTCGACCCCGAGGGCCTCGGCGCGGCTGCGGCCGAGGTTCCACTCGAGCCACGACGCGTCGTCGCGGCGGTCGGTCGTCAGGGCGCACTCGCTCTCGCTCCCGAGCCGCGACTCCATCGTGGGCACGGCGTCGTCCGAGAGCTGTGACAGGAAGTACCAGTCGACCTTGCCGGTGGTCTCGTAGCGGTCGAGGTTGTGGTCGGCGATCCAGGCGTCAGGGTTGATCGCGGCGATGCCCAGCAGCAGCACCGCGCCGCTGATCAGGCCGAACCGCGGCAGCCAGGTGCCGCGCAGTCGCCAGCCGGCGGCGATCGTGGCGAGCACCAGCAGGCCGAGCCAGCCCTCGAAGACGTCGACCAGCAGTCGCAGCTGGGTGAAGCCGTAGGCCTCCTGGTAGAGCGCCATCCGGTTGAGCGCCGACGCCACCACGAGCAGCGTCATGACGCACAACAGGCCGAGCGCGACGCGCAGCCACGTCCGGTCCGCGACGGTCTCGCGGGAGGCCTTGCGGGACGCGGCCCAGACCACGAACAGCGTCAGCGCCGTGGCGACCGTCAGCTGGCCGAAGCCCTGGTGCACGTACTCCGCGTAGGTCAGCCCGGTCGTGCGCTCGAAGTAGTCGCGCCCGCCGAAGATGGCCGCGGCCTGGGCCACGAGGAAGGCGACGAACACCGCGTCCACGACCAGCGCGGGCACGAGCCACTCGAACCGCTTCGCCACCGGAGAGGACTCCCAGCGGACCGTGTCCACCTCCGGCGGGTTGAGCGCCAGGTAGGTGCCCGCCAGCGCGATGCCGCCGACGGCGATGGCGACGAACACCTGGACCGCGAAGTCGGCGGAGCCGAAGTCGGGCACGAGGCCGCTGAACCACTCGGCGAACAGCGCGTCGGCCGACATGAACAGGAAGGCGAAGATCGTCAGGCCGAGGACCGACCAGAGCACGGTGCGCACCACGGCGATGCCGTGACCGGTGCCCGTGAGCATCCGCACCGTGCGGCCGAGCCACGGGATGCCGCGCAGGCCCGCGAGCGGCCACGAGATCGCCGAGATCACGAAGCCCGGCACGTTCCTCGCGTCCGTGAGCGCCATGGTGGCGATCGCACCGCCGGCCATGAGGCACAGGATCACGATCCACTCGGCGTCGCGGATCAGCGCCGTGGAGGCCAGGAGGGTGCACAGGACGGCGCACGCGATGGTGAACGGCCGGCGCCGGCGCGGGCTGGCCGCGAACAGCAGCAGGCCCGCCGCCATCAGCACGAGGAACGTGCCGAGGCCGAGGTCGTGGAACGGCAGCGCCATGCCGGCGAGCACGCCGACCCCGACCGCCCAGGCGAGCAGGCGCGGTCGTCCGGGCTCGCCCCGGTCGGGCCACAGGCCGCCGAACAGCGAGTCCGTCATGGACGGGAGCGGTGGCGGGGTCGCCGAGGGCGGGGTCGGTGCGGAGGTGTCGGGCACGGGGATCTCCTTCGGTGCGGCCACGGGGGCGCGGTCACGGGTCGGGGGCGCGGTGAGCGGCAGGACGGCGTGGACGCGCGCGCCGGCGTGGCCGGCCTCGGGGTCGACGAAGCGGATCGTCCCGCCATGCAGGTCGGTGACCCAGCGTGCGATGGCCAGGCCCAGGCCCGTGCCGCCCCCGCCCTCGGTCTCGGCGAGGGTGCCGAAGCGCTCGAACGCGCGGGCACGCGAGTCCGGCGCGACGCCGGGACCCTCGTCGGCGACCTCGAGCAGCCAGCCGTCGTCGACGCGTCGCGCCCGGATCGACACCGTCCCGCCCGCCGGCGAGTGCCGGGTGGCGTTGTCGACGAGGTTCGCCACGAGCTGGCGCAGCCGGGCCGCGTCAGCCTCGACGGTGAGGTCGGCGGGCTCGACGGCCACCGTGACCTCGACGTCGCGGTCGCCGTACTGGAACTCGTCGGCGGCGGACGCGAGCAGCTCGCCGACGACGACCGGCTCCACGTGCAGGGGCACGGCGCCGGCGTCCACGCGGGACAGGTCCAGGAGGTCGGCCACGAGGTCCGAGAGCCGCTCGGCCTGCGCCAGCGCGCTGCGCAGGGTGGCCGGGTCGGGCTCGCTCACGCCGTCGGCGAGGTTCTCCAGCAGGGCGCACATGGCGGTGAGGGGCGTGCGCAGCTCGTGGCTGACGTTCGCGATGAGGTCGCGACGCTGGCGGTCGACCTGCTCGAGGTCGGCGGCCATGCGGTTGAAGGCACGGGCCAGCTCGCCGATCTCGTCGCGCGAGGTGTCGGTGATGCGGGTGCTGTGGTCGCCGCGCGCCATCCGTGCCGCCGCCGCCGTCATCTGGCGCAGCGGCGAGGTCATGCCCGACGCCAGCAGCTGGGTCACCGCGAGGGCCAGCGCGATCGTCACGGGGATGCTCAGCCAGATCGGCACGCCGCCCGCGGCGCCCACGGTAGCCACGATCGAGGCCACCAGGACGCTCGCCGCGACCAGCAGGCCGAGCTTGACCTTCACCGACCCGACGGGGTCCAGAGGCCGCGTCATGGGGTGACCTCGAGCGCGTAGCCGACACCGTGCACGGTGCGGATCCGGTCGGCGCCGATCTTGGCGCGCAGGCCCTTCACGTGGCTGTCGACGGTGCGGGTGCCTGAGGCCTCGGCCCAGCCCCAGACCTCGGCCAGCAGTCGCTCGCGCGAGAGCACGTCGCCGGGCGCGGCGGCGAGGCACACGAGCAGGTCGAACTCTGTGGGCGTCAGGTGGATCTCCTCGTCCGCGACCCAGACGCGCCGGGCGCCGACGTCGAGCCGCAGGTCGCCCCACTCGCGCACCGAGCCCTGGGCGGAGGCCGCGAGCTGGGCGGCCCGGTCGACCCGCCGGAGCAGGGCGGACACCCGCGCCACCAGCTCACGCATGCGGAACGGCTTGGTCAGGTAGTCGTCGGCGCCGACGGCGAGGCCCACCAGGACGTCGGCCTCGTCGTCGCGCGCCGTGAGCATGAGGACCGGGACGGGCCGCACGGCCTGGATGCGGCGGCACACCTCGTGGCCGTCGAAGCCCGGGAGCATCACGTCCAGCACCACGAGATCGGGGTCGTGCTGCTCGAACGCCGCCACCGCGCCGGGCCCGTCCCACGCCCGCACGACCTCGTGACCGTGGGCGGTCAGCCGGTCGGTCACGGCGGTGCCGATGGTGGGCTCGTCCTCGACGAGCAGAATGCGGCGAGCGGTCATGCCTCCAACCTAGGAGCCCGGGTCGCCGGATCGTGGGGACGAATCGTGAAGATCCTGTGCAGATCGCCCCGGCGAGTTCGGGCTCCCGCTTCGGACGCCCACGTCCGGCCTCGTATAGTGGTGACCAGCCCCTCGCGTGGCGGCACATCACCCAACTCCCCCAGGGCAGGAATGCAGCAAGGGTCAGTGGTCCCTGCCGGGTACGCGAGGGGTCCTTGCGTTCCTAGGGGTGCACGCGCGCCGCGCGCATGATCGCGCGGCTGGCCCCCTTCACGTAGCCCGAGGACGGCTTCGCCCCGTACTCCACCGTGATCGCCGTGCCGTGCTTCGCGAGGTAGCGGTTGTACCAGCCGGTGAGCGTGGGCGAGGTGCCCTTGCCCTGCGCGACGCCGAAGTGCTTGCGCTTGAGCTTCAGCTCCTTCGCGAGCCGCTTCTCGAAGGCCACGTCCTTCCCGGACGTGCCGACGCCGTGCAGCGGCTGGTGCAGCGACACGATGTAGTCGGGCCGCTGGCTCTTGAGGAACTTCATCATCGTGCGTGTCTCGCGCTCACTGGCCTTCTTCGGGCCTCCGTAGGTGCGGGAGCCCTTGGTGCCGCGGATCCAGCCGCTCGTCGGCCAGTTGCGGTTGAGGTCCACCCCGCGCGCGTTCGTGCGCGTCTTGCGGGCGGCGCCGTCGGGGTTCATCGTCGGGATGATCCACAGGCCCGTGCCCGCCTTCGGCTTCACGCGCTTGACCGCGTGCTGGGCGGTCTTGCGGCCGGCCGGCTCGTCACCGTGCATCTGCCCGAGGATCAGCAGGACCCGCTTCGGCTTCTTCGCGCCGCGGTAGAAGGCCACGATGCTGCGGCCCTGGTGGCTCGTGCCGATGACGACCTTGCGCGTCGTGTAGTCCGAGTCCGCCGCCTGCGCCGGCACGCTGACCAGCGCCGGGGCGACGAGCCCCATCGACAGGACGACTCCCGCTGCTGCCTTCACTGCCCCCGACATGGGATCACCGCTTCTTCTTGAAGATCGCCTTGATGAGTTCGCGGGCGGCGGTGCGACTCGCCTCCCCGATCGCCCGGTCCATGGGCGACATCCGGTTCGAGCCGCGGCTGCGGCTCTTCGTGCGCGTGCCCGTCGGGCGCTCGCGGGCCAGGTCCTTCTCGAGTCTCTCGGCCTCCTCGGCCGCGCGCTTGCGCTCGGCCTCGGCGGTGGCGGCCTCCGTGGCCGCGCGGGTGCGCTCGGCCATCGCCTCGGCCGCGCCCCCGGTGGAGGCGACGGCCGCGTACTTCGCGGCGAGGGGCGAGGCGGCCACGGCGGCGGTCATCGCGGCGGCGTCGGTGGGCTCCATCGACCCCTGAGGGGCGCGGACGCGCGTCCACGCGACGGGCGACGGCGCGCCCTTCTCGTTCATGACGGTCACGATCGCCTCGCCCGTCGCCAGCTGGGTCAGGACCTCCTCGAGGTCGTAGCCCGAGTGCGGGTAGGTCGAGACGGTCGCCTTGAGCGCCTTCGCGTCCTGCGGCGTGTGGGCGCGCAGCTGGTGCTGGACGCGCGAGCCCAGCTGGGCCAGCACGTCGTCGGGCACGTCCTTCGGCGTCTGGGTGACGAAGAAGATGCCGACGCCCTTCGACCGGATGAGCCGCACGGTCTGGACGACGATCTCGAGGAAGTCCTTCGACGCGCCCTTGAACAGCAGGTGGGCCTCGTCGAAGAAGAAGACGAGCTTCGGGCGGTCGGTGTCGCCGACCTCGGGGAGCGTCGAGAACAGCTCGCGCAGCAGGTACATGAGGAAGGTCGAGAACAGCTGCGGCTGGTCCTGCACGCCCGGGACCTCGAGCAGCGAGACGATGCCGCGGCCGTCGGCATCGGTGCGCAGCACGTCGGCGACCTCGAACGCGGGCTCGCCGAAGAACACGTCGGCGCCGGAGTCGGCGAACGTGACCAGCTCGCGCAGGATCACGCCGACCGTGGCGCTCGAGAGCCCGCCGATCGCCTTGAGCTCGGGCTTGCCCTCGGCGCTGTCGAGGAACGCCACGACGGCACGCAGGTCCTCCAGGGTCACGAGGCGCAGCCCGGCCTTGCGCGCGTAGTGGAAGACCAGTGAGAGCGAGGACTCCTGCGTGGTGTTGAGGTCGAGGACCTTCGACAGCAGGATCGGCCCGAACGCCTCGACCGTGGCGCGGATCGGCACGCCGGTGCCCTTCGCGCCGAGGGCGTAGAACTCGGTGGGGAAGGCCGTGGCCTGCCAGTCCTGGCCGATGCTCGCGGTGCGCGCGAGCAGCTTCTCGTTCGAGGCACCGGGGGTCGCGATGCCCGAGAGGTCGCCCTTGATGTCGGCCGCGAAGACCGGGACGCCGCCGGCCGAGACCTGCTCGGCCAGCACCTGCAGGGTCTTCGTCTTGCCGGTGCCCGTGGCGCCCGCGACGAGGCCGTGGCGGTTGAGCATGCCGAAGGGGATGCGCACCGGGACGTCGGCGCGCGGCTCGCCGCTCTCGACCAGCGCGCCGATCTCCAGCGCCGGGCCCTCGAACGCGTAGCCGGCGCGGATCTGAGCCACCTGCTCGCTGTCCGCGGCCGGAGCCTCGGCCGCGGGGGCCTCCGTCCGATCGGCGGCCCTCGCCTGCGCCGCCTCGGCCGCGGCGGCCAGCTCGTCGGCGCGGCGCTGGGCCTCCTCGGCGGCGGCCTTGGCCTCGGCGGCGGCTCGGGCGGCCGCGGCGACCTCGTCGGCGGAGGGATCGGTCTCGGTCATGTGCTCAGGCTAGTTCCCCCCGGCCGTCGCGCCAGGGGCTCCGCGTCGTTCGGGGAGGCACACCATGGATCCCGTGGTCATCGAGCGGCTGTGAGCCGCCCCTTAGACTGATCGGGTGATCTTTCGCCGCGTGGGGGACGGGCGGCCGTACCCCGACCATGGACTGACCCAGAGTGACTGGGCTGCCATCGCGCCGACCCAGGTGCGCCTGGACGATCTCACCACCACCAAGACCACCCTCGACCTCGAGACGCTGCTCGACACCGACTCGACGTACTTCGGCGACCTGTTCGCCCACGTCGTCGGCTGGAAGGGCGAGCTGTTCCTCGAGGACGGGCTGCACCGGGCCCTGCGAGCAGCCCTGCAGCAGCGCACCATGGTCCACGCGCGCGTCTTCACGATCGGGAAGCAGTCATGAGCAAGGCCGTGGAGCGTCTCGTCGTCCTGGGCACCGCGGGCGTGTTCGTCGCGGGCACCGCGCTCGGGCTGAACCTCGCGTTCTCCAAGCCCGATCCCGTGGCCGCCGAGCCCACGTGCGAGATCAAGAAGATCGCGAAGGGCGAGGTGCTCAGCAGCAACCTCGTCATGGTGCACGTCTACAACGCCAGCCAGCGTGCCGGCGTCGCCAACCGCGTGAAGATCAACCTCGAGCGCCGTGGCTTCCTCGGCGGCGTCGCCCAGAACAACCCCGGCCAGCTCAAGCCGAAGAACGTCATGGTGCTGAGCCAGGACCCGGCCGACCCCCGCGCGCGGCTCGTCGCCCGGCAGTTCAAGGGCAAGGTCGAGCGCGTCCAGGCCGACTTCGAGACCGAGGACGGCATCTCGGTGCTGATCGGTCCGGACTACCAGGGCCTCAAGAAGGCGGGCACGAAGCTCAAGGCCTCCCAGGACGTCACCGTGTGCGTCCCCACGATCACCCTGCCGTAGTCACGAGTCGCGGCGGCGCGGGTCGAGGTCCCAGCCGGCCAGGCGGCCGTGCCGGGCCACCGACCGCAGCCGCCGCTCCACGCCCTCGCGCAGGTCGCGCGTGGTCACGATGAGCAGCTCGTCGCCCACGCGGATGCGCGTGGTGCGGTGCGGCACGAGCGTCGAGTCGCCGCGGACCACCATCGTCACCGAGGCGCCCTCGGGCAGCCGGAGCTCGCCCACCTCCACGCCGGCCAGGCGCGACGTGGACGGCACGTGGATCTGCAGCAGGTCGGCCGAGATCCGCTCGAGGGGTGCCGCGTCGATCTCGACGTCGCGGCCCCGGTCGCTCTCGACGCCGCACCAGCGCGCGAGGCGGTGCAGCGGCGCGGCCTGCACGATCGTGTAGACGACGACGGCCACGAAGGTGATGTTGAACAGGTCGATGGACTGCGTGACGCCGTTCGCGAGCGGGATCGTCGCCAGCACGATCGGCACCGCGCCGCGCAGGCCGGCCCAGCCGATGAACAGCTGCTCGCGCCAGCCGACGCGGAACCACGCGGCGCAGGCGGCGACGGACGCCGGCCGCGCCACGAAGGTCAGCAGCGCGCCGATCCCAACGCCCGCGCCGATGTGCCAGAGCTGGATGTCGCTCGGGTGCACGAGCAGACCGAGCATCACGAACAGGCCGATCTGGGCGAGCCAGCCGATCCCCTCGACGAACGAGCGGGTGGCCGAGCGGTGCGGCAGCTCGGTGTTGCCCAGCACGACGGCCGCCACGTAGACCGCCGCGAAGCCGCTCGCGTGGATCAGGGCGGCCGAGGCGTATGCCAGCACCGTCACGGCGAAGACGACGAGCGGGTAGAGGCCCGCCGCGGGCAGCGCCGCCCGCCGCAGCAGCCGGGCCCCGCCCCACCCGACCAGCAGGCCCAGCAGGGCGCCGATCACGAGCTCGAAGACGATCAGCGCCAGGAACCCGCCGACGCCGTGGTCGTTGATCTCGCCCACGCTGATCGCCGTGACGAGGACGACGATGGGCGCGTCGTTGAGGCCGGACTCGGTCTCCAGCACGCCCGACACCCGCGACTTCAGCGGCACCGAGCGCAGGACCGAGAAGACCGCGGCGGCGTCGGTGGGCGAGAGGACGGCCGCGATGAGGACGGCCAGCTGCCAGTCGAGGCCGAACAGGTAGTGCGCTCCGGCCGCGACGATGCCCACGCTGATCGACGTGCCCACCGTCGCCAGCAGCACGCCGAGGCCCAGCGCGGGCCGCATCGTCGACCAGTTCGTGGTCAGGCCGCCCTCGGCGAGGATGAGGATCAGCGCCGAGAGGCCCAGGACGAGCGCGATGTTCGCGTCGGCGAACTGGACGCCGGCGCCGTCGTAGCCGATGAGGATGCCCAGCCCGAGGTACATGAGCAGCGAGGGCAGCCCGATGCCCACGGACAGGCGCACGGCCAGGACGGCCAGGATGAGGACTCCGGACCCCGTCAGGAGGATGACGTCGAGGTCGTGGGAGGTCACACCATCCCCTTCCCTCGCGCCGGTGGGGTGATCCTATCGGCCCTCGACGTGGTCGATCAGCCGATCCGTGGCGGCGCGGTAGCCGGGGACGCCCTCGCCGATCACGTGAACGACGGCCACGTCGGCGACGTACGAGTGGTGGCGGAACGGCTCGCGCGCCATGACGTCGGAGATGTGCACCTCGGCCACGGGCAGCGCCACGCCCGAGAGCGCGTCGCGCAGCACGACCGAGGTGTGGGTGAGCCCGCCGGGGTTGATGACGATGCCGGCGCAGTCGTGGCGGGCCTCGTGGATCGCGTCGAGGAGGACGCCCTCGTGGTTGCTCTGCACGGCGCGCACCTCGTAGCCGCGGGCGGCGGCGGCCTCGGCGACGAGCGCCTCGACGTCGGCGAGCGTCTCGGAGCCGTAGATGTCGGGCTCGCGAGTGCCGAGGAGGTTGAGGTTGGGCCCGTTGACGAGCAGCAGCCGGCGGGTGGTCACGCGGCCAACCTACCGTCGCGAGCGCCAGCCCGGGTGACCCCCGCCGCGGCCTAGCCTCGGAGCGTGCCTCTCGTCGTCCACGCCTCCAAGTACGGGTCCGCCGAGCTCTACGCGAGCTGGATCGGGGAGGCGCTCGGCGCGCCCGTGGCCGCCGCCGACGAGGTCACCCCGCAGCAGCTGGCCGCGACAGACGTGGTCGTGCTGTGCGGCGCGATCTACGGCCCGACCCTGCGGGGCAGCAGCCTGCTGCGGAAGGCCATGGAGCTGGGCACGGCGACGCGGTTCGTCCTGGTCACGGTGGGGCTCAGCGACCCCGGGATCACGACGAAGCGCGACGAGCTGGTCGCGTCGAAGCTCCCCGACGAGCTGCGCGAGCGGCTGGAGGTCGTCCACGTGCGCGGCGCGATGGACCGGTCGCGGCTGAGCCTGGTGGAGAGGTCGATGATGTCGACGATCCGCCGCGGGCTCGCGGTGAAGCGGGACCGCACGGCCGAGGAGCAGGCCATGCTCGACGCGCTCACCCCGGACTCGATCGACCTCACCGACCGCGCTGCGGTCGCCACGGTCGTCGAGGCGTGCCTAGGCTGAGCCATGCGCTTCAGCGTCCACGTCTACAACTTCACGATCCCCGGCGAGCCGCAGACGCTCGCCCCGACCCTCGCCGAGACGGCGCGCCGGGCCGAGCAGGCCGGCGCCGATGCCGTCACCCTGATGGACCACTACTTCCAGATGGAGACCGTCGGCCGCTCCGAGGACCCCATGCTGGAGGGCTACACAGCCCTGGGCTACCTCGCCGCCGTCACCGAGCGGGTCAAGCTGGGCCTGCTGGTCACCGGCGTGACCTACCGCCACCCCGGCCTGCTGGCCAAGATCGCCACGACCCTCGACGTGCTGTCGGGTGGTCGCGCGATCCTGGGCCTCGGCGCCGCCTGGTACGAGCGCGAGCACCTCGGCCTCGGCGTTCCGTACCCGTCGATGAAGGAGCGGTTCGAGCGGCTCGAGGAGACGCTGCAGATCGTCCACCAGATGTGGAGCGACGACGACGGCGCCTACGAGGGCAAGCACTACCAGCTGGCCGAGACGATCTGCCATCCCGCGCCGATCCAGCAGCCGCACCCGCCGATCCTGCTCGGCGGCATGGGCGAGAAGAAGACGCTGCGGTTCGTGGCCGAGTACGGCGACGCCTGCAACCTCTTCCCCGCCGGCGTCGACGTCATCCGGCACAAGCTCGAGGTCCTCGACCAGCACTGCGCCGACGTGGGTCGCGACCCCGCCGACATCCTGCGCACCCTGCAGTCGCCCGGCGACGCCGTGAAGGACCCCGAGAAGTTCCTCGAGGACGTCGCGGCCTACGCCGAGCTGGGCATCCAGTCGGTGTCCGTCTCGCCGCACGGTCCCGACCCGGTGGCCTGGGTCAGCGAGTTCGCCGAGAGGACCGCGCCGCGTCTCGCCGAGATCTGACGCGCGGGACCGACCCACTTTTGGATGCGTTGCACCTTTTCGGCGACCGAAAGGGTGCAACGCGTTCCAGAAGTGGCAGATGGCTGAGCGAGCAGGCCGCCATCGTCGCCACCCACGACGAAGGCCCCGGGGATCGCCCGGGGCCTGCGTCGTTCAGGGCCGGCTCAGCGCTTGACCACCCGCAGGGTGACCGCGGTGTTGCGAGCGCCGACCCGGTCGTTGCCGAGGTAGCTGATCACGAGGCGGTGCTTGCCCGCCTTCAGCTTCGGCAGCCGGACGGTGAGCCTGCCGTTCCGCACCGTGCCGTCGGCGACCACGCGGCCCTTGACCTTCACCAGGACCTTGCCGTTGGCCTGGGCCGGAGCGGCGACCCGGACCCGCACCGCTGCGCGCTGCGAGGTCTTGATCCGCTTCTTCGCCAGCGAGGCGCGGACCGTGGCCTTGGCCTTCGCGACGCGCGAGGCCATCGACGTGGCGGTCACCGGCTGGTGCCCGACGGTCGTGGCCGTCACGCGCACGCTGATCGACCGGCCGATGTCGGCCGACGTCACCCGGTAGTCGCCGCCCGTGGCGCCCCGGATCGGCTGACCGTCCCGCAGCCACTGCGCCTGCAGGGTGGCGGCCTCGGTGTTCGACCACGTGCCGATGCTGGCCCGCAGGATCGAGCCGACGCGCATCGCGCCGCTCACCTTCGGGCGGACCGTGTTGACCGGGGCCTTCGCGCCCTTGACCTCGACGACCCGGGTGACCATCGACTGGTTGCCGTTGGCGTCCGCGACCGAGTAGGTCAGCGCGTAGGTGCCGGGCTTGGCCGTGTCGACCTCGCCGAGCACCTGGACCTTCTCGGTGACGTCGCCGTCGACCGCGTCCTGCGCCGAGACGCCGGTCATCGGGTCGAACACCTCCTTGAGCTCGACCGAGCCGTTCTTCGGGACGGTCAGGACCGGCGCGGTCGTGTCCGTCCCGCTGGAGCCCGCCGTGAAGAGCGAGATCTGGCTGACCTCGCCGGGCAGCTCCTCGCCCGAGGCGGCGTCGACGCTCGTGGCGTGCCAGGCGTACGTGCGACCCGCCTCGAGGCCGTTCCAGGTGACCGTGGCCGGCCAGCCCGAGCGCACGGTCTCCTCGCCGATCACGCGGTCGGTCGGATCCACCACGACGAGGCCGTCCGAGCTGAAGCTCGTCTTGCGGGTCGTCAGGTTGATCGGCAGTCGCGTGTCGTCCTCGGTGCCGTTGTAGCGGAAGCGGTCGTCGTACTCGGTGGCGCCGAAGTTCTCCAGCAGCGGCGAGTAGGTGTCGACCGCGACCTCGCCCTGGTCGAGATCGAACTGCAGCAGGCGGAAGAACGACGAGCCGAACTGCAGCGGCGTGTTGCTGTCGTAGCCGACGCCCGTCAGCCCCAGCTCGTCCGAGCTCACCTTGTAGAACTGGTAGTCCGCGAGCAGCTCGACCACGTGGTGACCCTTGCGGGCGACGTCGCGCCGCAGCTCGATGCTGACGCCGTGCTCGTGGCCCGACAGGACGAGGGCGACGTTCGCGTTCTTCTTGATGACGTCGTCCAGCACCTGGCGGCCGTCGTAGGAGAAGCCGCTGCCGCGACCGTCCGGATTGACGCTCGGCGTCAGGTAGGCGTGCGTCAGGACGATCGCGTTGCGGTCGGAGAACTGCTTGAGAACCCCGTCGGCCCAGGCAGCCTCCTCGGCATCGACGCCGAAGCCGAGCGAGACGACGACGAAGTCGAGGTCGCCCTCGCTGAACAGCACGTAGTTGTTGCTGTTGTCGCCCTCCTTCCACGGCGTGAACTCCGCCTTCGCGTCCTGCCAGGCCTGGCTCTGCTCGAGCGTGGCGTAGCGGTCCGGACCGAAGTAGTCGTTGTAGAGGGCGTCCGGGCCGGTGTCCGCGCCGTAGAGGTTGTCATGGTTGCCGGGCAGGACCGTGTTGACCATGCCGGCGTCGTCGAGGACCTTCTGCGCCTCCGACGCCACCTCGAACTCGGCGCGCGCGTTCGGCTCGTCCGAGCCGACGTTGTGCCAGTTCTCGATGATGTCGCCGGTGTGGGCCGTGAACGCGATCTTGCGCTCGTCGGCGTTCGCCGCGATCCACTCGGTGATGCCGCGGTAGGCGCTGCGCCAGACCTCGCGCTCCTGCTCGGTCTCCTGCTCCACCGCGCCCTCGGAGAGGTACTGCGTGTCGGTGACGTGGGCGATCGAGAAGTCGTAGTCGTCCGGGTTCTCGAACGAGTTCTTGACCTCGTTGGGCAGGTCGTCGGCGAACGGATCCTCGCCGGTCACCAGGACCGGGACGGTGCCGTCGTGGCGGTGACGGCTGCGCAGGTCGCCGGTCAGCTGGACCTGTCCCTCGGCGTTGCCGCGCGAGCGGGCGAGCTCCTCCCAGGCGCCGCCGTCCCAGACGCGCAGCACGACCTCGCGCGCAGGATCGACGCGACCGCTCCAGATCACCTGCTGGTCCGACCTCGACGTGACCGGCACGTCGAACTGCTGGAACGGCAGCTCGGACGTCGACGGCGAGTCGAGGAACGTCTCGTCGCCCGGCGCGGCCGCGTCGGCGATCGGCTTCTCGTCGGTGCCCGTGAAGTCGCGCTCCTTCGGGATGCCCGTCAGGACGCCCTGGCGGCCCTGCTTCGCGACGACCACGTCGGCCTCGCGGAACGTTGTGCGCACGCGGTCGCCCGACGGGTTCGTGGCGTTGGCCGAGAGGCGCACGGAGCCGCCGCCCTGCTCGGTCTCGGTGCCGCCCGCGGACGGCACGTTGGCAGTCGTGAAGGTCGTGGTGTGGTCGATCGGCGTGCCGAAGACGTCGTGACCCTCCACCGTGATCTCGTGCTCGCCGGCCTTGAGCCCGGCGCCGATCTCGTCGCCCGGCTCGATCGGGTCGCCGTCGAGTGCGTAGCGGACGTCGCGACCGACGCCCTCGGGGTTCGTGAACTCGACGCCGAAGCGGGTGCGCTTCGTGAGTCGCTCGTCCGCCGCAGGCGTGGTCGAGCTGACCTTGACGTTGTAGTTCGCGGGGCGGCCCGCGAAGGCGTCGCGACCCAGGGCGAGCACGCCCTCGGCGTCGACGGCCTCGCTGAAGACCCGCACGCGGCTGATCGTCGAGGGGGAGAAGAACGCGGGACGGTCGCGTCCGCTCGCGTCTCCTCCGATCACGAGGTTGCGGGCGCCGGCGCTCGGCGAGCTGAGCGTGCCGGTCGCGGGCGTGCTGGCCGCCAGGACGCCGTTGACGTAGAGGCGGACCATCTCGCCGTCGTACGTTCCGACCGCGTGGTACCAGCGCCCGCTCTCGATCTGCGTGCTCGTGTTGCGGTAGGCGCCACCGATGTGGGGGTTGAACGAGAGGCGGTCGCCGTACATGACGACGCCGAAGCCGCCCGCCTCCTTCGCGCCACACAGGTTGCCGCGCGTCTCGACGCCGCTGGCCTGGAAGTCGTCGTCGTACTTGAACACGCACTCGACGGTCATCTGGTTGGCGAGCTTCGGGAACTGCGCCTCGAACGGGTAGAGGTAGGCCGAGCCGGCGCCGTCGAACTCGGCGACCTTCGTGCCCATCGGGGCGTCGTCTCGCACCTCGGGCGAGCCGAAGGTGCGCGGGGTGAGGCCCTGCGCGCCGTCGACCGGGGCGCCGGAGGAGAAGTCGAGGTCGAGGACATCGGCCTTCGGGGCGGCGGGACCCTCGCGGTCGGCGTCGGCGAGCGCCGACACCTGCTCGGCGGTGAGCGGATCGCTGTAGATGCGGCTCGTGCGCAGCGTGGTCTGCGCGAAGAACTGGGGCTTGTTCGAGGCGTTGACGTCACCCGCCAACATCATCGAGTCGGCGCCGGCGGTCGAGTGCTTGAAGGCACCCGCGGCGGCGACGTCGCGGACCAGCTCACCGTCCAGGTAGAGCTTCAGTCGGGTGCCGTCCCACGTCGCGACCGTGTGGTGCCACGTGCCGGTGGTGATCGGGACGCGGACGCTCTTGTAGCCGCCGCCGACGTGGATCATGAAGTGCACGTCGTTGCCCGACATGACCGTGGCGAAGCCGCCCGACTCCTTCGACGAGCACAGCGCCGCCTCGGTGCTGGCGGACGTGCGCGGCCCGTCGAAGCGGAACGAGCACTCCAGCGACATGCCCTGCTCGAGCTTGGCGAACTCCGAGCGGATCGGGTAGCCGATCGCGTCGTCGGTGCCGTCGAAGCTCAGGACCGAGCGCCCGGTGCCGAGGTCGGCGCCCGCGGTCGGCTCGCCGTGCACGGTGGGCTCGAGGCCCTGCGCGTGCTCGGTGAGCTGGCCGCCCTTGAAGTCGACGTCGAAGACGTCGGCGGTCGGGAGGTCGACGGCCTGGCGCAGCGCGGACGCTGCGGCCGGCGGTGCGGCGATGCTCGACATCGAGCTCACCGCCGCATCGGCCAGTCGGGGCGACGCGAGGGCGGGCGTGGTGGTGAAGGTGCCGAACCCGACCGCCGCGGCGAGCGCGAGGCTGGAGGTGGTGCGAAGGGATCGCATGGGCAGTGTGCTCCTACGGGGAAAGCCATCAGGACGCCCTGAGACTCTCGGCGAGAGGTTCTTCCCGGTGAACGCCGGGTGAGCGCCCGGAGCACGATGCGTGAGCACTCGGTGCGTTCGGGGTCCGTTCGCCGTCCGTTCGCCGGGGGCGGCTCCGTGGCCCGCGTCACGACTACTGCGCGGGCGTCCAGCCCGGGGGAGGGTCCTCGCCCACGCGGCCGTCGACGGCCTCGCGGAGGAGGTCGGCGTGGCCCGTGTGCCGGGCGTACTCCTCGAGCAGGTCGAACAGCAGGCGACGCAGGCTCGGATGCGCGCCGTCGGCGTCGCTCACGGCGACGGACTGGTCCAGCCCTCCGTCTGCCAAGGCCTCGGCGTACCGCTGCCGGGCGCGAGCGACGGCGTCGTCGTAGAGCGCGTAGAGCTCCTGCGCGGTTCCGGTGACGGTGAAGGAGGCGTCGTCGCTGCCGTCCCAGTCGAGCTCGGCCCACAGGTCGCCGGGTGAGCGTCCGGCCAGCTTCGTGGCGGACGTGAAGTCCTCGACGAAGGCCAGGTGGGACAGCAGCCCCGCCAAGGTCAGGGTCGACGAGGGGAACGTGGCGTGCAACGACGCGGTGTCGAGGCCGTCGACCTTCCAGCGGAAGGTGGCGCGCTGGCGGTCCAGTGCGCCCAGGAGGTGCTCGACCTCCGAGGCGGCCATCGGGGGCTCCCACCAGGATCCGTCGACCATGGCACGACGGTACGTCGCACGCGGCCCGATCGCACCGGTCTCGACGACCCCATGTCGTGCTTGACTCCGATCATGACCTTCGCCGTCGTCTCGGTGCACTCGCCCAAGCCCGAGCACCGTGCCGCCGTGATCGACTCGATGCAGCGCTACAGCCGGGTCGCGCGCGAGCAGCCCGGGCTGGAGTGGACGGGCGTCGTGGACGACGCGAGCGGCCGTCTCGTGGGCATCGCGCTGTGGGAGTCCGAGGAGGCCGCGGCCGCCGCGCGCCCGGCACTCATGGCCGAGGTCGGCGATGATCCCTTCGCCGACTGGGACGAGCAGCCGATCGACGGGCTGCGCGGCCTCGTGCGCTGACTCGGAAGGCGAGAACCCCGCCGAGCTCGCGCTCGACGGGGTCCTGATCCTGCTGGCGGTGGCGGTGGGATTTGAACCCACGGTGGGCGTGAACCCACACACGCTTTCGAGGCGTGCTCCTTAGGCCGCTCGGACACGCCACCGCCGAGGAGTTTACGTCAGTCACCCCGCCGCGGCCCAATCGGGGCGGTCAAGGGGTCGGGGGCCTAGGGTTCAGGCGTGGGGTGGGCTCTCGTCGCGCTGCTGGCGCTCGCGGCCGGAGTGACTGCGTGGCAGGACCCGCGTCGGCTCCGCATCGGCGTCTACCTCACGCTCGCGATCGGTCTGGCGGTCGTGGGTCTGCTCGGCCGGCTCGCGCTCCTGATCGCCGGATCCGACGATCCGCTGCGGCTCGCGTGGGCGCTGCTGATCGCCCTCGGCGTCGCGTTCTCGGCCGTGGTCGTCCTCGGCCTGGCCAGTGTCGCGAACGGAATCCTCATGATCCGGCGGGAGGGCCGGCGCCCGGCCAATCTGCTCTCGCTCGTGTTCGGGCTCGGCGTGCTGGGCTACTGCGCGCTGATCGTCGTCATGTGGTGGGTCGACCGGAACCACACGGACGTGGCCCTCGAGCTGTTCTTCTGGATCGTCGCGATCGGCGTCCCGTTGGGCTACCTGGCGTTCGTGTTCGTGGCGTTCGTCGGCTACGGGCTGCTGTACGGCTGGGCCGCCGATCGCTGGGCCAGGCCGGTCGACGCGGTCATCGTCCTCGGCGCCGGGCTGAGCGGCGAGCGGGTGACGCCGCTGCTGGCCTCGCGGCTCGACCGCGGCAGGCAGGCGCTCGAGCGATCGCGGTCGCGCGGGAAGGACACCCATCTCATCTGCTCGGGCGGGCAGGGGCCGGACGAGGTCGTGCCGGAGGCGGTCGCGATGGCGAACCACCTCGCCGAGCAGGGTGTCGACCGCGACCTGCTGTGGTTGGAGGACGCCTCGACCTCGACGGAGGAGAACCTGCGGTTCAGCGCCCGCGTCGCCGCCGAGCACGGCGTGGAGTCCGGTCGGTTCGCCGTCGTCACGAACGACTTCCACGTGCTGCGCGCGGCGCTGCTGCTGCATCGGATGGGGCTCGAGGGCCACGGCCTCGGCGCGCGCACCGCGCGCTACTTCTGGCCCAGCGCGATCCTGCGCGAGTACGCCGCGATCCTGTGGGAGCACCGCCGCCTCAACACGGTCCTGCTGGCGCTCTCCTGCGTCCCGATGGCGCTGCTCCTCGTGCGCACCGTCGCCTCCGGGACCTGAGACGCCGCCACCCGCCCCTCCGACTCCACTTTCGGAACGGCTTGCACGCTTTCCTGCGGCGGAAAGGTGCATCCCGTTCCAGAAGTGGGCATGGGGCCGGCGGCGGAGCGTCCGGAGGTCAGCCGGGCTGGCTGATCGACAGCATCGTCTCGCTGAAGAGGTCGATCTCGTCGTCCTTCGAGCGGCCCGAGCCGGCGCCGGCGAGCAGGCTGGCGAGCTCGCCAGCCGCCCGCTCGATGCGCGACTGGAGGGTGCCCTCGCCGGCCGAGCCCCAGTCGTGCGGGCTGGCGAAGACGCCCGTCGGCACGACCACGGCCTGCAGGTAGGCGAACAGCGGCCGCAGCGCGAAGTCGATCACGAGCGAGTGGCGAGCCGTGCCACCCGTTGCGGCGAGCAGCACGACCTTGCCGATCAGCGCGTCGTTGTCGAGCGCGTCGACGAACGACTTGAACAGGCCCGGGTAGGAGGCCTTGAACGTCGGCACCACGACGATCAGCGCGTCGGCCTCGCCGACCTGGTCGTACACGTGCTGCAGGCGCGGGGCCGCGAAGCCGGTGAGCGCCGCATCGGTGATCTCGTGCGCGAAGTCGCGCAGGTTGACGACCTCGATGCTGGCGCCGCCGAGGGCGGAGCCGGAGGCGGCGGCGAGCCGGTCGGCCAGCATGCGCGTGGTCGACGGCTCGCCGACACCGGCGGACAGGGCGACGATGCGGGTCATGCGGGCACTTCCTCTTCGATCGCCGCGTCGCGGGCGGCGACACGGGCGGCGTGGGTGGGGGCGTCCGGCACATCGGCCGGTCGGCGCGCGTCGAACTCGGCGCGCATGGTGGGCAGGATCTCGCCGAGCAGGTCGAGCTGCTCGAGCACCGTCTTCAGCGGCAGGCCCGCGTGGTCGACGAGGAACAGCTGGCGCTGGTAGTCGCCGAAGTAGTCCGCGAACGCGAGCGTGCGCTCGAGGACCTGCTGCGGGCTGCCGACCGTGAGGGGCGTCTGCTCGGTGAAGTCCTCCATGCTCGGCCCGTGTCCGTAGACGGGGGCGTTGTCGAAGTACGGCCGGAACTCGTTGACCGCGTCCTGGCTGTTCTTGCGCATGAAGAACTGACCGCCGAGACCGACGATCGCCTGCTCCGGGGTGCCGTGCCCGTAGTGGGCGTAGCGCTGCCGGTAGAAGTTGATCAGCCGGATGTAGTGCTCCTTGGGCCAGAAGATGTTGTTGGCGAAGTAGCCGTCGCCGTAGAACGCGGCCAGCTCGGCCACCTCGGGCGTGCGGATCGAGCCGTGCCACACGAACGGCGCGACGCCGTCGAGCGGCGCGGGCGTCGAGGTGTAGCCCTGCAGCGGGGTGCGGAACTTGCCCTCCCAGTTGACGACCGGCTCGCTCCAGAGCTTCTGCAGCAGCTGGTAGTTCTCGATCGTCAGCTCGACGGCCTTGCTGATGTCCTTGCCGAACCACGGGTAGACCGGGGCGGTGTTGCCGCGGCCGAGCATGAGGTCCATGCGGCCGTCGACGAGGTGCTGCAGCGTCGCGTAGTCCTCGGCGATCTTGACCGGGTCGTTGGTCGTGATGAGGGTCGTCGAGGTCGACAGGATGATCTTCTCGGTCTGCGCGCCGATGTAGGCCAGCGTCGTCGTGGGGCTGGAGGGCACGAACGGCGGGTTGTGGTGCTCGCCGGTGGCGAAGACGTCCAGCCCGACCTCCTCGGCCTTCTTGGCGATCTCGACCGTGGCCTTGATGCGCTCGTGCTCGGTCGGGGTCGAGCCGTTCGTGGGGTCGGTGGTGACGTCGCCGACGGTGAAGATGCCGATCTGCATGCTGCTCATGTCCTCAGTCTCCCAGAAGATAGTTAAACATTCAACTAGTGGAACGCTGGAGTGTCGGGACTATTCCCGGCGAGGTCACTGAACGAGGTTTCCTGTCACTTCACGAGGTTCGCAAACCTCGTGAAGTGACGGTTTCCCCGGTTAACCGGGGAAACTGCGGACTCGTCAGCGCCCGAAGAAGGAGCGCAGCAGCACGGAGGAGTCGTCGGGCAGGACGTCGGCGAGGACCTCGGGCCGGTGGTTGAGGCGCCGGTCGCGCACCACGTCCCACAGCGAGCCGACGGCGCCGGCCTTCTCGTCCCAGGCGCCGAACACGAGCCGGTCGACGCGTGAGGAGACCACCGCGCCGGCGCACATCGTGCAGGGCTCGAGCGTGACGACGAGCGTGCAGCCGTCGAGGCGCCAGCGCCCGAGGGCGGCCGCAGCCGCACGCAGCGCCACGATCTCGGCGTGGCCGGTGGGGTCGGCGTCGCGCTCGCGGGTGTTGCGGCCCTCGCCGACGATCTCGCCCTCGTGCACCACCACGGCGCCCACGGGCACGTCGCCCTCGGCCGCGGCCTCGCGCGCCAGCTCGAGCGCCCGCCGCATGTACGGGTCCCAGGTCACCCGACGATCGCCTCGAACTGGTCGCCGAACCCGAGCTTCTCGGCGAGGTCGGCTAGCGCCTCGTCGGGGAACAGGTCGTCGTCGTCGCACAGCAGGCTCAGCTCGACGGACGCCAGACCGAGGTCGCTCACGATGTCGAGGTCGCCCACGGGCATCGGCTCCTCGTCGCCGTCGGGAGCGTTCACCAGCTCGGCCAGGTCGGCGGCGATGGGCCAGTCCCACACGGCCGTCGCGTCGGACAGCAGCGCCCGCACGTGCTCGCCGCTGCGGCGCACGATCACGAAGAAGTCGTCGTTGACCGAGGCCAGTCCGAGCACCCCCACCTCGGAGGGGAATCGCGCGAGCGCGGCGGTGAGTCCGTCGAAGTCCTCACCCAGCCGGGGCGGGAGTTCGACGACGGTCCACGCACCCTCGTCGCGGTACGCGGCGATCACGAAGTCGACGTCGTCCTCGGCCACTCTGCGATGGTGACAGACGCCCGCGACCGGCCGCTACCCTCGAGGCATGCGTGTTCACGTCGCCGACCATCCCCTGATCTCCCACAAGCTCTCCGTGCTGCGCGACGCGAGCACCGACTCGCCCACGTTCCGGCGCCTCACCGAGGAGCTCGTGACCCTGCTGGCCTACGAGGCCACGCGCGAGGTCAGCGTCGAGCCCGTCGAGGTGACCACCCCGCTCACCACCACCGAGGGCGTCCGGCTCACCAGCCCCGGCCCGCTGGTCGTGCCGATCCTGCGCGCCGGGCTCGGCATGCTCGAGGGCATGCAGCGGCTGCTGCCCACGGCCGAGGTCGGCTTCCTGGGGATGATCCGCAACGAGACCACCTTCGAGGCCGAGACCTACGCCGAGCGCCTGCCCGACCGTCTCGACGGCCGCCAGTGCTACGTGCTCGACCCGATGCTGGCCACGGGCGGCACCCTCGCGATGGCGATCGACTTCCTGGTGAAGCGCGGTGCCCGCGAGATCACCGCGATCACACTGCTGTCGGCGCCCGAGGGCATCGAGCGGCTCGAGCGCGACACCGCCCACATCGACGCCCCGCTCAACCTGTTCTCCGCCGGCCTCGACGAGCGCCTCGACGAGAACGGCTACATCGTGCCGGGCCTGGGCGACGCCGGCGACCGCCTCTACGGCGTCGTGGACTGATGCACGAGTTCATCGCGGCGCTGCCGAAGGCCGAGCTCCACGTCCACCACGTCGGCTCCGCCTCGCCCGAGACCGTCGCCGAGCTCGCCTCGCGCCACACCGACTCGCCCGTCCCCGCCGATCCCGGGGCACTGGCCGAGTACTTCACCTTCACCGACTTCGCGCACTTCATCGAGGTCTACCTGTCGGTGGTCGACCTGCTGCGCACGCCCGAGGACATCTGGACGCTGACCCACGAGGTCGGCCGTGACCTCGCCGCGCAGAACGTCCGGTACGCCGAGCTGACGATGACGCCCTACACCTCGATCGTGCGCGGCATCCCCGCCGAGGCGTACGTCGAGGCCATCGAGGACGCCCGCCAGGCCGCCGAGCGTGACTTCGGCGTGGCCCTGCAGTGGATCTTCGACATCCCCGGCGAGTCCGGCATCCCGGCCGCCGACGTCACCCTCGACACGGCGCTGCGGCTCGGCCCCGGCTCGCTCGTCGGCTTCGGCCTGGGCGGCCCCGAGATCGGCGTGCCGCGTCCACAGTTCGCCCCGCACTTCGAGCGCGCGAGGGCCGCCGGCCTGCACAGCGTGCCGCACGCCGGCGAGTCCACCGGTCCCGAGTCGATCCGCGACAGCCTCGACCACCTCGGCGCCGAGCGGATCGGCCACGGCATCGCCGCCGCGCAGGACCCCGCGCTGATGGAGCGACTCGTCGCCGAGGGCGTCGCGCTCGAGGTGTGCCCCACGTCGAACGTCCGCACGCGCTCGGTGCCGTCGCTGGAGGAGCACCCGCTGCCCGTCCTCGTCGAGGCCGGCGTCACAGTGACGATCAACTCCGACGACCCGCCGATGTTCGGCACCACGCTGAACGCCGAGTACGCGGTCGCGGCCGACCTGCTGGGCCTCGACGAGGAGGGCCTGCGCGCGCTGGCCACCGCCGCCGTCGACGCCAGCTTCGCGTCCGACTCGATGAAGGCGCACCTGCGCGAGGAGATCTCCGCGGCGGGTCGCTGACCCCGCCGGCCGCTCGACAGGACAGGCGGCGCGCTCACCGGCACAGTGGTCGGGTGGGTGACCGAACGACGCGCGGGGGAGCCGATCCCCTCGCCGTCGACGAGCCCGATCCGCGGCGCTGGCACATCCTCGCGGTGACCCTCGTCGTCGGCTTCATGACCCTGCTCGACGTGACGGTCGTGAACGTCGCGGTGCCGTCGATCCGCGAGGGACTGGACGCCTCCGCCGGGACGGTGCAGTGGGTGGTCTCGGGCTACGCGCTGACCTTCGGCCTCGTGCTGGTGGCCGGCGGGCACCTCGGCGACGCGTACGGCCGGCGCCGGATCATGACGATCGGTCTCATCGCGTTCATCGTCGCCAGCGCCGCCGTCGGACTGGCGCCTGGTGCGGGCTGGATGATCGCGGCGCGGCTGGCCCAGGGCGCCGCCGCGGGCCTGCTCACGCCGCAGAACGCGGGACTGATCCAGGAGCTGTTCACCGGGCCGGAGCGCGGTCGCGCCTTCGGCTACTTCGGCCTGACGGTCGCGGTCGCATCCGGCATCGGGCCGGTCCTCGGCGGCGGCATCATCGCGCTGGCCGGCACCGACCTGGGCTGGCGGCTGATCTTCCTCGTCAACGTGCCCATCGGCCTCGTGGCACTCGTCGCGATCCGCCGCCTCGTGCCGGTGCCGCGCGGTGACGCCGACCGCGAGCACATCGACGTCGTGGGCGCGCTCATCCTCGGCCTGAGCGTGCTGTGCCTGCTGTACCCGCTCATCGCGGCCGAGTCCGGCGAGCGGCTGCCGCTGCTGCTCGTGCTGGCGGTGCTGCCGCTGGCGGTGGCGTTCGTGCGCTGGGAGCGCTCCGTGCGGGCCCGCGACCGGCAGCCGCTGCTCGACGTCGGGATGCTCTCCGAGCTGCCCACCTACGGCAGCGGCATCGTGATCGGCACCCTGTACTTCGCGGGCTTCACGGGCGTGTTCCTGACGTCGTCGGTGTGGCTGCAGGAGGTGCGCGACCTGAGCGCCCTGCAGAGCGGCCTGCTGCTGACCCCGTTCGCGGTCGGCGCCGCGATCACCTCGACCCCGGCGGGCCGACTGGTCAGTCGCGCCGGGCGCCTGGTGACGATCGTCGCGCTCGTCGTGATCATGGTCGGCTTCAGCGCGATGGCGTGGATGACGCCCGGGCAGACCGACCAGGCCCTGTGGTGGACCTTCGCGCCGCTGCTGCTGTTCGCCGGGCTCGGCGGCGGCGGCGTCGTCGCGCCCAACCAGACGCTCACGCTCCAGGACGTGCCGCCGAGCGTGGGAGGAGCCGCCGGCGGAGCCCTGCAGACCGGCCAGCGGATCGGGTCGGCACTCGGCACCGCGGCGCTGATGACCGTCTACGGGCTGACCGCATCGGCGCACGACGGCGACACGGCGCTGCGGGTCTCGCTGCTCGTCTCGGTCGTGGTGCTCGGCCTCGCGCTGGCGGTCGCGGTGGGCTCGCACGTGCAGGCCGGCCGGCGCGAGGCCGCGCCCGACTGACCTCCGACATGTGGAGCGCTCCCCACCCTTCTCAGCCCGCGAGTGCCGAGAAACGGTGGAGAGCGCTACACATCTGGCCCGCCGGGGGCGGCGCCGGGACTCAGAGAGCCTTGATGATGTCCTCGACGCGGTCCTTGGCGTCGCCGAACAGCATCTGGCTGTTCTCGCGGAAGAACAGCGGGTTCTGCACGCCCGCGTAGCCGGCGGCCATCGAGCGCTTGAACACGATGACGTTCTTGGCCTCCCACACGTGCAGGACGGGCATGCCGGCGATGGGGCTGGACGGGTCCTCGGCGGCGGCCGGGTTGACCGTGTCGTTGGCGCCGATGACGAGCACGACGTCGGTGTCCTTGAGGTCGTCGTTGATCTCGTCCATCTCGAGGACGATGTCGTACGGGACCTTGGCCTCGGCCAGGAGCACGTTCATGTGACCGGGCAGCCGACCGGCGACGGGGTGGATGCCGAAGCGGACGTCGACGCCCTTCTCGCGCAGGCGCGCGGTGAGGTCGGCGACCGGGTACTGCGCCTGCGCGACGGCCATGCCGTAGCCGGGCGTGATGACGACGCTCTTGGCGGACGAGAGCAGCTCGGCGGCGGCCTCGGCGTTGATCTCGCGGTGGTCGCCGTAGTCGGTGTCGTCGCCGGGGCCGGCCTCGATGCCGAAGCCGCCGGCGATGACGGAGATGAACGAGCGGTTCATCGCCTTGCACATGATGTAGGACAGGTAGGCACCGGAGGAGCCCACGAGCGCGCCCGTGATGATCAGCAGGTCGTTGTTCAGCAGGAAGCCCGAGGCGGCCGCGGCCCAGCCCGAGTAGCTGTTGAGCATCGAGACCACGACGGGCATGTCGCCGCCGCCGATCGAGGCGACCAGGTGCCAGCCGAGGCCGAGCGCGACCAGCGTGACCAGGATCAGCAGCCACAGCGCGGGGTCGACGACGAACCAGATGGTCAGGATCACGAACAGCGCGAGCGCGCCGAGGTTGATCCAGTTCTTGCCCGGCAGCACGAGCGGGGCGGACTTCATCTTGGCGCTCAGCTTGAGGTAGGCCACGATCGAGCCGGTCAGGGTGACCGCGCCGATGAACACGCCGATGAAGACCTCGGCGTTGTGGATGTCGAGCAGCGTCCCGGCGTCGCCGGGCAGGTCGTGCGGGAGGTCGCGGTAGCCCAGGTAGCCGTTCCAGCCGACCAGGACGGCCGCGAGGCCGACGAACGAGTGCAGCAGCGCGATGAGCTCGGGCATGCCGGTCATCTCGACGATCTTGGCGCGCCACAGGCCGATCGCGGCGCCGATCGCCATGGCGACGATCAGCAGGGCCAGACCGATGCCGGGCTCGTTGTCGACCACGAGGACGAACGTCGCGGCGAGCGCGATCGTCATGCCGGAGATGCCGAAGACGACGCCCCGGCGGGCGGTCTCGTGCTTGCTCAGCCCCGCGAGGCTGAGGATGAACAGCAGGGCGGCGACGAGGTACGCAGCGTTGGCGAGGGAGGAGGCAGTCACAGGTCAGCCCTTCACTTCGAGAACATGCTGAGCATGCGACGGGTCACGGCGAAGCCGCCGAAGACGTTGATGCTGGCGAAGAGGACGGCCACGAACGCCAGCGCCCGGATGACGTTGTCGTCGGCACCGATCTGGATCATGGCGCCGACCACGATGATGCCGCTGATCGCGTTGGTGACGCTCATGAGCGGCGTGTGCAGCGCGTGGTGCACGTGGCCGATCACGTAGTAGCCGATCACGATCGACAGCGCGAGCACGGTGAAGTGCTGCGGCAGCTGACCCGGCGCGGTGGCCAGGACCCACAGGAAGATCAGGACGCCCGCGGCGAGCGCGCCGATCTTGACGCCGGGGTTGACCGGCTTCTTCGGCTCGGGGGCCGGGGCGGGCTCCTTCGGCGCGGCGGCCGGGGCCGGCGCGGCCGAGACCTGCACCGGCGGCGGCGGCCAGGTCTTCTCGCCGTCGCGCACGACGGTGACGCCGCGCTGGACGACGTCGTCGAAGTCGAGGACGATCTGGCCGTCCTTGCCCGGCGTCAGCAGCTTGATGAGGTTCACCAGGTTGGTGCCGTACAGCTGCGAGGCCTGGGTGGGCAGGCGGCCCGCGAGGTCGGTGTAGCCCAGGATCGTGACGCCGTTGGCGGTGACGACCTTCTGGCCGGCGACCGAGCCCTCGACGTTGCCGCCCTGCGCGGCGGCCATGTCCACGATCACGCTGCCGGGCTTCATCGAGGCCACGTCGGCGGCGGTGATGAGGCGAGGCGCGGCGCGTCCCGGGATCAGGGCGGTGGTGACGATGATGTCGACGTCGGCGGCCTGCTCCGAGTAGATCTCCGCGGCGCGCTTGTCGTACGCCTCGCTGGTGGCCTTGGCGTAGCCGTCGGAGGAGACCTCCTTGGCCTCCTCGGGCACGACGACCTCGAGGTACTCCCCACCGATCGACTTGACCTGGTCGGCGACCTCCGGACGCGGGTCGGTGGCACGCACGATCGCACCGAGGCTCGACGCGGCGCCGATGGCCGCCAGGCCCGCGACTCCGGCGCCGGCGACCAGGACCTTGGCCGGCGGCACCTTGCCCGCGGCGGTGACCTGGCCGGTGAAGAACCGGCCGAACTCGTGGGCGGCCTCGACGACGGCGCGGTAGCCGGCGATGTTGGCCATGGAGGAGAGCACGTCCATGGACTGGGCGCGCGAGATGCGCGGCACCGCGTCCATCGCCAGCACCGTGATCGGTCGCGATGCCAGCTTCTCCACCAGGTCGGGGTTCAGGCCGGGGCTGATCATGCTGATCAGCGTCGCGCCGTCCAGCATCAGGGCGATCTCGATCTCGGTCGGCGCGTTGACCTTGAAGATCACGTCGCTGGCCCACGCGTCGGGCTTGTCGCTGATCGTGGCCCCGGCCGCCGCGTAGGCGTCGTCGCTGAAGCTCGAGGCCGCTCCGGCCCCGCTCTCCACCGTCACCAGATAGCCGAGATCGATCAGCTGCTTCACCGTCGCCGGAGTCGCGGCGACGCGAGTCTCGCCGGGCGCGGACTCCTTCACGACGCCGATCCGCATCGAGCCCAGATCGGGCAGGGGGGTGCTCATCCCGCAGACAATAGCCGGGTGTCTGCGGACCCGGCGCATGAGGTGTGTCACGTTACGGACAGGTAACACAGGGCCGGCGTGGCAATCGGTGCATGTGACATCGCCAGTGGCACATTTCACATACCGCCGGTATCTTGGCGGGCATGTCGTCTCTGAAGCCCCAGCAATTCCGCGGCAAGGTCGCGCTCATCACGGGTGCCGCGCGTGGCATCGGCGCCGCGGTGGCCCGGGCCTACGTCGTCCACGGCGGTCGCGTCGCCCTCGTCGGCCTCGAGCCCGACCTGCTGGAGGAGCTGAGCACCGAGCTCGGCGAGTCGGCCGCGTGGTGGCAGGCCGACGTCCGCAGCAGCGACCAGCTGCGCACCGCGATCGACGAGGCCGCGGCGTACTTCGGACGCCTCGACCACGTGGTGGCCAACGCGGGCATCGCGTCCTACGGCACCGTCCGCCAGATCGAGGACGACGCCTTCGAGCGCGTCATCGACGTCAACCTCAACGGCGTCTTCCGCACGGCCAAGTACGCGATCCCGCACCTGCGGGCCTCGAAGGGCTACCTGCTCGTCGTGTCGTCGCTGGCCGCCTTCTCCAACATCGCCGGACTCAGCTCCTACAGCGCCAGCAAGGCCGGCAACGAGGCGCTCGCCGTCGCGCTGCGCCAGGAGGTCGCGCACCTCGGGATCAAGGTGGGCATCTGCCACCCCTCGTGGATCGACACCGACATCGTCCGCAACGCCGAGGCCGACCTGCCCACCTTCAAGGCGATCCGTCGCAGGCTGCCGTATCCGGCGAACACCACCACCGACGTCGAGACCTGCGCGGAGAGGATCCTCGTGGGGCTGGCGAAGCGCAAGAGCCGTGTCTACGTCCCGCAGGCCGTGCTGCTGGCCAACTGGACGAAGGCGTTCGTGAACTCGCCGGCCACGTGGCCCTACGTACGGCTGCTGACCCGCCGAACGGTGCCGGCGCTGGAGCAGGAGGTCACGGCGCTCGGCCGCTTCCACCACGCGCACACGCCGGTGACGCCGCAGCAGTAGGTCAGTCGCCCTCGGTCTGCACCGAGGCGGCGAGCGAGACCATGTGGCCGAGGCGCGCGATCTCGGAGGGGAGGAACTCCGGACCTCCGTGGCGGCCGACGGCGACGAAGAACTCGGTGCCCGAGCGGGTGGTGCCGGGGGAGCCGGCCAGCACGGTGGAGTCCCAGGCCGCCACCTCGGGCAGCGCGCGGGCGCTCTCCACCTTCAGCCAGCCGTCGCAGTCGGGCACGACGCGCGGGGCCGCCGACGAGCCGAACATGAACGCCGCGCCCTCCTCGCCGGGGCCCACCGCCATCGCCCAGTCGGTGCGGAACGTGGAGGGGATGACCTCGACGAGCCGCTCGATCGCGAGATCGGGCTCGTCGGTGAAGGCCTCGACCGCCTCGAGGTCCATGCTGAGGTTGGCGCCGGCGGTGTAGCGGCTGATCCAGTGGACGTGCACGCCCTCGAGCGCCTGGCAGGCCGTGATGAGGGCGTCGGGCATGACGGTGTGCGGCAGCTCGAGCAGCACGTCGTCGACCGCGATGCCGTCGGAGCGGTGCTCGACGATCTCGATCGCCTCGATGTCGGCGCCGGCGCCACCGAGGGCCGTCGCGAGGGCGCCGAGGGAGCCCGGCACGTCGGGGAGCTCCACGCGCAACAGAAACGCCATGGCAGCCATTGTCGCGCGTCCCGATTGCAGGGAGGTAAACGCGGCGCTGGCGAGTCGCGTCCGGGCGCAGCCCCTAGGCTGGCGCCGTGGTGGAGCACGCACGCGGGACCGAGGGCCTGCGACTCGTCGGCTCGTCGCAGCTGGTGGCCGAGCCGCCGATCCGGATGCTGGGCGACCTGCTGGTCCGCGGCGGCACGACGCACGTCGGCGCGTTCACGAGCCTGGCCCACGGCGTCGAGACCCAGGGGGCCACGATCGGCCGCTACTGCGAGTTCGCCCCCGACATCCTGATCGGCGCCACCGGCCACCCGCTGACGTGGCTCGGCGTCAACTCCTTCCAGTACAAGAAGGCCACGTGGGGCTGGCACCCCTCGGCGTCGGAGTCCGAGGTCATCGACCCCGAGGCCGACGGGCGCCCCTCGTTCCGCGGCGAGCCGTCGGTGGTCGGGAACGACGTGTGGATCGGCGCGAAGGTCGTGGTCCTGCGCGGCGTCACGATCGGCGACGGCGCGGTCGTGGCCGCTGGCGCGGTGGTCACCGAGGACGTGGCGCCCTACTCGATCGTCGGCGGCATCCCGGCCCGACCGATCCGCGACCGCGTCGACCCCGCCACCCGCGAACGACTGCTCGAGCTGGCCTGGTGGCGGTTCTCGCCCAACCAGCTGGCCGGCGTGACCTTCGACGACCTGCCGCGCGCGATCGCGCAGCTCGAGGAGCGGCTGCCCGGCCTCGAGCCGTATGAGCCCGGGTTCGTGCCCGTCGAGCGCCCGCAGCGAACCGACGCCAAGCGGTCGCGCTGGAGGCGCTGAAGGCGGATACTGGCTGGATGCGAGCCATCTGGAAGGGCGCGATCAGCTTCGGGCTGGTCCATGTGCCGGTGAAGGTGTACTCCGCCACCGAGAGCCACGACGTGTCGCTGCACCAGGTCCACGACGAGGACGGCGGGCGCATCCGCTACGAGCGCCGCTGCGAGATCTGCAAGGAAGTCGTTCCCTACAAGAACATCGACAAGGCCTACGACGACGGCGAGAAGACGATCGTCCTCACGGACGAGGACCTCAAGTCGCTGCCCGCCGAGCGCAGCCACGAGATCGACGTCGTCGAGTTCGTGCCCGACGACCAGATCGACGTCCTGCGCCTGGGCAACCCCTACTTCCTCGAGCCCGAGGAGAAGGCGCTCAAGCCCTACACGCTGCTGCGCCGCGCGCTCGAGGACACCGAGCGCACCGCCGTGGTCACGTTCGCGCTGCGCCAGCGCACCCGCCTGGGCGCCCTGCGCGTACGCGATGGTGTGCTCGTGCTGCAGACCCTGCTGTGGGACGACGAGGTCCGCACGGCGGACTTCCCCGTGCTGGAGAACACCGCGAAGGTCACCGACAAGGAGCTCGCGATGGCGGGCCAGCTGATCGAGTCGCTCGCGGGCGACTTCGACGCCAGCCAGTTCACCGACGACTACCAGGAGCAGCTCAAGACCCTCATCGAGGCCAAGCGCAAGGCGGGCGAGGGCATCGAGACCGAGGCCACCTTCGGCGAGCAGGAGGAGGAGGGCGGCGAGGTCGTCGACCTCATGGAGGCGCTGCGACGCAGTGTCGAAGCGCGCAAGGGCGACGCGAAGTCCGACGGCAAGCCCAAGAAGAAGGCGGCGAAGAAGAAGTCGTCGGCCTGAGTCAGGCCGGCTGCGGGTCGCCGTTCTCGGGAGCGTTCTTCGGAGGATCGGCCATGAGGGACTCCGGCACGTCCACGCGAATGGTGCCGGGGAACTCCGACACGGGACGCTTGCGGTTCTCCACGACCCAGGTCGCCACGGCGTGCAGCTTCTGGTTGTGGTTCTGGGAGTAGCGACGCAGCACGTCGAACGCGCGGTCGGCCTCGATGTCGAAGCGCTCCATCAGTATTCCCTGGGCCTGCCCTATGACCTTGCGGGCATCGATCGCGTGGAGCAGTCCCTGCTCGTGGTGCGCGTTGGCCAGGGCGACCGAGGCGTGGCGGGCGAAGATCAGCGCGGTGGCCAGATCGTTCCCGTCGAACGCGTCGGGCCGGTCGGCGTACAGGTTGAGCGATCCGTAGCGGCGCTCGCGGGTCTCCAGCAGCACGCTCATCGCACTGCGGATGCCCAGGTCGCCCGCGGCCCGGCCCCACTTGGGCCAGCGCGGGTCGAGGCTGACGTCGTTCGAGACGAAGCTGCCGCCGGCCTCGAGCGCGTCCAGGCAGGGGCCCTCGTCGAGCTCGCGCTGGAGCTCGTGCGACCGGATCACCCGCTCGGAGGTCGTCGACGCCGTCTCGATGCGCGTGCGCGAGTGGACCAGCATGATGCCGGCGTCATCACACTCGGCGGCCTTGCGGGCATATTCGGTGATGCGTTCCACGGTCTTCTCCGTGGTCGGCTGCTCGTGCAGGTCGAGCGCCACCTCGGAGAAGAAGTCAAGCACGGACACGGCCGCTCCTTCACACTGGTGACTACGAACAGTACGCGGAGGGGGTCAAGGTCGTGGCAGGCGCGTCCACCCAAACCGTCTCGGTGGACGGACGGCTGTTGAGGCTGACGAACAGCGACAAGCCGATGTACCCGGCGACGGGCACCACGAAGGCCGACGTCATCTCGTACTACGTGCAGGTCGCGCCGTGGCTGCTGCCGCACCTCGCGGGGCGTCCGGTCACCCGCAAGCGCTGGGTGAACGGCACCGGCCCGGGGGCCGAGGTCTTCTTCGAGAAGAACCTGCCGGACTCCGCGCCCGACTGGATCCGCCGGGTCACGATCAAGCACAAGTCGCGCACGAACGTCTACCCGATCTTCGAGTCCGTGGCCGACCTCGCCTGGGCCGGACAGGTCGCCGCGCTGGAGCTGCACGTGCCGCAGTGGCAGGTCGACGCCACCGGCGTGCCGCAGAACCCGGACCGTCTCGTGATCGACCTCGACCCCGGCCCGGGAACGGGGCTGCCGGAGTGCGTCGAGGTCGCGCACGCGGCGCGCGAGCTGCTGGCCGACATCGGGGTCGAGTGCTTCCCGGTCACCAGCGGCAGCAAGGGCATCCACCTGTTCGCGCACCTCGACGGCACGCACGACTCCGACTACGTCAACGCCTTCGCGAAGCAGGTCGCGCAGGCGCTCGAGGCGTCGATGCCCGAGCTCGTCGTGAGCGACATGAGCAAGGCGAAGCGCGCGGGCAAGGTCCTGGTGGACTGGAGCCAGAACAACGGCGCGAAGACCACGATCTCGCCGTACTCCCTGCGCGGCCGCGACGAGCCCACCGTGGCGGTGCCGCGCGACTGGGACGAGCTCGACGAGGACCTGCGCCACCTCACGATCGACGAGGTGCCGGCGCGGCTGGCCGAGCGGGGCGACCCGATGGCGTCGCTCGCCGGACCCGTGGCCGACAGGCTCTCCACCTACCGGTCGATGCGCGACGCCAGCCGGACCCCGGAGCCCGTGCCCGACTCGGTGGTGCGCGGCCGCGACGGCGACCCGATCTTCGTCATCCAGGAGCACCACGCGCGCCGGCTGCACTGGGACTTCCGGCTCGAGCGCGACGGCGTGCTGGTCTCGTGGGCGCTGCCGAAGGGCGTGCCGGACTCCACCAGCGGCAACCACCTCGCGGTCCAGACCGAGGACCACCCGATGGAGTACGCGACCTTCGCGGGGAGCATCCCGAAGGGCGAGTACGGCGCGGGCGACGTCACGATCTGGGACCACGGCCACTTCGACCTCGAGAAGTGGAACGACCACGAGGTGATCGCGACGCTGCACGGCACGCAGGAGGGCGGGCTCGGTGGCTCGAAGCGGCTCGCCCTCATCAAGACGGGCGAGAACTGGCTGATCCACCTCATGAAGGACCAGCAGCCCGGGGCGCCGTCCACGACCTCGCGACCGAAGGCGACGAAGGGCACGAAGCCGGCGAAGAAGAAGGCACCGGCGGGACGCTCGGGCTTCGTCCCGCCGATGCTCGCGGTGCTCGCGGGCGGCCGCGACGCCTCCGGTGACGGGTGGGCCTACGAGCTGAAGTGGGACGGCATCCGGTGCGTCGCGGTGGTCTCGGGCGAGGACGTGCGGCTGTACTCGCGCAACCACAACGACGTCAGCGCCAGCTATCCCGAGCTCGTCGAGGAGCTCGCCGCGATGGGGCTCGACACGGTCCTCGACGGCGAGATCGTCGCGATGGACGAGCGTGGCATCCCCTCCTTCGGCCGGCTGCAGCAGCGGATGGGCGTCACCAAGCCGGGTGACGTGGAGCGACTCCGGCGCACGACGCCCGTGCAGCTGATGCTGTTCGACCTCCTCGAGCGCGACGGCACCTCGCTGCGCGACCTCCCCTACGACGACCGCCGAGACGCGCTGGAGGAGCTCGACCTCGAGTCCGAGCTGGTGCACGCGCCGCCCGCCCACGGCGGCACGATCGACGAGGCCGTGGCGCTGAGCCGGAGCCACCAGCTGGAGGGCATCGTGGCCAAGCGGCGCGCGTCCACGTACGACCCCGGTGCGCGCTCCACCGACTGGCTCAAGATCAAGAACCAGGACACGCAGGAGATCGTCATCGGCGGCTGGCGCCCGAGCAGTGGCGGGCGCGGGATCGGATCGCTGCTCGTGGGCGTGCCCGTGGAGGGAGGCCTGCGCTACCTCGGCCGTGTCGGCACGGGCTACAGCAACGCCGAGCGGCTCAAGCTCCGCTCGCTCCTCGACCCGCTCGAGCGGAAGACCTCGCCGTTCGTCGACGAGGTCGAGTCCGCGGCCTCCCGCGATGCCACCTGGGTGACGCCGCGGCTGGTCGGCGAGGTCGTCTACGGCGACTGGTCGCCCGCGGGGCACCTGCGACACGCCAGCTGGCGCGGCCTGCGACCGGACAAGGACGCGGCCGACGTGGTGCTCGAGGCGGCTGCCGAGGTGCGACTGACCCCGCCGTGAGACACGATGGAGGTCCGACGACATCTGTGCGAAGGAGCCATTGTGGGCAAGAAGAGCGTGAAGGATCACGTCGACACCGTCGTGGAGCAGCTGCCGGACGCGTCCGAGCTGCGCGACCTCCGGGACCAGCTGGTGGAGCGTCTTCCCGACCGAGCCGAGTGGCTGGCGCTGCGCGACGATCTCATGGAGAAGCTCCCGGACAAGACCGAGCTGCTCGACCTGCGTGACAACCTGGTCGACAAGCTGCCCGACGAGGTCAGCGACAAGCTGCCGATCGAGAAGCGCCAGCGCTTCCGCGGCCTGCGGAAGGTCGCGTTCGTGGGCCTGCTGACCGCCGGCATCGCGGGCGTCGTGGCCTTCTTCAAGGCCCGGTCCGCCGACCAGCCGACGTACACGGCCTCGACCTACACGACGCCGGGTCGGCCGACGACCTCCACGACGCCGACCACGCCCACGGGCGACGTCGGTGCCACGGGCACGGTCACGCCGCCGCCGACCGTCTGACCGACACACGAGCGAGGGCCCCGGGAATCTCTTCCCGGGGCCCTCGTCGTTGGTTCGGTGATCAGTGCTTGAACGCGTCCTTCACGTTCTCGCCGGCCTGCTTGACGTCGGACTTGGCCTGGTCGCCCTTGCCCTCGGCCTCGAGGCGCTCGTTGTCGGTCGCCTTGCCGGTGGCCTCCTTGGCCTTGCCCTTGACGTCCTCGGCGGCGTTCTTCAGCTTGTCGTCAAGTCCCATGATCTCCACCTTCGCTCGGGGGTCTGTTCTTGTCTCCATGCCACCACGGACGCACGGTGTCCGCATCTTCAGAGGGACGCGGCACGCGTGTTGCGGGCAGGTGAAACCTCTGGCGTTCCAGTGACGCGCGCCACGTCCGTCGTACAGGATGAGCGGAACCTCCTCCGACGAAAGAGCACCGATGTCCCTCTCCCCACCCCTCGCCCGCCCCGCCAGGGCCGTCGCGGCCGCGTTCCTGAGCGGAGCCCTGTGCCTGGGCACGCTCGGCGCGACCGCCACGAGCGCCTCGGCAGCCGAGCCGGTCGCCGGCGCCCGCACCTCCGGCGACTCCCTGTTCCCGAACGTGGGCAACGGCGGCTACGACGTGAAGCACTACGACCTCGACATCGCCTGGACGCCGGGCGCGCCCGTCGCGACCGCGAGCACGATCGCCGCCACCGCGAAGATCACGGCGACCGCCGACGCGCCGCTGTCGGAGTTCTCGCTGGACTTCGAGGGCCTCACGGTCGAGTCGATCACCGTGAACGACGCACCCGCCTCGTGGACGCGCGACGTCGACGCCGCGGCCACGAAGTACAAGCTCATCATCACGCCGGCGACGCCCGTCGAGGGCGAGTTCACGACCGTGATCACGTACTCCGGCTCGCCCGTCACCCACATCGACCCCGACGGCTCGCGTGAGGGCTGGATCGCCGGCGACGACGGTGCCACCGCCGTGAACGAGCCCGTCGGCGCGATGACCTGGTACCCCGTCAACAACTCGCTGAAGGACAAGGCGAAGTACGACATCAAGCTGACGATCCCGCGGCTGATGGACGGCGAGACCATGGCCGCGGCCAGCAACGGCACGCTGCACTCCAAGACGCGCAACGGCGCCCTGGAGACCTGGCACTGGCGCCAGCCGAACCAGATGGTGCCCTACCTGTCGATGGTCTCGATCGGCAAGTACGAGGTGCGCGAGTCGGTGGTCGAGCTCGAGAGCGGCACGTACCGCGACTGGACGTTCCTCGACTCCGCGATGACGACGACCCAGCGGAACACGACGCTGGCGAGCCTGGCGCAGACGCAGGACATCATGCGCTGGATGGAGTCGAGGTTCGGCCCCTACCCGGGCGTGGCCACCGGCGCGGTCGTCGACCGCATCAACGTGGGCTACGCGCTGGAGACGCAGGACCGCTCGTTCTACCAGAACTCGGTCAGCCGCGGCACGCTCATCCACGAGATCGCCCACCAGTGGTTCGGCAACGCGGTGTCACCGACGGACTGGAGCGACCTGTGGCTCAACGAGGGCATGGGCGACTACGCCCCGCGGGCCTACAACCTCGCGAGCGGCACCACCACGACCACGCCCGAGACGGCCTACTTCAACTCGTGGAACGCCAGCGCCCCGACGTCGGCCCAGTGGCAGGTGCCGCTGGCCGGCTTCACCGACCCGGCCATCCTCTTCAACTACGTCTACGGGCGTGGCGGCATGACGTTCGAGGCGCTGCGCACCATCGTGGGCGACGAGGCGTGGTTCGAGATCCTGCGCACGTGGGTCGCGGAGAACAACGGCTCGGACGCCTCGACGGCCGACTTCGTCGCGCTCGCGAACCGGGTCTCCGGCAAGGACGTGCGACCGGTGCTGAACCCATGGCTCTACGGCACGGTGAAGCCGGCGTGGCCGTCGAAGTGGAACCTGTCGGCGGCTGCCGACGCCACGGGCCCGGTCGCCGCGGGTGACACCGTCGTGCACACCCTGACGGCGCAGAACACGGGCAAGGTCGCCCTCGGCGGCCAGACCGTGACGGTCGACGTCGCCGACCTCGTCGACGACGCGCGCCTCGGCGCGCTCCCGGCGGAGCTGGCGAACCTCGGCGGCACGCTGCGGTGGACGATCCCGGCCACGGCGGCCGGCGCGTCCGCGACCGTCTCGTTCCCCGCCACCGTCAAGGAGTCCTCGTCCGGCGGCACCGTCGGCCTCACGACGAGCTCCAGCGCGCTGGGCTCGTTCTGCCTCACTTGCAGCGTGTCGACGGCGATCGCCGACCAGGACGACGCGTGGACGCTCGGCCTGTCGGCGGACCCGCTGCCGGGCGACGTCGAGACCGGTGACGAGATCACCTACAGCGTGGCCGCGAAGAACACGGCGGTCCACCCGCTGCGCGACGCGACGGCCGAGATCGACCTGTCCGACGTGCTGGACGACGCCTCCGTGGTCTCGCTGGGCGACGGGCTCGAGCTCGACGGCACGACGCTGCGCTGGTCCGTGCCCCGCGTCTCGAGCGGCCAGACCGCCCGCGCGGACTTCACGGTCCTGGTCGAGGCGGAGTCCGACGCGTCGTTGCGGATCTCCGCCGCACCCGGCACCGCAGGCGGCAGCGGTGAGCCCACGCTGACCCACACGGTCGGCCTCAAGCCGCTCGGTCCGGCCCCCGTGCCGGTCGTGAGCGGCACCGGACGCGTCGGCACGGTCCTGACGGCCTCGGCCGGCACGTGGCCCGCCGGTACGGCGCTGACGTACCAGTGGTCGGTCGGTGGCGCGCCCGTCGCCGGTGCCACCGGGTCGACCTACCGCCTCGCGCCGAAGGACGTGGGACGGGTCGTGACCGTCGCCGTCACCGGTGCGAAGGCCGGCTGGGCGCCCGTGACGAAGGTCAGCAAGCCGCTCAAGGTGGCCCCGGGGCTGCTGACGCGCACGCCGCGACCGTTCCAGAGTGGCCTGCCGAAGGTCGGCCGGACGCTGAAGGTCAACCCGGGCCGCTGGGACTCCGGCGTCACGCTGTCGTACCGCTGGTACCGCGGCAGCAAGGCCATCAAGGGCGCGACGAAGAAGTCGTACAAGCTCACGAAGGCGGACCGCGGCCAGCGGATCCGGGTCAAGGTCACGGCGCGCAAGACCGGCTACGCGACCGTCGTGAAGTACACGCCCCGCTCGGCGAAGGTCATCAAGTAGGTCCTGAGCCCGGCGTCACGAGGCCCCGGTCCGCCACGGCGGACCGGGGCGCTCTCGTCTGCCCCGTCCCACCCCCTCCGTTTCCCCGGTTACGTGGGTTCCTTGTCACTGACCGGGGTTTGCGATCCCCGGTCAGTGACAGGAAACCCCGGTCGGTGGAGGACCTGCGCGTTCCAGGGGCAGGGACGTGGGCTGTGACCCGCCACCTGCGCTCCTCACCCCACCGACCGGGGTCTGCCGTCAATTCCCGGGGTTTGCGATCCCCGGGAAGTGACGGAGAACCCACGTAACCGGGGAAACCGCCACCCGGTCGGACGGACCGCGGACCGAGGCCGGACACACGACGAGGCCCCGGCAGCGGGTGCTGCCGGGGCCTCGTGTGACGGTGTCAGCGCAGGCGCACCGACTTCGAGCTCGTGCTCGACCCGTAGTTGGCGTCACCGGAGTAGACGACCTTGACCCGCAGGCCCTGGCGCTTCTTCGGCGTCTTCACCGTGAAGGACGCCTTGCCGGTCGACGTGACGCGCACGGTCCGGGCCAGCTTGTAGCCGCCCTTCGCCTGCTTCACGTAGACCTTGACCGTGCCGGTCGGAGCGACCTTCGCGACGCCGCCACGGACGGCGAACTTGCCACGCAGGGTCTTCCCGGCCTTGACCGACGACTGCGCCGAGAGGCTGGTCGTCGTGGCCTTCTTCGTCACCGTGAGCATCGACGAGATGCCCACCCCGCCCTCGGTGAGGTCGGTGCCGTCGTAGGACGCGGCGACCGTGTAGCGACCCGGCTTCAGGGTGGCCGGCAGCGTGAGCGAGGCCGAGCCGTCCTTGGCCAGCGCGACCTTCTTCGTCACGGTGCCGTAGCGGAAGGTGACGTTGCCGCCGTCCGCGCCGCCGACGACCGCGGACAGCGTCGCAGCCTTACCGAACACGGTGGTGGCGCTCGAGAGCGACATCACCAGGGTCGGCTTGCCCTTCACGAGGGTGAAGGTGACCGCACCGGACGTCGAGCCGGCGGTGACCCCGGTCTCGGCGAAGGTCGCCACGATCTCGTGCTTGCCGGCCTTGAAGCCCGGGACGTCGAGGGTGGCCACGCCGTCCACGACCTCCGCGGTGCCGAGCGAGCGGTCGCCGTCGAAGAACTCGACGCTGCCGGTGGTGTCGCCACCGCCGACCGTCGCCGAGAGCGTGACCGCCTCGTTGATCTGCGGCGCCTCGGGCGAGATCGACAGGGTCGTCGTGCTCGCGTCGAGGATGGCCACCGAGGTGGTGCCCGTACGGCCCGTGCCGCTGCCCGTGACCGTGACGTCCGCGGCGCCGCGGGTGGCGGTCTCCGGGATCGTCACGGCGGCGCTGACGGCACCGGAGCCGTCGGCGACGGCGACGACCGGGTCGACCCCGGCGATCGTCACGGTGACGCCCTCACCGGAGCGGAAGCCGCCCGCCGTGACGGTGACCGACGAGCCCGGCTGGGGCTTGTCGTCGCTGACCGAGACGTCGGCCTTCTCGTCCTTCGCGGCCAGCTCGGCGCACGCGTCGCCCTGGACGCCCGCCGGCGGCAGCGCCGTCGCCGAGCCTGTCACGCCGTCGTCCTCGCGGACGATCATCCAGTCCAGGGCGTTCGTGCCCATGACCGCGCCGGCCGTGTTGATGACCGAGGCCTTCACCGACGTGGAGGCCGTCGTGCTGGCCAGCTGGTCGCCGAGCACCGGAGCAGTGACGACCTTGCAGGTCTCGCCGGGGGCGAAGGTGACCTTCTCCATCGCGATGCCCGCGCGGCCCGTGGCCGAGCCGAGCGCCGACACGTAGCCGGTGACCGGGATCGTGGCCGCCTCGTCGAGGTAGACCGCGATGTCCGCCGTGCCCGGCCCGTTGCCCTCGTCCACGACGGGGGCCTTCACGTTGAGCGTCGGCAGGGACTTGCTGTCGGCCGTGCCGACCGCCGAACTCTCGAACGCGAGGTCCGACAGGAACACGCCGCCGGTGGCCAGCGCGTCCGGACCGGCGAGGGCGCCGAAGCGGACCTCACGGATGTCCGAGACGTTCAGGCCCGCGTCCGCCAGCGTGGCGACCGGGAGGTCGACCTGCTGCAGCACGATCTTCTTCAGGATCGTGCTGGTCGAGGCGGGCAGTCGCGTGGTGGCCAGCGGGTTGAGGTCCGCGACGGGCGTCGTGAACGTCCGGCCCGCGTTGTCGACCACGGTCAGCGAGATCGCGGTGCTGGTGGCGACGGTGTCGTCCGCGGCGACCTTGAACGACAGGCGCTCGAGGTCCGACGCGTTGCGCGCCTTCGCGGGGACGCTGACGCGCACCTCGCTGGGCGTCACGGTGGTGGTGCCGGTGCCGAGGGCCGTCCACGAGAACTTCGTGACCGGCGTCGCCGGGACGTTGCCGCCGTTGCTGGCGGGCGTCCAGTGCGGCAGCGCGCTGGTGCTGATCGTCGAGGGCGTGCAGGCCGGCAGCGGCTGCGACACCGTGCGACCCGCGGCGCTCGCGCAGACCGTGGCCGTGGCCGCGCCCTGGACGCGGACCAGCGAGCTGGTCTCCTCGAACGTCGTGATCGTCTGGCGAGCCGAGGCCGGAGCCGTCGACATGCTGCGGATGTCGGCCGAGCCGAGCACCTCGGGCACCTGGGCGGAGCCGTCGAACATGGGCAGGAACTGCTTCTCGTCACCCATCGTCAGGCGGAACCAGCCGGCCATGTAGGCGGTGCCGGCGTCGTACTGCGCGTCGGCGCTCAGCCGGATGTTCGTCTCCGAGCGGGGACCGCAGACGGCATCGGTCGAGGTCGCTCCCCAGTCGTCGGAGACGCTGTACGCGTACTTCCCGGGGGTCCAGACCGTGTTGTAGAAGTTGTGGTTCGCGCCCATCATCCACACGCCGCTGCGCAGCACGTCGTCGTCGAACGCGTAGCGCGAGTCGTCGAGCATGTGCTGGCCCTGCTGGTTCGAGACGTCGCCGTCGCAGTAGGGCAGGACCACGTTCATCGGCACGTTCGGCACCGTCATGCGCGCGAAGTCGACCGGCGCGAGCGGCAGGATCGACGTGATCTTCCACGGCTTCTCGAGGCCCTGGTTGAGCGTCGCGGCCGAGGTGACGCCCTCGCCGCCCCGCGAGTGGCCCATCATGCCGATGTTCGAGAAGTCGAAGCGACCCACGAAGTCGGCGGGGGCGAGACCCGCGGTGCCCTCGGTCAGGCCCGGCAGCGGGGCCTGGTTGGCGAGCGCCTGCTCGAGCGTGACGTCGGCGTCGGTCTGCTGGTCGTAGTAGCTGACCGCGGCGCCCTCGTTCGCCTTCTTGAGCATCGTGAGCGTGTCCAGCAGCAGCTGGCCGCGCGCCTGGGCGCCCTGGTCCAGCGCGAGCTGGTTGTCGTTGGAGTTGATCGCGTTGGCCGAGATCGACACGACCGCGTAGCCGTGGCTGGCCAGCGCGCGCGCCGTGCCGTCGTAGCCGGCGAAGCTCGGGATGTTGATCTGGTTCGGTCCGCACGGCCAGCGGTTCGGGTTGGCGGTGCCGGTGGAGCACGAGGTGTGGCGGCCGTGCAGCAGCAGCACGACGGGGCGGGCGCCACCGGTCTTGGGCAGGTAGACCTTGCCCTGCAGCTCACCGCGGATGCCGCCGATCGCCGCGAGGGGGATCGACTGCGCGCCGAAGTTGTAGACGGCCTCGGTGTGCTCGAACTCGCCGAGCGACGCCGGGTTCGCGTCGAGGGCCTCGGGGTCGGCCTCCGCGATCTCCTCGACGCTCGTGACCTGGGCCGGGGCGCCGGAGGGCTTGCTGAACCAGCCCGCCTCGATGTCGTCGGCCTTCAGCACGGACGCGTCGGCGGTGAAGACGCTCAGGCTCTTGCCGTCGGCGGACTCCGTGGCGATGCCGATCGGCTCGCCGTCGACCTCGATGGTCGGGGCGTCGGAGACGACCGGCAGCTTCTTCGCCAGGTCGACCGTGACCAGGTAGCCGCCGGCGGCGCGCGAGACCGTCCAGTCGCTGCCGGAGGCCAGTTCGCCGTCGTCGGCGTGGGCGGGCACCGCAGCCAGTGGCAGCGCGAGCAGCGCTCCCACGGTGGCGAGCCGCCATCCTCGTTGTGTGAACACGTGATCCCTCTCGGGTGGGGGAGCTCGCAGGTGGGGACGCGAGCGGGGACCGTCCGAGTCTGGGAGGGCTTCGTTTCGCCGATGTGACGAGAAGCGCTCATCGAGATGTGCTGACGGCGCGTCACGTAACAAGTGCGCGACCGTGGGGAGCGCCCCCGGAAACGAGAGACCCCCGGCGACCTGGTGGTCGACCGGGGGTGTCTGGCGCGCCCGTAGGGATTCGAACCCCAAACCTTCTGATCCGTAGTCAGATGCTCTATCCGTTGAGCTACGGGCGCACGCCCTTGCGGGCCTCGACGAGTCTAGCGGGTGTTCCCTCGAGGTGCGAAATCGGGGCAACGGACGGCCCGAAATCCCGTAAGTTGGCTTCGATGTCAGATTCCCCCCGCGTTCCGCAGCGCCGCGACGCCGTGGCGAACCGCGAGCGCATCATCGACACCGCCGAGGCCTACTTCGCCGCGAACGGCCTCGACGCGCCCCTGCACGGCCTCGCGGAGGCCGCGAAGGTGGGCACCGGCACGCTCTACCGAAACTTCGCCTCGCAGGAGGAGCTGTGGCGGGCCCTCTACGACCGGCACATCGCGATCTTCGACGAGATCGCGGAGCGCGCGATGGAGGCGTCGACGGGCTGGGAGGGCATTGAGCTCGTGGTCGACGAGGCCACCCAGGTGATGATCGACCGGCGCATCGTCGCCGAGGTGATGCGTCGTCAGGCGATCAACGACCCGGACTACCGGCCCACCGACCGGTGGGTGGGCACGCTGGCGATCCTCGTGCAGCGTGCGGTCGCCGAGGGCTCGGCGCGCGACGACCTCGCGGTGGCCGACCTCAGCGCCGCGCCGCTGATGCTCGGGGCGGTCCACACGGCCGCGCCGGAGAACCGCGAGTGGCTCGCGCGCCGCATGCGCACGCTGCTGCTGGACGGGATGCGGGCCCATCCGCACGAGCCCACGCCGCTCGCCGAGCTGCCGCCGGACTTCTACGAGCGCGGTGCCTCGATCGTCAAGCGCACGACCTGATTCGGCGGCTGGGGGTCGGGGTGGGTATCCTGATCCGGTTGTCTGGAGATGTCGCATAGTGGCCTAGTGCGCCCGCCTGCTAAGCGGGTTGAGGTTTAAACCTCTCGCGGGTTCAAATCCCGCCATCTCCGCCATGGGGAAGTGGGAGCAGGCTCAGCCTGCTCCCACTTTCGCTTCTCCGGAGGTCTCAGAGCCCTTCGGTGGGGTCGAACCGTCGGTAGCCGTTGGCGGTGTTGAGCCGGTCGTAGACCTCGCGGACGAGCTCGGCCCGGCGGTTGCGGTCGACGAGGCTCAGCGGGAACGCGGTGATCGCGCCGGTGCCGTCGGTGAAGCGCAGCAGGCCCTCACTGATCTCGACCGACTCGACTTGCTTCCACGTGACGTCGCCGTGGCGCCCGCGGGCGCGGAACCCGGCCTGGTCGAGGGTCAGCACGACCGGCGGCCGCAGGTTCATCACGGCGGCCACGAGGAGCGCGATCACGGCCACGCCGGCGGCGAGGACGGTCACGGTGGTGCGCAGGGCGCTGTCGGTCCCGGTCAGGAACGCGACCAGCACGCCCACGGCAGCGACGATGAAGCACACCCCCGCGAGCACCATGAGGTGCGCGCGATCGAGTCGGTAACGGTTCACGCAGAGGGGACGGGATTCGAACCCGTGGCTGACATCTCTGCCAGCGACCGCTTTCAAGGCGGTTCCGATCGGCCACTCCGGCACCCCTCCAGGCCCGTCGCCGAAGCGGCGGGACCTGCGTCGATTCTCGCATTGCGCACGCACAGCGCCCCGACGCGGCACCCCTGCCCACTTTTGGAACGCTCTGCACCCTTGCGGCCGCGGAAGGGGTGCAACCCGTTCCAGAAGTGGAGAGGGGCGAGCGGTAGAGGGTCAGCGCAGGGGCGAGAGGCGCCCGGGCTCGGTGCGCTCGGCGTGCTGCACGGCGCGCGCGGAGCGGCGCGACTGCGGCCGGAAGAACACGGCCCGGATCACGAGGCCGATGACCAGGCCGATGGCCGCGCTGTAGAGCGTGGAGAGCGCGAAGTACGACGGGTAGGCGCGCGGGTCGATGAGCGAGTTCGCGACGATCACGGTGCCGACGACGGCGAAGACGCACACCCACCAGCCCTCGCGGTAGCGCGAGCGCATCGAGACGCCCACGATGAGCGCGGGGAAGCCGATGAGGAACTCGTAGGGCCGCGGCACGCCGCCGATGTTCTGGCGCAGCCACACGATCGTGTCGTCCAGCAGGTTGGTCAGAGCGGGCGATCCGGCGGTGCGCACGAAGCTGCCGTAGAAGAAGAGCCCGACCGCGATGACGGCCACGACCACGAGCAGCTTGAGGTGGCGGCGGCCGAAGCCGTGCAGGCTGGAGCCGAGGCGCCACACGATCGAGACGGCCAGCGTCACCGACACGGCCATGACCATGAGGCCGAAGGGCCGCACGTCGACCGAGGCGTTCCACGCCGCGACGCCCACGGCGCCGCTGACGGACAGGACCAGCATCACGGCGTACTCGCGCAGCACCTGCAGCACGTTCGCGGCGGGACGCGTGAAGACCACGGCGGTCACTGCCGAGAGCACCGCCGTCGCACCGGCTGCCGCGGCGAGCAGCGAGTTGAGGTCGGTGAGCACCGCGGCCGCCGCCAGCAGCGCCGACAGCGTCACCCAGATGCGCATGTAGCCGCCGACCCGGTGGGTCAGGATCACGGCGAACACCACGAGCAGCGCGGCGGCGGAGGGCCGCCAGAGCCACGAGGGAGCACCGACGTCGGAGATCGACGTGGCCGCGCCGAGGGTGCTCGCGAGCCAGACCAGGAAGGTGCCGAGCATCAGCAGGCGCGCCCAACGGGGTGACGCGACTCGTGGCTCACGGGTCGCGACCTCGTACGGGGTCGGGACCGACGTGTCCAGTCGTCGTCGGCCCGGCGTGGCGGTCGTCACTGCGTCTACATCCTCCGGTTGGCAAGCGACGGGTTCACGTCGCGAGAGTGCTGCACGGCGTCCACCGCGATCTGCGCGGTGATGAGCTCGTCCCCCCCGGCGGCCTCCTCCACGATAGTTCCCCACGGATCGGCGACCAAGGAATGACCGCTGTAACGCTCGCCGCCCTGGCCCGCCGCGGCCACCCAGACGGTGTTCTCGATGGCCCGTGCGCGCAGCAGCGTGCGCCAGTGGTCGACCTTGTGCTCACCTGCGACCCACGCGGCCGGCACGACGAACGCGTCGGCCCCGGCGTCGACCAGACGGCGCGCGAGCTCGGGGAACCGCAGGTCGTAGCAGGTCATGAGGCCGACCGTGAGGTCCTCGACGGTGACCGTGACGGGCTCGATCTCGCCGGCGCGCAGGCGATCGGACTCGCGGTAGCCGAAGGAGTCGTAGAGGTGGATCTTGCGGTAGGTCGCGGCGAGGTCGCCGTCGGGACCGACCACGACGAGCGTGTTGAACGGCAGTCCGTCGGTGCGCTCGAACATGCCTGCGACGATCGTCGAGCCGAGGCGCCGCGCCTCGCGCGCGAGGAGGTCCACGAACGGCCCGTCGAGCGGCTCGGCGACGGCCGCGAGGTCGTGGTCGGGGGCGCCGAAGTCGTGCATCGCGCCCTCGGGCAGCACGACGAGCCCGCCGCCCTCGACGTCGCGGAGCCGCGCCGCCACCTGGTCGCGGTTGACGGCCGAGTCGAGGGTCGCGGCCAGTTGCACGAGCGTCACCTGCATGTGGACCAGTGTGCCGGTCACTACGGTGGTTCACATGCGAGCCGTCATCGTCGAAGAGCCCGGGGGCCCCGAGAGCCTCCACGTCGCCGAGCTTCCCGATCCCGAGCCGGGGCCGGGCGAGGTCGTGATCGCCGTGGCCGCCGCCGGCGTCAACCGCGCCGACCTGCTGCAGCGAGAGGGCCACTACCCGCCGCCGCCCGGCACCACCGACGTCATCGGCCTCGAGTGCTCGGGCGTCGTCCACGCGATCGGCGAGGGCGTCACGGGCCTCTCCGTCGGCGACGAGGTCTGCGCGCTGCTCAGCGGCGGCGGCTACGCCGAGCGTGTGGTCGTGCCGGCCGGTCAGGTGGTGCCGGTGCCCGCGGGCGTCGACCTCACGACCGCGGCCGCGATCCCCGAGACCTACGCCACCGTCTGGTCGAACGTCTTCATGCTCGCCGGCCTGCGCGAGGGCCAGAAGGTGCTCGTGCACGGCGGCGCCAGCGGCATCGGCACCACCGCGATCCAGCTGGCCAAGGCCTTCGGCGCCACCGTCGTCACCACGGTCGGCAGCGCCGAGAAGGCCGAAGTCGTGCGCGGCCTCGGCGCCGACGCGGTCGTGAACTACCGCGAGGACGACTTCGCCGAGACCTGCCAGGACCTCGGCGGCGTCGACGTCGTGCTCGACATCATCGGCGGCAAGTACCTCGCCCAGAACGTCGCCTCCCTCGCCCGCGGCGGCCGCATCGTCGTGATCGGCATGCAGGGCGGCCGCAAGGGCGAGCTCAACCTCGGCGCCCTGCTGGCGAAGCAGGGGAGCGTCTCGGCGACGTCCCTGCGCTTCCGCCCGGTGGAGGAGAAGGCCGCGATCATGGCCGAGCTCGTCGAGAAGGTCTGGCCGCTCATCGAGGACGGCACGTTGGGCCCCGTGGTGCACGAGACCGTGCCGCTGGCGCGGGTCGCCGACGCCCACCGGATCCTCGAGGAGTCCTCGCACGTGGGCAAGGTCGTCCTCGACATGGGCGCCTGAGCCCGGAGCGCCGTGCGAGGCACCTCGGCCTAGGCTGGAGCGCATGACCGACGACCGGATCATCGACCCCCAGGGCCAGCCCGTGGCCTCCTCCGAGCCCGCGCGCACGCCGCTGACCGACCTGGTCGAGCAGCCCGCGAAGGTCATGCGCATCGGCGGCATGATCCGCCAGCTGCTCGAGGAGGTGAAGTCCGCGCCGCTCGACGACGCGAGCCGGGCCCGCCTGCGCGAGATCCACCACCAGTCGATCGACGAGCTGAAGGACGGTCTCGCGCCCGAGCTCGTCGACGAGCTCGAGCGGCTCAGCCTGCCGTTCGACGCCGAGTCGCCGAGCGACGCCGAGCTGCGCGTCGCCCAGGCCCAGCTGGTGGGTTGGCTCGAAGGTCTCTTCCACGGCATCCAGGCCGCCCTCTACGCCCAGCAGGTGCAGGCGCAGAACCAGCTGCAGAACATGCGTCTGGCGCTCCCGGGGGCCGGCGGCGAGGATGGTACCTCGGACGATCGCGTCACACCTTCCGAAACCGGGGGAATGTACCTCTAGACTGGTGTCATTCGCATGATCGGAGATGGCAATGAGGCCGACACTCCCGCCGTGTGCCATGGCACCCGAGATGTACCAGGACGAGATCCTGCTGTCCCCGCCCGCTCGACGCGACGTCTCGGTCGAGCAGTGGCGTGACTACGTGACCAAGCGCGCTGCCGCCCACCGCCGATGTGCGGGCTGCAGCGTCCTCGACGACTGCCTCTACCGGGCCGTGGTCGACGTCGACGTGTCGGGCTTCGTCGCCTGCACCAGCGAGGCCGAGCGCCGCACCATGCGCCGCGATCTCGGCATCGAGGTGCGGGTCGACTCCAGCTCCTACGGCACGGCGCGCGTCGGGGGCGGCCCCGTCGACCACGCCGAGGTGATCGGCGCTCGCAAGGCGCACCCCGACGAGACCTGTCGCGAGCTGGCGCAGCGGCTCGGCTGCTCGACCTCCACGGTCAAGCGCCACCTGCGCCAGGAGCGCGAGGGACGCGCGGCGGCGGTCACCACGATCGCCAAGCCGTCGATGGGCGAGGTGCTCGACTCGTTCGACCGCCTCGACACCTCGCGTCGGGTCTGATCAGAACCGCCGGTCCACCTGCACCCGCTCCGGCGTGTGCAGGCGGACCATGGTGCGCCCGACCGTGGCCGGGACGCGCGACCGGGTGGCCAGCGAGATGCCCACCATGAGGCCGAAGCCGACGGGCACCGACCACACGGCCGGCTGGCTCATGAGCGTGCCCCACCAGCCCTCGACGTCGAGGGCGAGCGTGACGAAGGGAGCCGCGCCCGCGCAGATGCCGCCGCCGATGAGGCCCGCGATCGCCCCGGCCGACGTCAGTCCGCGCCACCAGATGCCCAGCACGAGCAGCGGGCAGAAGGTGGAGGCCGCCAGCGCGAAGGCGAACACCACCGAGCTGGCCACGGGGATCGGCTCGGCGACGAAGGCCAGCACGAGCGGCACCGCCACGCACACGGCGGCGGCGATCCGCAGCGCCGCGATGGACGAGAGCCGGCTGCCCCACGGCGCGTGGTTGCTCAGGCCCTGACCCACCACGCCCGCGAGCGCCATCGTCACGCCGGACGAGGTCGACAGGAACGCCGCGAAGGCGCCGGCGGTGACGAGCGCCGTCAGCAGCTCCCCGGCGGTCCCCGCGATCACGCGGCTCGGCAGCTCGAGCGCCACCGTGTCGGCGCGGCCGGCGGCGATGAGGTCGGACGCGTAGACCCGCCCGAGCACGCCGTAGAATGTCGGGAGCAGGTAGAACGCCGAGACGAGGCCGAGCACGATCAGGGTGGTCCGCCGCGCGGCGTGCCCGTCGGGGTTCGTGTAGAACCGCACCACCACGTGCGGCAGGCCCATCGTGCCGAGGAACGTCGCCACGATCACGGCGTACGTGGAGTAGACGGTCTGCGGGTTGGCGTCGCCGAGGGGGATCCACCAGTCGCTGCCGGCCTGCGCGGCCGGCTGGCCGTCGCGCGACCACGCCAGCAGCAGGAACATGAGCGGCACCAGCAGGGCCGTCAGCTTGAGCCAGTACTGGAACGCCTGCACGAAGGTGATCGACCGCATGCCGCCCAGCACCACGTTGAGGGTCACGATGATCGCGACGAGCACGGTGCCCACCCACCGGGGAGCGTCGAGGACGGCCTCGAGGGTCAGTCCCGCGCCCTGGAACTGCGGCAGCAGGTACAGCCAGCCGACCGCCACGACGAGAGCGGTGCAGACGCGCCGCACCGCCACCGACTGCAGGCGCACCTGGGCGAAGTCGGGGATCGTGTAGGCGCCCGAGCGGCGTAGGGGAGCCGCCACGAACACCAGCAGGAGCAGGTAGCCGGCCGTCCAGCCGATCGGGTACCAGAGCATGTCGGCGCCGTAGGCGAGCACGAGGCCGGCGATGCCGAGGTAGGAGGCGGCCGACAGGTACTCGCCGCTGATCGCCGAGCCGTTCAGGGCCGGGGAGACCGACCGGGAGGCCACGTAGAAGTCACTCGTCGTGCGGCTGATCCGCAGGCCGAACGCCCCGATCGCGAGGGTCGCGATCGAGACGAGGGAGACGGCGACGATGCCCCAGGTCGGGCTCATGGTCGGGTGTCGTCCGGCTCGACCAGCAGGGTGAACAGGCGCTCCGCGCGCTCGACGTGGCGCACATAGAGCCAGCCCAGCACGATGACGCCCGCGTGCACGCCACCGCCCAGGACGAGCCACGGCAGCGGGATGCCCAGGACGCGCAGGTCGTTCAGGCCCGGCACCCACGAGAACACGAGCGGCAGGCTGACGACGGTGAGCAGGAGCGTGATTGCCACGGTCATCGCGGCGCGCAGCTGCGAGCGGATGAGTGACTGCATGTAGACCTCGCCGACCCCGGTGGCCTCGTCGATCTCCTGACCCACCGTGCTGCGCACGTGCGCGGGCGCCGTGGAGAGGGGGCTGGTGATGCGGACCCGGCCAGACGGCTCGGGCAGGGCCTCGTCGGTCACGGCGTGTGCTCGCCGATCAGCTCGCGCAGCGCCCGCGTGTGGCGGCGGGCGACCTGCAGCTCGAGCGTGTTCCCGCCCGCGGCCGGCACGACCACGCTGGCGCGGCCCGAGGACATGCGGACCTCGAGGATGTGCGCGCGGTTCACCACGAGGCTGCGGTGGATGCGCAGGAAGCCGGCGTCGGCCCAGTCGTCGGCGAGGGAGCCGAGGGGCGTGCGGATGAGGTGGCTCGAGCCCTCCAGGGTGTGCAGCCGGACGTAGTCGCCCTGCGCCTCGGCGTGGGTGACCTTCGACCGCGAGACGAAGCGCGTGACGCCCGCCAGCTCGACGGCGATCGTGTCGTCGGACTCGGTGCCGCCGTGGTCGGAGTCGGCCACGGCCCGGCGCACGCTCTCGCGCAGGCGCTCCTCGCGGATCGGCTTGAGCAGGTAGTCCACGGCGTTGAGGTCGAACGCCTCCACGGCGTGCGCGTCGTGCGCGGTCACGAAGATGATCTGCGGCGGCGTCTTGAACTTGCCCAGCAGGCGCGCGATGTCGATGCCGGTCAGTCCGGGCATGGCGATGTCGAGGAACAGCAGGTCGATGTCACCGGCGTCGAGGCGACGCAGCGCCTCGGTGCCGGACCGAGCCGTGTCGATCGTGCCGATCCGGTCGTCGCGGCCGAGCAGCCAGACCAGCTCGTCCAGCACCGGTTGCTCGTCGTCGACCACCAGCGTCCGCAGTGCGCGCGCCATGGGAGTGAGCCTAGTCACTGTCGAGGGATGCGGCGTCGAACCGGGTCAGTCCAGGACGCCGCGGGCGTGCAGCGCGTCGCCGGTGTCGCGGGCGCGCGCGACCACGCGCAGCACCAGCGGGATCGTGCGGGCGCGGATGCTGCGCTCGAGCCCGCGCGCCCGGGCCGCGTCGCGCGTCTCGGCCGCCAGCTCGATCGTGCCGGGCAGTGCACGCAGCATGAGCGAGAACGTGAGGCCGACGCGGTCGGGGTCGACGCCGAGGCGGCGGAAGGGCCGCAGGCTGCGCACGATCGTGTCGAGCAGGTCGTTGACGGCGGTCGTGGCCGTCAGGACGGTCGCGGCCAAGATGAGCGCGGTCAGGTCGGCGACCACCTCGACCGCCCGCGGCCACCCGTTCTGCCACGAGTTGAAGGCCAGCAGGAGCACCGCGACGATCAGGAAGGGCCGCAGCGCCCCCAGCAGGGATCGGGGCGAGAGGCTGCCGAGCGCGGCGAGGACGAGGGCGAGCGCGACGAACGCGATGCCTGTCCAGGGGCCCTTGGCGACGAGCACGGCCGCGGCGAGCAGGAACAGTCCCACCAGCTTCGGGCCGGGCGTCAGCCGGTGCAGCGGCGACGTCCCCGGCTGGTAGAGCCCGAGCGGAGAGCTCATGACACGAGAGCCCGGTAGTGGTCGACGGCGGTCGCGGCGGGCCCGTCGAACGCGACGCGTCCGGCGTGCACCACCAGCGCGCGGTCGCACCGTGCGGCGAGGTCGAGGTCGTGGGTCACCAGGACGACCTGCTGGGGCAGACCGAGCAGCACGTCGCCGACGCGGCGGGTGTTCGCGAGGTCGAGCAGCGTGGTCGGCTCATCGGCGACCAGGACGTCGGGATCGGTGGCCAGCACCGTCGCGATCGCGAGCAGCTGCCGCTGCCCGCCCGAGAGCGCGTGCACGCTGCGCTCGGCCAGGTCGGCGAGGCCGAACCGCTCGAGCACGGCGAGGACGGCCGCCTCGCGCTCGGCCTTGTCGCGGTGCCTCTTGCGCAGCGACAGCGCGACGTCCTCCGCGACGGTGGGCATCACCAGCTGCGCCGCCGGGTCGGTGAACACGAAGCCGACGCGGCGGCGGACCTCGCGACCGTGCCGACGCGTGTCGAGACCGTCGACCAGGACCTGGCCGCTCGTGGGCTCGACGAGGCCGTTCACCAGTCGCGCGAGGGTGGACTTGCCCGAGCCGTTCGAGCCGACGATCGCGATGCGACGCTCCTCGAGCCGGAGGGTGGTGGGCTCGAGCCGTCCCGCGACGGCCGCCTCGACGAGCTCGATCACTTCCGGCGGGCCGGCAGCAGGTCCGGGAACGCGCGGTGGACGGCGGTGGCGACCGTGGCCATCGCGAGGTTCTTGATGACGTCGCCGGGCCAGAAGGCCAGGTCGATCTTGGCCGCCGCCGCGAGGCTCATGTCGGCGCGCCAGGCCAGTCCGAGGATGCCGAGCGTGTGGATCAGCAGAGCGCTGGAGAACAGGCCCGCGGCGAAGATCAGCGGAATGCTCGTGGCGACCTTCTCGCGCGGGAGGCGCTCGACGATGAACCCGCACAGCGCGGCCGCGAGCGGGAAGCCGATGAGGTAGCCGGCGGTGGGGCCGGCGAAGACGGCCAGGCCGGCGGCGCCGCCGGAGAACACCGGGACGCCCGCGGCGCCGACCGCGAGGTAGAGCATGACGGCCAGGAAGCCGCGCTTCGCGCCGAGGACGGCACCGGAGAGCAGCACGGCGAACGTCTGCAGCGTGATCGGCACGAGGCCTGCGCCCACGTTGATGGCCGGGAGCAGCGCGCAGACGGCAATCAGCGCGGCGAAGGCGGCGATCAGTGCGAGGTCGGTGGAGGTGAGGCGACGGCTCGCCGAGGTGGTCGTGGTCATGAGGTCTCCTGAACGGTGTTCACCTGAACGGTGTTCAGGCTAGCCGATAGAATGCCGACATGGCCAACACCCTCGACGACGTCGTCTCCGGGGCCCTGCGCGTGCTCGACGCCTACGGGCTCGAGTTCTGCTCGATGCGCCGCGTCGCCGGTGAGCTCGGGGTGCAGCCCAGTGCGCTCTACCACCACGTGCCGGACAAGCAGACGCTCCTGGCGCTGATGGCCGACCGGATCGTCGCGAACGTCGAGGTCGGCGACGATCCCGCCAAGGCTGCCCACGCGCTGCGCGAGGCACTGCTGTCCACCCGCGACGGGGCCGACGTCGTGGCCACCGCCTCGGCCTTCCGGCTGGGCGACTCGCGCATCGAGACCGAGCTGGCGGCGCTGACCTCGCCCGACGTCGCGCGCACCCTGCTGCTCTACGTCTTCGGCCACACCCAGGCCACCCAGATGCACCGCCAGGCCGCGCAGATCGGCATCCTCGCCGAGGATCCCGACCTCGATGCGTCGTTCGCGCGCGGCCTCGACCTCATCCTGCGCTGACGCGTCTCCCGGCACCCCGTGGCATCGCGTGGACGCGCTGTCGTACTCTTTCGGGAATGACATTCATTCTCAACAAGGAGCGACGATGACGAGATGGCGACACGTCCGCCTGGCGGTGGCGGCCCTGGTGGCGGGGTCGGCGCTGGCCGCGTGCGGTGAGACGGCGAGCGAGTCCGGGCGCGACGACGACCATGGTGGTGCCGAGGTCTCCGGGCCCCGGCTCGTGGTGACGACCGACGACGGGCTGCTCGTGCTGGAGCGCGACACCCTCGAGCCGGTGAAGACGCTGCCCGCGGAGGGGTTCGTGCGGGTCAACGCCGCCGGCGACGCACGGCACGTGTTCGTGTCGACCGAGGAGGGCTTCCGCCTGCTCGACACCGGCGTCGAGGCCGAGGCGCACGGCGACCACGCGCACTACCGGACGAAGGGCGAGCCCGCGTTCGGGGAGACCTACGAGGCCGCAGAGCCGGGCCACGTCACCATCAGCGACGGCCGCACCGTGCTGTTCGGCGACGGTGACGGCTCGATCCGGGTCCTGGACTCGGAGGACCCGACGAAGGTAGTGGAGACCACCGAGACCCCCGATCCGCACCACGGCGTGGCGGTGAACCTCGGCGGCGACCTCATGCACACCGAGGGCACCGCGGACGCCCGCTCGACCGTCGTTCTGCGCGATGGCGTCGACGGTGACGAGAAGGCCCGCACGGACGACTGCCCCGGTGTCCACGGCGAGGCGACGGCGGCCGACGGCCGTGCGGTCGTCGGCTGCGAGGACGGTGTCGTCGTGGTGGACCACGGCACGATCACCAAGGTGTCGAGCCCTGACGCGTACGGCCGCATCGGCAACCAGGCGGGAAGCCCGGAGTCGTCGGTCGTCCTCGGCGACTACAAGGTCGACGCCGACGCCGAGCTGGAGCGCCCCGAGCGCATCAGCCTGATCGACACCGAGACTGCGAAGCTGCGCCTCGTGGACCTCGGCACCAGCTACACGTTCCGGTCGCTCGGCCGCGGCCCGGCGGGCGAGGCGCTCGTGCTGGGCACGGACGGCGCCCTGCACGTGATCGACCCCGTGACGGGCAAGGTCGCCGACCGCATCGTCGTGATCGACCCGTGGCAGGAGCCCCTCGACTGGCAGCGTCCGCGGCCGACCCTCGAGGTCGACGGCGACACCGCGTGGGTCACCGAGCCCGGCGCGTCCACGGTGCACGAGGTCGACCTCGCCGCCGGCCGGGTCACCCGCAGCGTCGAGCTGCCCGGTGTCCCGAACGAGATCGTCTCGGCCGGCGCGCACTGACGCGGGCCCCTTGAGTGAGCGGTCAGCTGTCAACCCTTCCCGGGGAGACCCGGTGCGTCATCAACGTCATGCGGTGGTGATGAGGTTGACGGCTGACCGCTTGGCCAGAATCCACAGGGGGGCAAGGGCTGAGCTCGCTGTCCACAGGGAACCGCCGGAACAGCGGCTGAGGGTCCTCGCCGCGGCAGCGTGGAACGGTGCCTCGACCACCCGAGATCCCCGACCTGGCTCGCCGCGGACCGTTCAGCCGAGAACAGGCGCGCTCCGCCGGGGTCAGCGACCGTCGCCTGCAGGGCAGGCACTTCGAGCGACTCCATCCCGGCGTGTGGCGGTGGACGGGGTACGAGATGACGCCGCTCGACTGGCAGACGGCAGCGGCGCTCGCGATGCCGGACGGAGCGGCGCTGAGTCACGTGAGTCGGATCCAGCGGACGGGTCTGGACGTCGGACCTGTTCGACCGGTGCGCTTCACGATCGTCGGCGACCATCACCTCACGGTGACGGGGACCTTCCTGCACCGGACGGCGGTCATGCCACCGCGCGATGACGTGGGAGTGACGCCTGCGGCGGCCTTCGTCCAGTGCTGCGCGTCGATGCGGCTGCTCGACCTCATCGTGATCGGCGACCACCTGCTGCGCGAGGAGCTCGCGACGGTCGGCGAGATCGTGGACGTCTGTCGGCTCCATCCGTGGCGGCCCGGCGCGAGCCAGGCGCCCGCGGTCCTTTCGTGGCTCCACGAACGAGCCTGGTCGCCGAAGGAGTCCGAGCTCCGTGCCTACGTCGACGCGGCGGGCCTGCCGCGGCCCGAGGTGAACGCCGACGTCCTCGCCCTCGACGGGACACGGTTGGGCATCGGCGACCTGTGGTTCCCCCAGTGGCGGCTGGTGGCCGAGTACGAGGGCCGGCAGCACGCCGAGGACCCGCTCCAGTTCCGCAAGGACATCGATCGCTACGCCGGGTTCCGGGACAACGACGTCGCCTACGTCCAGATCACGGCTGCGATGACGGCCAACCCTGCGGGGTCCGTGCAGCGGCTCTTCACCGCGCTCGTTCGCCACGGCTACACCGGACCGCCACCGAAGTTCGCGGAGCGCTGGGGCTCCCTCTTCAGAGCGGTCCCGGGAGGGCGGTGAGCCACCAACCGCATGGGGGACCTATTCGGTTGACGACTCACCGCCACCCGCGCGGAGAGGTTGACGGCTCACCGCCCACGAGGGTCACCAGGAGGCGTGCAGCGGGCGGCCCTCGTCGTAGCCGGCGCTGGACTGCAGGCCCACGGTGGCGCGGTCGGCGAACTCGGCCAGCGTGCGGGCGCCGGCGTAGGTGAACGAGGAGCGGACGCCGGCGGTGATCTGGTCGACCAGGTCCTCCACGCCGGGGCGCTCGGGGTCGAGGTACATGCGCGAGGTGGAGATGCCCTCCTCGAACAGCGCCATGCGGGCGCGCTCGAAGCCGGCGGCGTCGCGGGTGCGGTTGGCCACGGCGCGCGAGGACGCCATGCCGAACGACTCCTTGTACTCGCGGCCGTCGGCGCCGAACTTCAGGTCGCCGGGGCTCTCGTGCGTGCCGGCGAACCACGAGCCGATCATGACGCTGCCGGCACCGGCGGCCAGCGCCAGCGCCACGTCGCGCGGCCAGCGGACGCCGCCGTCGGCCCACACGTGGGCGCCCAGCTCGGCGGCCGCCTCGGAGGCCTCGAGCACGGCCGAGAACTGTGGCCGGCCCACGCCGGTCATCATGCGGGTCGTGCACATCGCGCCGGGGCCCACGCCCACCTTGGCGATGTCGGCGCCGGCGGCGACGAGGTCGCGTACGCCCTCCGCCGACACCACGTTGCCCGCCGAGATCGGCAGGCGGCGACCCGTGGCGGCCTCGTGCGCGTCGCGGACCTCGCGCACGACCGGCAGCGCGTCGAACATCTTGGCCTGGTGACCGTGCGCGGTGTCGACGACGAGGACGTCGACGCCGATCTCGATGAGGGCCTGGGCCTTGCCCTTGACGTCGCCGTTGATGCCGATGGCACCGCCGACGACGAGGTGGCCGTCGGGATCGGTGGCGGGCGTGTAGATCGTGGAGCGCAGCGCGCCCTTGCGGGTGAGCACCCCGGCCAGCGCACCGCCGTCGACGACGGGGGCGAACGGCACGTGCTGCTCCGAGAGCAGGTTGAACATCTCGCGCACGTCGCCACCGGCGGGCAGGACGAACGGATCGGTCAGCATGACCTCACGGACCTGCGCGAAGCGGTCGATCTCGTGCGCCTGGTGCGGCGTGAAGATGCCGACGACCTTCAGCTCGGGACCGTGCAGCGACTCGACGACGACGGCGCCGCCGTGGGCGCGCTTCGGCACGAGGCTGAGCGCCTCGCCGACCGTCATGTTCGGGGTCAGCACGACGGGAGTGTCGTAGACCGGATGCGCGGCCTTCACGCGGGCGACCGTGTCGGCGACGATGTCGAGCGGGATGTCCTGCGGGAGGATCGCGATGCCGCCGCGGCGGGCGACGGTCTCGGCCATCCGGCGACCCGAGACGGCCGTCATGTTGGACACCACCAGCGGCAGGGTGGCACCGGTGCCGTCGCTCGTGGACAGGTCGACGTCGAAGCGCGACGCGACGTCCGAGCGTCCGGGGACCATGAAGACGTCGTTGTACGTCAGGTCGTGGCTGGGCTGCAGATCGTTGAGGAACCTCACCGGTCAAGTCTACGGATCGTCAGTCGACCGTGGTGGGAGTGAATTTCGGGACCCGCAGCGTCACCTTCGTGCCGAGGCCCGGCGCGGTCTCCACGACGAGGCCGTGGTCGTTGCCGTAGACGGTGCGCAGCCGCTCGTCCACGTTGGCCAGGCCCACCGACGGCGAGCTCGTGCGGCCCGCCAGTGCGGCCCGGACGGTCTCGGGGTCGGAGCCCACGCCGTCGTCCTCGATCGAGATGAGGCACTCGGTGCCGGCGTCCTCCGCGATCACCGTGAGCGTGCCGGGGCCGGGCTTGCGCTCCAGTCCGTGGCGCACCGCGTTCTCCACGAGCGGCTGCACGGTGAGGAAGGGGACGGTCAGGCTCAGCACCTCGGGTGCGACGCGGGTGACGACCCGCAGCCGGTCGCCGAAGCGCGCCTTCTCCAGCACGAGGTAGCGCTCGATCGACCGCAGCTCCTCGGCGAGCGTCGTGTAGTCGCCGTGCTGGCGGAAGGAGTAGCGCGTGAAGTCGGCGAACTCGAGCAGCAGCTCGCGGGCGCGCTCGGGGTCGGTGCGGACGAACGACGCGATCGCGCCGAGGGAGTTGTAGATGAAGTGGGGCGAGATCTGCGCCCGCAGGGCCCGCAGCTCGGCCTCCATGAGCGCGGTGCGCGAGGCCGACAGCTCGGCGAGCTCGAGCTGGCTCGAGACCCAGCCGGCGACCTCGGTGGCGGTGCGCGCGAGGCCCGCCGACGCGCTCTCGTCGACCACGACGATGCTGCCGACGACGCGGCCCTCCACCGAGAGCGGCGCGACGATGACGCGGTTGGACGCCTGCGTGCGACCGTGCTCCAGGGCGACCGCGACGAGCTCGGCCGTGTGCTCGGTCTCGTCCGTGCCCGCCCAGCCGAGCGGACCGTGCGTGTCGGTGATGCCCACCGTCGGCGCGCCGATGAGCTGGCGCAGGTGGGGGAGGGCCTGGCGGACGCTCTCGGCGTCGAGACCCGACCGGAGGGCCGGGGCGGCCAGCGCGGCGGTGTGCAGCGTCTCGTACGTGGCGCGGTCCTCGGCCGAGCCGAGACTGCGGCGGCGGCTCAGCAGCACCCAGCGCGTCAACAGGGTCAGCGCCACCAGCACGGCGACGACCGCCAGCGCGATCGCGGCGTCGAGGGGACCCACGTCAGTCCAGCGAGAGCAGGATCGCGTCCGGCGGATCGGGCTCGCCGGCCAGCGCGGACTTGTCGACGACGGCGCGGACGCAGCGCGTCTCGTGCCGCAGCCGGAGCTTCGCGGCGCCGGAGGCGTACTCGCGCCACAGGTCGTGCACGGCGCCGAGCGCGGACTCGGGCACCGAGGGACGCCGGGTCTGCTCGGCGAAGCGCAGCAGGTGCGGCAGGTCGAGCTCCTCCCACGCGTTGAAGACCTCGACCTCGGGCGGGCCGAACAGGCCGGAGGCCGAGAAGGTGTCGACGGCCGGCTCGGGCGCGTCGCGGTCGCCGGTGATCGTGCGCAACCGGCGCATCCACGGGATCGAGTCGTCGTAACGACGGCTCATGCTGGACAGCAGTCCGCCGGGCACCAGGACGCGCGCGTACTCGGCCAGCGCGGCCGGCGACTCCTCGAGGAACGGCGTGATGACGACGTCGAAGGTGTTCGAGCGCAGCGGCAGCCGGTCGCCGCCGGAGCGGATGTAGGAGAGGTCGGGGTTGCGGACCTGCTCGACGTCGTCGCCGATGACCGTGACGTCGTGACCCTGCTCGGCCAGCTCGTACGCCAGGCCGCCGTCGCCGAGGTGCAGCACCGTGGCGAGGCGGTCGCCCACCATCCACTTGGCGGCGCGCGCAGCGGGGATGACGTCCACGCTCCGAGGCTACCGCCGGTCAGCCCGTGGCCCCGGAGGTGCGCTGGGTACGCTGCCTGCGTGTCCGATCCGTTCATCGCAGCCGCCTCCCTCGAGGGCGTTCCGTCGGCGTTCCGCGCCGCCCGCGACGGGATGGACGCCGTCCTGCGCGACCGCGGCCTGCGCCGCAGCACGCCCGACGACACGGCGCGCTCGCTGCTGATCGGTGCCTGGGCCACGGCCACGCTCGAGGGCTCCGAGATCGACCTCGACGAGCTGTCCTCGGGCGGCGGCGACGCCACCGCGCGGGCGGCGGTCCGGCTCTCCACCGAGCTGCTCGGCCTGCTGCCCACGTGGCAGCGGTCGCCGGTGCAGGCGATGGCGCGGATGCACGCGCTGGCCGCCGCCGGGTCGGTCCCCGATGACGACCTCGGCCGTCCCGTGAACCCCGCCGGCACCGCCCGGCTGACCCAGCTGGCGAAGCTGCTCGGCGCAAAGACCGAGGCGCCGGCCATGGTCGTGGCGGCGCTCGTGCACGCCGAGATCGCCTCCGCGGGGGCGTTCGTCTCGCACAACGGCGTGGTGGGGCGCGCGGCCGAGCGGCTCGTCCTGCTGGCGCGTGGCGTCGATCCCGCCTCGGTCACCGTGCCCGAGGCCGGCCACGTCGCCGCGGCGCCCGACTACTTCGCTGCACTCGAGGCCTACGGGACCGAGGAGACCGGCGTCCACCGCTGGCTGCTGTACGCCGCCGAGGCGTTCACGCGGGGCGCCGAGGCCTCGCCGCTGTCCTCGCACTGAGCCGGCCGGTCCCGGCACAGGACGACGGCGTCGGGGCAGGCCCGACGCCGTCGTGGAAGTCCGCACCTTCAGCTACCAAGCGTGCCTTCGTCAATCATCGCCTCGGGTCCGGCGTCGTGAGACGGCGGTTGTCCCGTCTGCGATTGCCCTGTGGGACGGGAGATCGCCGCGTGGGTACCGGGGTGCGGACTGCTCTGGAGTTCTGGCTCCAGCGTGCCTCACGCGGCCTGGAACCACAAGGGTGAACGGGGTTGTCAGGCGGGTCGCGACGTGCGGCGACGCACGGCCGCGGTGATCCCGAGCGCCAGCAGCGAGGCCGACGCCGCGATGCCGCCGAGAGCCATCGCCTTGCCCGTGGTGGACTCCGGCACGAGCCGCGAGCGCAGCGCCGTGGGTCGCTCGAACGTGAGGATCGGCCAACCCTCCTCGGTGGCCCGACGGCGCAGTCCCTTGTCGGGATTGACCGCGAACGGGTGGCCCACCGCCTCGAGCATCGGGATGTCGGTCTCGGAGTCGGAGTAGCCGAAGCTGCGCTCCAGGTCGTAGCCCTCGAGCTCGGCCAGCTCGCGCATCGCGGTGACCTTGTTCGGGCCGTAGGAGTAGTGCAGGACGCGGCCCGAGTAGCGACCGTCGATCTCCTCGAGGCGGGTGGCGATGGCGTGCGTCGCACCGAGCATCTCGGCGATCGGCTCGACCATCTCGGTGCCGGAGGCCGACACGATGATGACGTCGTGGCCCGACTCGCGGTGCTCCTCGATGAGGTCGAGGGCCTCGGAGTAGACGAGCGGCTCGATCACGTCGTGCAGGGCCTCGCGCACGATCTGGCGCACGGTGACGGCGTCCCATCCGGTGACCATGGCGCTGATCTCGTCGCGCATCTTCTCGAGCATGTCGTGGTCGGCGCCGCCGGTGCTGAACACGAGCTGGGCGTAGGCGCTGCGCAGGACGGCGCGGCGGCTGAGCAGACCCTCGGCGAAGAGGGACTTGCTGAAGGCAAGCGTGCTGGACCTCGCGATGATGGTCTTGTCGAGGTCGAAGAAGGCGGCGGGGCGTCCCGCGGGAGTCGCCATGTCCTCCAGCGTAGGCGGTCCGCACCGACAGTCGGGGACATTCGTCCACACGCCTACGTCACACCCGTCGCGCCGTCCACAGGCTCGGCGCGACCCCTGTCGGTGCGTCTCGCACCTCGCGAGGGTGGGGGCATGGACCCACGCCCGCTCTCCTCAGTACCCCTGGTGGTCACCCGCGACGCGTCCTTCGCCGAGAGCGCCCGGCGCTGGTGCGCGGCCGCCGGGCACGAGCCCGAGACCATCGCCGACGTCGAGCGGGTGCGCCGCGCCTGGCGCTCGGCGTCGTCCGTGCTGGTCGACTCCCGCAGTCTCGACGCGCTGCTGGCCGTCGACCTTCCGCGGCGCGACGAGGTGGTCGTGGTGGCGCCCGACCCGCGCGAGGCCTGGCGCTCGGCACTCGACCTCGGGGCGCGTGACGTGCTGTCGGCCGACGAGGACGCCGCGATCGTCGGGGCGCTCGTGCGGGCGCTCGACGGCTCGGGCGAGGCGTGCGCGATCACCATCGTCGGTGCGTGCGGAGGTGTCGGAGCCTCCACGCTGGCGGCCGCCGCGGCGGGCCTGGCCGCCCGGCGCGACCTCGCGCCCGTCCTCGTCGACGGCGATCCGCTGGGCGGGGGACTGGATCTCGTCACGGGCGCCGAGGCCGTGGACGGCTCGCGCTGGAACGACCTCGACGGCGCCGTCGGTCACGTCGGCGCCGCCGAGCTGGTGGAGAGCCTGCCGGTGCACCGCGGGATCGCGCTGGTGTCCTTCGGGCGGTCCGGACGTCCGGTGCACGGCAGCGCACCCGTGATCGGCGCGGCGATGCGCGGCTTCGACGTGGTCGTGGCCGACGTGCCGCGCCACCTGGACGACCTCGGGCGCGAGCTGGTCTCCCGCTCGGTCCTCACGGTGGTCGTCGTGCCGCGGCGGCTGCGCGGGGTGGTCGCGGCGAGGGCCCTCGTCGAACGGCTGGGCTCGTGGTCCGGCTCGATCGCACTCGTCACGCGGTCGACGCCGTCGGGGATGCCCACGGCGGCTGTGGGGCGCGAGCTCGGGCTGCCGGTCCTGGCCGATGTCGGCTCCTCGCGACGCTTGGCGGCCGACCTCGAGCACGGCCTCGGCCCCTTGCGCGCACGGTCCGTGGTCGGCGCGGCGCGACGGGTGCTCGACACGGTCGGCCTGCGGTGACGGCCGTCCGTGCCGAGGTCGTCGAGCGGGTCCGACGACGATTGGCCGCGTCCGGTTCCGAGCCCACGCCGCACTCGGTCGCCGAGGCGCTGCGAGCCGAGGAGCAGCTGTGGGGCACCACCACGGTGCTCGCCATCGTCGAGCAGCTGCGCAGCGAGGTGCTGGGGGCCGGCGTCCTCCAGCCACTGCTCGACCTGCCGGGCGTCACCGACGTCCTGGTCAACGGTGCCGAGGGGGTCTACGTCGACGAAGGCGACGGCCTCGTGCCCCGGCCCGAGGTCGGCTTCGCCGACGAGGCCACCGTGCGACGGCTGGCCCAGCGCCTCGCGGCCACCGCGGGACGCCGGCTCGACGATGCATCACCGTGGGTCGACGGCCGTCTCGCCGACGGCACCCGGCTCCACGCCGTGCTCTCGCCGGTCGCCCGCACGGGCACCGCGATCTCCCTGCGCGTGCCGCCGCGACGGGCGATGACCCTGGCCGAGCTGGAGGCGGGAGGGTCCGTCGCACCGGCGATGGGCGCTGCGCTCCGGGACCTCGTCGCGGCCCGTCGCAGCTTCCTCGTCACCGGTGGCACCGGCTCGGGCAAGACCACCGTCCTCGCCGCGCTGCTGCATCTCGTCCCGGAGCCCGAGCGGATCGTCGTGGTCGAGGACTCCGACGAGCTGCGGCCTCGGCACCCGCACGTCGTCGGTCTCGTCGCCCGCCCGCCCAACGTGGAGGGTGCCGGAGCGGTGGGACTGCGCGACCTCGTGCGCCAGGCGCTGCGCATGCGTCCCGACCGGATCGTGGTGGGCGAGGTGCGTGGGGCCGAGGTGGTCGACCTGCTGGCCGCCCTCAACACCGGTCACGAGGGTGGCTGCGGCACCGTGCACGCCAACGCGCCGGACGACGTCCCCGCGCGAATGGAGGCACTCGGCATCGCCGCCGGCCTCACCCGCGACGCGGTCCACGCCCAGGTCGCGGCGGGCCTCGACGCCGTCGTGCACGTCGTGCGCCACGCCGACGGGGTGCGCGAGGTCGCGGCGCTCGCCGATGTCGCGGCCGATGCGTCCGGCCGGCTCGTCGTGCGGCCTCGGCTCGAGGTCCGCCGCGGCCGGGTCGTCGAGCCGTGAGGGAGGCGGCGGCCCTGCTGGGCGTGGCCGCCGTGCTGGTCTGGCGACCGCCCTGGAGCTGGATCCGCGTGCGGGTCCACCCCGTCACCTGGCCGCGGCCGGGGCGCCGCGAGCTCGTCCCGGCCGCCGTGCTCGCGTCCGGTGCGTCCCTGACGGTGCTGCCGGCCGCGCCGACGATCCTCGCCTGGACCGCGGCGGGGGTCGCGGTCGCCGCCGCCGTGCGCTGGCAGCGCGCCCGTCGGCGTCGGCGTCGGCTCGTGGTCCGCGACGAGTGCCAGGTGGTCATCGACGGACTCGTCGGCGAGCTCCGCAGCGGGGTGCCGCCGACCACCGCGCTCCAGCGGCTGGAGCTGGAGGCGCCCGTCCTTCGCGCCGCCGCGACCGCCGCGGCCACCGGCGGCGACGTGGCGACCGCGCTGCTCGAGCTGGGTCGCCGTCCGGGTGCCGAGGCCCTGAGGGGCGTGGGTCAGGCCTGGGCGGTCTCGCAGTCGTGCGGCGTGGCGCTCGTCGACACCCTCGAGCGTGTCCGCGAGGCCGCACGGGAGGACCGCGAGCTCGAGCGCGAGCTGGCCGCGGGCGTCGCCCCGGCCCGGGCCACCGCACTGCTGGTGATCGCGATGCCGCCCCTCGGACTCGGCTTGGGGACGGGCCTCGGGGTGGATCCGCTGGACGTCGTCCTCACCACCGTTCCCGGGGCCGCGTGCGTCGCCCTCGGCGTCGCCTTCGCGGTCGCGGGCGTGCTGTGGATCGAAGGGATCGCCGACCGACTCGAGGCGGGCGGATGATCGCGGGTCTGCTCGCTGCGGCAGCCGTCCTCGTGGCTCGCCCGGGGTACGCTCGGCGACGCCTCCGGAGGCTGAGGCGGACGACGACGCCCCGGCGCCTGGATCGGGCACTGCTCGTCGCGGCGTGCGCGCCGGTGGGCGGCTGGCTGCTGTTCGGCGCCATCGGCCTCGTGGTGGGCGCGGCGGCCGCACCGTTCGTCCACCGCCAGGCCGGCCGCTGGGAGTCGTCGCGCGACGTCAGACGGCGGGTCCAGCTGGTGCGGGGCGCGCCGCTCGCGCTCGACCTCGTCGCTGCGGTCCTCGAGGCAGGCCGCTCGCCGCACGAGGCGGTCCTGGCGGTCGCGGCACACGCGCCCGACCCGATTGGCCCCGAGCTCCAGGCTGTCGCCCTCCGCGTGCGCCTCGCCGCCGATCCGGCGACGGCGTGGAGGTCACTCGACGGCGACGTCCTCGAGCCGGTCGGCCGCGCGTTCGCGCGGGCCGAGACCTCCGGCGCCGCGATCGTCCCGCTGATCCGCGACACCGCCGATGACCTGCGCCGGGCCGACCGCGCACAGCGGCGCGAGATGGTCGGTCGCGTCGGGGTCCGCACCACCGTGCCGATGGGACTGTGCCTGCTCCCGGCCTTCGTGCTGGTGGGCGTCGCTCCCACGGTGATCGCGGTCGTGGGATCGGTCCGGATGTGACTCGTCCCCAGCCGGCGCGCCGCGACGGGAGATCTCCACAGGCTTCCGCGAGGACCGCAGATCAGGGCGCCGGATCGCCATCTTCGGGTGTCACATCATCCGTTGGAAGGACACCCATGAAGTTGATCGCCACCCTGCGCCGCGTCGCCGACCGTGCCGACGAGCTCGGCATGAGCACCTCCGAGTATGCCGTGGGCACGCTCGGTGCCTGCACCATCGGCGGCGTGCTGGTGAAGATCGGCCAGTCCGACTGGTTCGGCGGCCTCGTCCGGGACGTGCTCGGCCGGATCCCCGACCTGCTGCCGTTCTGATCGCCCGCCGCGGCACCCGGGCAGCCGGGTGCCGCGGCCCCACCCGAGGAGTCACGCCATGAAGAAGCTGAGTCGAGCCGAGCCGGGCCAGGTCACCGCCGAGTACGCCGTCGGTGGTGTCGCCGCCGTCACGGTCGCCGGGGCGATCCTCGGCGGTCCGGGCTCCGTGATGGGCCGGTGGGTCCTCGATCTCGTCACCGACCTCGTCGCCCGGGCGTTCACGACCACGCTGCCCGATCTGTTCCGGTGGCCGTGGTGAGGCGAGGTGAGCGGGGGATGGTCACCGCCGAGACCGTGGTCGTCCTGCCGTTCGTCGTGCTGGTCGCGTGCGTGCTGGTCTGGGTGGTGTCGCTCGGCGTCGCCCAGATGCGCGTCGCCGACGCGTCGCGCGAGGCAGCCCGACTGCTGGCGCGGGGTCAGTCGACCGCAGAGGCGCGCGCGGCGTTCCGTGAGGCCGTGCCGGGCGCGCGCATGCGGGTGAGCCGCGAGGGCGACCGGGCCGGGGTCACCGTCCGCTACCGGGCGCGGCTGCCGCTCGTGCCGCGGGTCCACCTCGACCTGTCCAGCCGCTCGGTGGCGGTCGTCGAATGAGGAGCGCGGAGCGGGGATCGGCCACGGTGCAGGCCGCGGCGGTCGTCGCGCTGCTGAGCCTCGTCGCCTTCGTCTGCCTGCAGATCGCGCTGGCGGTGTCGCTGCGCGAGCGGGCGGCGGCGGCCGCCGACCTCGCGGCGCTCGCGGCCTCGCGCGCCAGCGTGGAGGGGGCGAACCCCTGTGGGGTGGCGCGCCGGGTGGCAGGCGACAACGGTGCGCGCCTGCGGGACTGCCGGATGGACGCCGATGTCGCCACGGTCACGGCGCGCGCGGTGGGCCCGCGCTGGTCGATCGGCCGATGGGCCGCCGACCAGCGGGCCCGGGCCGCCCCCGCCTGGTACCTCGAGTGAGGCGGCGGGGGCGGACGGGTTCAGCTCTTCGCGGACTTGTCGATGATCGCGTCGTCGCCGTCGACGACGGGACCGGTGGGATCGTCGGACGGGGCCTCCTCCACCACGAGGGCGAAGTCCTCGCCGTGGCGGTCGACACCGGCCAGCACCGCGCCCTCGACCAGGCTCTGGCCGAGGTCCTCGCGGACGATGATCGGGTCGGTGCTCAGGTCGCGGTAGAGCGACACGCACAGGACGACCATCACGCCCAGGAACGGCAGCGCAGCGACGATCGTCAGGGCCTGCAGCCCTTCGAGTGCGACGGGGTCGTCGGGATCGGCGATGAGCAGCATGATCGCCGCCACGGCCCCGGTCAACCCGCCCCAGAAGATCACCAGCCAGGTCTTCGGCTCGATCGAGCCACGCTGGGACAGGGTGCCCATGACGAGGGAGGCCGCGTCGGCGCCGGAGACGAAGAAGATGCCGACGAGAAGCATCACCACCACGGTCGTGACCGCGGGGATCGGGTACTGCTGCAGGAGGTCGAACAGCGCGTAGTTCGAGTCGACGGTGGTCTCGCCGCCCGAGATCGCCTCGGCCTCGCTGATGCCGGAGCCGCCGAAGATCGCGAACCAGACCAGGCTGACCATGCTCGGGACCAGCAGCACTCCGGTGACGAACTGACGGATCGTGCGGCCACGGCTGATGCGCGCGATGAACATGCCGACGAACGGCGTCCACGACACCCACCACGCCCAGTAGAAGATCGTCCAGGCGCCGAGCCAGTCGGCGACGGAGCCGCCTCGGGCATCGGTGCGTCCCGCCATCTGCGGGAGGTACTCCACGTAGTCCGCGATCGCCGTGGGCAGGAGGTTCAGCATCAGCAGGGTCGGGCCCGCGATGAAGACGAAGGCGGCCAGCACGAGCGCGAGCACCATGTTGATGTTCGAGAGCCACTGGATGCCGCGCGCGACGCCGGACACCGCCGACAGGATGAACAGGATCGTGAGGGTCACGATGATGAGGACGAGCAGGAGCTCGCCGACCGATTCGACCCAGCCGTTGTGCTCCAGGCCGGCGCCGATCTGCAGGGCGCCCAGGCCGAGCGACGCGGCCGAGCCGAACAGGGTGGCGAAGATGGCCATGATGTCGATGGCCTTGCCGATCGGTCCCTCCACCCGTCGACGTCCGAGGATCCTGGTGAAGACGGCCGAGATCAGCTGCGGCCGTCCCAGACGGAAGGTGCCGTAGCCGATCGCCAGGCCCACCACGGCGTAGATGGCCCACGGGTGCAAGGTCCAGTGGAACAGCGTCTGCGCCATCGCGGCCTGGACGGCCTCGTCGGTGGCCGCGTCGGCGGTGTTGGGCGGCGGTGCGAGGTAGAACGTCAGCGGCTCGGCGACGCCCCAGAACATCAGGCCGATGCCCATGCCCGCGCTGAACATCATCGCGATCCAGGAGGCGGTGCGGAACTCGGGCTTCTCGCCGTCACGCCCGAGCGGGATCTTGCCGTAGCGGCTCGCGGCCACCCAGATCGCGAAGACGACGAAGCCGGTGGTGGCCAGGACGAACAGCCAGCCGGTGTACTCGATCACCCACGACTGGGCCTCCGAGGCACGTGCGCCGAGGGAGGCTTGGTCGAGGATTCCCCAGAGGATGACCATGAGGGCCAGAGCGGCTGCGACCCCGAAGACGACCTTGTCGAGTCTCCCTTCTGGGCGTGGTTCCAGCTCGGGCTCGAATGCGTCGGCGGGTCGGTCGGTGCCGATGGCCATCGGAGAAATCACCTCGGGTCTCTGGTGTGTCTGTGGTTGCAAACCTTTCAACTCTCGCACCGTCGTCCCGGAATGGCCAATCGAACGGAGCCCGGAAACCCGGGGGAAACGGCTCGATCAGGCGGGTGCGGACGCCAGCACGGCGTCCAGCAGCAGCACCGCTCCGGCCTTGTCGAGCGGGTGGTTCCCGTTGCCGCACTTGGGCGAGACCACGCAGGACGGGCACCCGTCGCGGCACGAGCACTCGGCGATCGTGTGGCGCGTCATCCGCAGCCACGTGGCCATCTGCTCGTACCCGCGCTCGGCGAACCCGGCACCGCCGGCGTGGCCGTCGTGGACGAACACCGTGAGCTTCCCGGTGTCGGGATGCAGGGCGGTCGAGAGGCCGCCGATGTCCCACCGGTCGCACGTCGCCAGCAGCGGCAGGATGCCGATCGCGGCGTGCTCGGCGGCGTGCGCGGCACCGGGCAGCGCCTCGGGGTCCATCAGGCCGGTGGCGACGTCGGTGTCGAGGGTCCACCACACGGCCGCGGTGGGCAGCGTGCGCTCGGGCAGGTCGAGTGGCTCCTCGCCGATCACGCGGCCCGTGCTGCGGTCGCGGATCTGGTAGCCGATGACCTGGCTGGCCACCTCGACGTCACCGAAGGCGACCGTGGCGGGGCCCCACGTCACTCGGCGGCGCTCCTCGACGACGGTGACGGCCGTGGCCGAGCGTGCGCTGGTGGTGTGGTGCACGTCGGCACGGCGCACCACCGCCGCGCCGTGGTCGGGGTCGTAGGACTCGACGAGGTGGTCCTCGCCGCGATGGACGTAGATCGCGCCCTCGTGGACCTCGGCGTCGGCGGATCCGGCGTCCACCGTGCCGACGAGACGCCCCGTGGTGCCCTCGACGATCTGCACGGGGTGGCCGCCGGCGGAGCGGATGTCGGCGAGGTCGGCCGCGCGCTCGCGGCTGGTCCAGAACCAGCCGGCCGCGCGGCGGCGGAGCATCCCCGCGGCCTCCAGCGCGGCGACGCCCTCGGCCGCGCGGGGGCCGAACGGGCCGAAGTCGGCCTCGGTGAGCGGCAGCTCCTGGGCCGCGGCCGCGAGGTGCGGGCCCAGCACGTAGGGGTTCTCCGGGTCGAACACGGTGGCCTCGACTGGCGCGCCGAGCACAGCCTCGGGATGGTGCACGAGGAACGAGTCGAGCGGGTCGTCGCGCGCGATCATCACGCCCACGCTGTCGACCCCGGCTCGCCCCGCGCGACCCCACTGCTGCCACAGGGCGGCCCGGGTGCCGGGGAACCCCACCGTCACCACGGCGTCGAGGCCCGCGATGTCGATGCCCAGCTCGAGCGCGTTCGTGCTGGCCAGACCGAGCAGGTCGCCGGAGCGCAGTCGCGCCTCCAGCTCGCGCCGCTCCTCGGGCAGGTAGCCGCCGCGGTAGGTGGCGACGCGCCCGGCCAGCTCCGGATCGACCTCGGCCAGCGCCCGCGACGTGCCCATCGCCAGCTGCTCGGCGCCGCGTCGCGAGCGGACGAAGACGAGGGTGCGGGTACCGCCCACGACGAAGTCGGTGAGCAGGTCCGAGGCCTCGGAGCCGGCCGAGCGGCGCACCTCCACGCCGTCGCGCGCGGCCTGCAGCGGTGGCTGCCAGAACGCCACGGTGCGCGCCGCGTGGGGCGAGGCGTCCTCGGTGACCGCCGTGACCGGCGCCCCGATCAGCCGCTGGGCCGACGCGGCCGGCTCGGCCACCGTGGCCGACGACAGCACGAAGAGCGGATCGGCCCCGTAGTGCGCGCAGATCCGCCGCAGCCGTCGCAGGATCAGCGCCACGTGGGCGCCGAAGACGCCGCGGTAGTGGTGGCACTCGTCGATCACGACCACCCGCAGACCGGCCAGCAGGCGCGCCCACCGGTCGTGCTGCGGAAGGATCGTGCGGTGCAGGATGTCGGGATTCGCCAGCACCCAGTTTGCGTGGTCGCGCGCCCACGCCCGCTCCTCGCGGCTGTTGTCGCCGTCGACCGTGGCCGGGCGCAGGCCGGGCACGCCGGTGGGCAGCCGCCGCAGCTGGTCGGCGGCCAGGGCCTTGGTGGGCGCGAGGTAGAGCACCGACGGCCGCCGGGCGCCGGAGAGGCCGGACCCGCCGCGTCCCTCGCGCAGCGACTGCAGCGCGGCCGCCTGGTAGACGAGCGACTTGCCCGAGGCGGTGCCGGTGGCCACCACGACGTGCCGTCGGTCGTGCAGCGCCGCGAGCGCCTCGGCCTGGTGCCCCCACAGCACGTCGGCGCCCTCGGCCGCGAACAGCTCGCGGACCTCGGGGTCGATCCACTCGGGCCACGGCTCCACCACGGGCTCGACGGCGGGGTGGTGCTGCACGTGCACGAGTCGCTCCGCGTGGCGCGCGAGAACGGGGTGCAGGGGCATGGGGGAAGTCTCCCCCACTGCCCTGACGGCGCCGCGCGTGCGTTCAGGTGGGAAGACGTGCCGCCGGATGATTGAATTCGGACATGGACCTCACGCTCACCGAACGGGAGTCACCCCCGTTCCACGTGGTCGAGGTCGCGGGGGAGATCGATGTCTACACCGCGCCACGCCTACGTGAAGTCGTCGTCGGCGCGATCGACGACGGACACACCCGCCTGGTGATCGACATCGAGAACGTCGCCTTCCTCGACTCGACGGGCCTCGGCGTGCTCGTCGGGGCGCTGAAGCGCGTGCGGGCCGACAACGGCTCCCTCGACATCATCTGCACGAGCGAGCGGCTCCTGCGCATCTTCGCGATCACCGGTCTCGACAAGGTCTTCGGCCTGCACACCTCGATCGACGAGCTGGTCTCCTGACCGTGGCGACCCCCGACGTCGGCAGGCTCCGGGAGGCGATCGACGGCTTCACCGTCGACGCGGTGCACGGGATCCTCGGCGACGCGGCGTGGCGCGCGCTGGCCCGCAACGAGACCGTGCCCGGGCTGCGCGCCACCGCCGATGGCTCGACCCTCTCGACGCTCATCCGGCTCTTCCAGCTGCAGGCCGCGGTGCCCCGTGCGAGCGCCGAGGCGGCCTTCGGCGACGCGTGGGAGACCGCGCTCGCGCTGGGCCTGGTCGAGCTCGACGGCGACGAGGCGCGGGCGCTGCTCGACCTGCGTCCCTACGGCGACGAGACGCACGACTGGTGGGTCGTGTGCGACCTGACCCCGGGCCTGGACGGCCGTGAGAACCCGCGCGACCCCTCGTACGTGCTGGGCATCAGCGAGGCCTCCTCGTCGCTCGCCCAGCTCACGGTGCGGCCGCAGGTGGATCGCGCGCTCGACCTCGGCACGGGCTGCGGCGTGCAGGCCCTGCACCTCGCCACCCACTCGCGTGACGTGGTCGCCACCGACGTCAACCGGCGCGCCACCGACCTCACCCGGCTCACCGCGGCGATCAACGGCGTCGACCTCGACGTCCGCGAGGGCAGCCTCTTCGAGCCCGTCGCGGGGGAGCGGTTCGACCTCATCTCCACCAACCCGCCATTCGTCGTCTCGCCGCCCGAGGGCGACCGCCTCGTCTACCGCGAGACGGGCTTCCCCGGCGACGACGTCGTGCGCCGCATCGTCACGCAGGCGCCCGACCACCTGAACGACGGCGGCTGGTGCCAGGTGCTCGCCGCGTGGATCCACGAGGACGGCGTCCCGTGGCAGGAGCGGCTCGCGTCGTGGATCGAGCCCACGGGGATGGACGCGTGGGTCGTGCAGCGCGAGCGGGTCGACCTGCCCGAGTACGCCGAGATGTGGCTCGCCGACGCCGGACTGCGGCACGCGCCCGGTCACCTCGAGCGCTACGACCGCTGGCTCTCGTGGTTCGCCGAGCAGCGCATCGAGGCCATGGGCTTCGGCTGGATCACCCTGCGAAAGGCCGGCCGCGCGACGCCTCAGGTGAGGATCGAGGAGTGGACCGGTCCCGTGGCACAGCCGGTGAGCTCCGAGTTCGCCGCTTGGGCCGGCCGCACGGACGCGCTCGACACGGGTGACCTGCTCGACCGCGCGTGGCGGGTGGGCGACGACGTCGTCCAGGAGACGGCGGGCCCCGTGGGCGCGCCCGACCCGGCCATCATCCGCGCCGTGCGGATGGGTGGCCTGCGCCCCACGCGCCAGCTCGACACGATCGAGGCGGGACTCGTCTCGGCCAGCGACGGCGACCTCACGGCGGGCCAGCTGCTCGACGCGATCGCCCAGCTGCTCGAGCAGGACGCCGCCGAGGTGCGCCGGACCTACGAGCCCGCGGTGCGCGAGCTCGTGGCCGACGGCTTCCTCGTCTAGCTACTCGGCCCGCACGGGCACGGGCCGGCGCTGACCGCCCAGCGACACGAGCGCGATGGCGACTGCGATCCCGCCTCCGGCCGCGAAGCCCGCCGCCGCGCCCCACTGGTCGATCGCGGCGCCGATGACCGGCGCGCCGGCGGCACCGCCGACCGTGAAGGCCGTGGCCTGCCAGCCCATCGCCTCGCCGCGACGGGACTCGTCGGTGAGCTTGGCGATGTACTCGCTGCACGCGGTCATGATCGGCGCGCACAGCAGCCCGGCGGGGATCGACGCGAGCGCCAGCGTCCACGGCGCGTGCGCGATGCCGACCGGCATCGTCAGCAGGCCCATCGCCAGCAGCAGGTAGGTGGGCCGGATCGACGCCGGGCGCGCTCCGTAGATGAGACCGCCGACCAGCGACGACAGGCCCCAGCCGAGGTACACGACGCCGACGAGCCCGACCGCGTCGAGCTCGCGCAGCACGGCGATGATCCCGAGGTCGGTCGACATCAGGGCCACCATCGCGCCGCCCGACACGAGGAAGAGGAACATCAGGTCGCGCGTGACCCAGTCGAAGCCGCGGGTCCGCTCGGCCGGGGCCTGGCCCTCGCTGCGGGTGGGCGGGTCGAGCCACCACAGGATGAGCAGCCCGAGCGCGACGGTGAAGCCCACCGCGAGCAGCGCGATCTCCGGCGAGGCGGCCACCACCAGCACGCCCGCGGCCGCGGGGCCGATGATGAACGAGGCCTCCGCGATGACCGAGTCCAGCGCGAAGGCGCTGCGGTGGTGGCTCGACGGCAGGTTCGCCGCCAGCGACACCCGCACGATGGAGTGCACGGGCGCGATGAACAGGCCCATGACGAACGCCAGCGGGAGCAGCCACAGGTAGGTCGCGGTGGCGGCGAGCGGGTAGACGACGAAGAGGACCGCGATCGAGGGGATCAGCGCGCGCCGCACGCCGAGTCCGTCGATCATCCGGCCGCGCCAGGGTGCACCGAGGCCCGCGCCGATGGTCTCCACGGCGGCGATGATCCCGGCCTCGCCGTAGGAGGCGTCGAGCCCCTCGACGACCAGCAGGGTCAGCACGAGCGGGACCGCCATCATGGGGATTCGGGCGAGGAACGCCGCGATGTACAGCGGCACGGTTCCGGGTGACCGGAGCACCTGTCCGTAGGTCACCTTCTCCACTCGCCGGATTCTTCCACGGCTGACACCTGTGAGAAAAATGGTTGACAGGAGGCGCTACGGTGGGCCTCCATCGGCCTCTCTCCCCAACAGGCCCCCTCGGAGGAACCCAACGTGACATCACTGGTGATCGTCGAGTCGCCCAACAAGGTGCGCAGCATCGCGGCGTACCTCGGCGACGGCTACGTCGTGTCCTCCTCGGTGGGCCACATCCGCGACCTGCCGCAGGGCGCCGACCAGATCCCCGCGAAGTACAAGGGGGAGTCGTGGGCGCGTCTCGGCGTCGACATCGACAACCGGTTCGAGCCGGTCTACGTCGTCCCGGCCGAGAAGAAGAAGCAGATCGCCGAGCTGAAGAAGCTGCTCAAGGAGGCCGACGAGCTCGTGCTCGCGACCGATGAGGACCGCGAGGGCGAGGCCATCGCGTGGCACCTCTTCGACGAGCTGAAGCCGAAGGTCCCGGTCAAGCGCATCGCCTTCAACGAGATCACCAAGGAGGCGATCCAGCGCGCGATCGCCAACCCCCGCGACATCGACCAGGACCTCGTCGACGCGCAGGAGACCCGCCGCATCCTCGACCGCCTCTACGGCTACGAGATCAGCCCGGTCCTGTGGAAGAAGGTCATGAGCGGCCTGTCCGCCGGCCGCGTGCAGTCGGTGGCCACCCGCCTGGTCGTCGAGCGCGAGCGCGAGCGGATGGCCTTCCGCACCGCGTCGTACTGGGATCTCGAGGCCACGTTCGGCTGCGACCTCGAGCCCTCGCGCTTCCCGGCCAAGCTCGCCACGGTCGACGGCAAGCGCGTCGCCTCGGGCTCGAACTTCGACAGCAGCGGCTCCCTCAAGGGCAACGTCGTCCACCTCGACGAGCCGGCCGCGCAGGCGCTGTCCACCGCGCTCGAGGGCCGCGAGTTCACCGTGCGCTCGGTCGAGTCCAAGCCGTATACGCGTCGCCCCTACGCGCCGTTCCGCACCACCACGCTGCAGCAGGAGGGCTCGCGCAAGCACGGCTTCGGCGCCCAGCGCACGATGTCGATCGCCCAGAAGCTGTACGAGGGCGGCTACATCACCTACATGCGCACCGACTCGGTCACGCTGTCGCAGACCGCGCTGACCGCCGCGCGCTCGCAGGTCAAGGAGCTCTACGGCGCCGACTACCTGCCCGACAAGCCGCGTGTCTACAGCTCCAAGGTGAAGAACGCCCAGGAGGCGCACGAGGCGATCCGCCCCGCCGGCGAGACGTTCCGCACCCCCCAGCAGACCGGCCTGTCCGGCGACGAGCTCAAGCTCTACGAGCTGATCTGGAAGCGCACGATCGCCTCGCAGATGGCCGACGCGAAGGGCAACTCGGTCTCGATCCGCATCGGCGCGGCCACCGAGAACGGCCAGGACGTCGAGTTCGGCGCCTCGGGCCGCACCATCACGTTCCACGGCTTCCTCAAGGCGTACGTCGAGTCCACCGAGGACCCCGACGCCGAGGGCGACGACCAGCAGACCAAGCTCCCGAACCTCTCCGAGGGCGACGTCGTCACCGCGGTCGAGCTGGCCGCCGCCGGCCACCAGACCAAGCCGCCGGCGCGCTACACCGAGGCCTCGCTCATCAAGGAGCTGGAGGACCGCGAGATCGGTCGTCCCTCCACCTACGCCTCGATCGTCAACACGATCCAGAACCGCGGCTACGTCTACAAGAAGGGCACGGCGCTCGTGCCGGCCTGGGTCGCGTTCAGCGTGATCCGCCTGATGGAGCAGCACTTCCCGCGGCTCGTGCAGTACGAGTTCACCGCCGAGCTCGAGGGCGTCCTCGACGAGATCTCCCACGGTCGCGAGAACCGCGTCGCCGTCCTCGAGGGCTTCTGGTCCGGTGAGGGCGAGACCGACACCGGCCTCAAGCGCCTCGTCGACAACCTGCCCGAGATCGACGCCCGCGGCCTGGCCACGTTCGAGCTCGGCGAGGGCATCGCCGTGCGCGTCGGCCGCTACGGCCCTTACGTCGAGGGCCCGCCCATGGTCCCGGCCAAGGACGGCGGCGAGCAGCCCACCCGCGCCAACGTGCCCGAGGACCTGCCGCCGGACGAGCTCACGCTCGAGAAGGCCAAGGAGCTCCTCGCCACGCCCGCCGGCATGGAGAAGGTGCTCGGCACCCACCCCGAGACCGGCCTCGAGATCGTCGCGAAGAACGGCCGCTACGGCCCCTACGTCACCGAGTCCCTGCCCGAGGACGCCAAGAAGGGCGCCAAGCCCCGCACGGCGAGCCTGTTCAAGTCGATGGACCTCGACTCGATCGGCCTCGACGACGCGGTCCGCCTGCTGACGCTCCCGCGCGTCGTCGGCACCGACGTCGACGGCACCGAGATCACGGCGCAGAACGGCCGCTACGGGCCGTACCTCAAGAAGGGCACCGACTCGCGCTCGCTGGAGTCCGAGGAGCAGCTGCTCACGATCACCGAGGAGCAGGCGCGGGCGATCTACTCCCAGCCCAAGACCTACGGTCGTCGCGCTGCCGCCGCCCCGCTGAAGGAGCTCGGCGAGGACCCCACCAGCGGCAAGCCGATCGTCGCGAAGGACGGCCGCTTCGGCGCCTACGTCACCGACGGCGAGTACAACGCCACGCTGCGCAAGGACGACGACATCGAGACGCTGACGCACGAGCGCGCCGTCGAGCTGCTCGCCGAGCGCCGCGCGAAGGGACCCGCGAAGAAGGGCGCCAAGAAGACGGCGAAGAAGGCCACCAAGAAGACGGCGGCCAAGAAGACCACCGCGAAGAAGGCCACGACCAAGAAGTCGGCCGCCAAGAAGTCCTGAGCCCGCCCCTGCGGAGGTCTCGCCCACGACCGCGTTCGTGCCCTACGGTGTAGGAACCCTTCGCAGTGGGACGGAGCACTCATGACCGAGGCACCCGAGTACACGATGGCCCAGCGGCTGGGCGCCGAGGCGCTCGGCACGTTCTGGCTGGTCTTCGGCGGCTGCGGCACGGCGATCTTCGCCGCCACCGCGATCCCCGTCGACGCGCAGATGGCGGTCGGGGTGGGCTGGCTGGGCGTCGCCCTCGCCTTCGGCCTCACCGTGCTGACCGGCGCGTACGCGTTCGGTCCGGTGTCGGGCGGGCACTTCAACCCGGCGGTCTCGGTGGGCCTCGCGGTCGCGAAGCGGTTCGCGTGGCGCGACCTGCCCGGCTACGTCGCGGCGCAGGTCGTCGGCGCCACGCTGGCCGGTGCGGTGCTGCTGATCATCGCGCGCGGGATCGAGGGCGGCTTCGACCCGGTCGAGACCGGCTTCGCCACCAACGGCTACGGCGACCGCTCGCCGATGGGCTACAGCCTCGCGTCGGTGGCGCTCATCGAGGTCGTGCTGACGGCGGTGTTCCTCTTCGTCATCCTCGGCACCACCGCGAAGCGCGCCGCGGTGGGCTTCGCGGGCCTGTCGATCGGCCTGGCGCTGACCCTGATCCACCTCATCAGCATCCCGGTGTCGAACACCTCGGTGAACCCGGCGCGCTCGCTGGGCGTCGCCTGGTTCGCCGGCGGCGACGCGATGATGCAGGTCTGGGTGTTCATCCTCGCGCCGGTGGTCGGCGCCGCGATCGCCGGCTTCTCGCACGACTTCCTGCTCGGCCGCGACCGCGATCCCGTCGCGTAGATCGATGTGGGCGTGGGTGGGCCGCGCCTCGGAGCGCCTCTTCGGCCCGGGCCCGTCGGCAGGCCGGTACTTCTGCGTCACGGGTGTCTGGCTGGCGATCCTGCTCGCAGGGGTCGTCGTGGCACCGGCGTTGCCGTCGCCGGTACGGGAGACACTTGTCGCCGTGCTCATGTGCCTCGGGATCGCCTTCGTGCCGGTGCAGTTCCACGCACTCCGGAGCTTGGACTCCACTCGTCGACGCTGATGTCCACAGGCGTGCTCGGCCGTGCGCGCCGGTGTCGGGCGCGCCGACTAGGCTCGCCCCATGCAGCCATCGGACGACCCCCTCGTCACCGAGGTCGGCGTCTTCGTCGCGTTCGAGGGCGGCGAGGGCTCGGGCAAGTCCACCCAGTCGCGACTGCTCGCGTCCTGGGTCGAGTCGCGCGGGCACACCGCGCTGCTCACGCGTGAGCCCGGCGGCACCGAGGTCGGCGCGCGGCTGCGCTCGATCCTCCTCGACCCGGCCACCGGCGACCTGTCACCGCGCACCGAGGCGCTCATCTACGCCGCCGACAAGGCCGAGCACGTCGACACGATGATCCTGCCGGCGCTCGCCGACGGCTCGGTCGTCATCACCGACCGCTACGTCGACTCCACGCTGGCCTACCAAGGCGCCGGGCGGGCCCTGCACGTCGGCGAGCTCGAACCGCTCGCCCGCTGGGCCACCGCCGACCTGCGCCCGCACCTCACCGTGGTCCTCGACGTCGACCCGCGCGTGGGCCTGGCCCGCGCGGGCGAGCCCGACCGCATCGAGGGCGAGCCGATCGAGTTCCACGACCGCGTCCGCCGGCACTTCCTCGACCTCGCCGACGCCGACCCCGAGCACTACGTCGTCCTCGACGCCGACGAGGCGCCCGAGGCGATTCACGAGCGCGTCCGTGCCGCGCTCCTGCCGTGGCTCCCGCAGGCGCGAGGGGCGCAGGCATGACCGCTCCCGTCTGGGACGAGCTCGTCGGCCAGGACGACGTCGTCGCCACGCTCGGGTCGGCCGTCGCCGGGCAGATGACCCACGCGTGGCTGTTCACCGGGCCGCCCGGATCGGGTCGCTCCAACGCCGCCGTCGCGTTCGCCACCGCCCTGCAGTGCGAGCAGGGCGGCTGCACGACGTGCCACTCGTGCGTCACCGCCGCCGCGGGCAGCCACCCCGACATCGCCGTCATCAACACCGACGGCCTCAGCATCGGCGTCGACGCCGCACGCGACGCGGTCCGCCGCTCGGCCCTGCACCCGTCGATGGGGCGCTACCAGATCCTCGTGGTCGAGGACGCCGACCGCCTCACCGACCAGGCCGCCAACGCGCTGCTCAAGTCGATCGAGGAGCCCGCGCCCGGCACGGTCTGGCTGCTGTGCGCGCCAGCCGTCGAGGACGTCATCATGACGATCCGCTCGCGGTGTCGACCCGTTTTGCTGCGCACGCCGCCCGCCGCGGCCATCGCGCGGCTGCTGCACGAGCGCGACGGGATCGAGCTCGACGTCGCGCAGCGCGCCGCGGCCGCGGCCCAAGGGCACATCGGCCGCGCCCGCGGGCTGGCCCGCGACCCCGAGGCCCGTCGTCGTCGCGCCGAGATCCTCGCGCTGCCGGTCGGCCTGCGCGGACTCGGCGACTGCCTGCGCGCCGCGCAGCGGATCGACCAGGAGGCCACCGCCCGTGCCAAGGAGCGCTGCGACGTGCTCGACGCGCGCGAGCTGGGCAACCTGCAGGAGTCGTGGGGCGTCGAGGAACGGGGCCGCCGTCCGGCGGGCTACGCCGGCGCTCTCTCGTCGCTCACCAAGGAGCAGGAGCGCCGTCGCAAGCGCATGGCGCGCGACGCGATCGACGGCGTGCTGCTCGACCTCCTGTCGTTCCAGCGCGACGTGCTGGCGCAGCAGCTGGGCACCGGGGCGGCCGCCATCAACGCCGACGTCGCCGACGACATTGCCACGATGGTCGCCCGCTCCACGCCCGAGGGCACGCTCGCCTCGATCGACGCGATCGTCGGCTGCCGCGAGGCGCTCCAGGCCAACGCCGCGCCCCAGCTGGCGCTCGAGCACATGATGTCGAGGTTCCTCGGATGAAGCGCGTCACCGTCATCGCCCTGGTCTCGCTGCTGGTGGTCGCGCTGGTCGCCGGCGCCGTCAGCGCGCTCTTCCTCGTCGACCGGCCCGCGCCCGACCCCGAGCCCACCGGCGAGACGGCTCCGGCCGGCCTCGAGCGCTTCTACGACCAGGACCTCACGTGGCGCGACTGCCGTGACGACCGCTGCACCACGATCGAGGTGCCGGTCGACTACGAGGATCCCGACGGTGAGACCCTCCAGCTGGCCGTCCGCCGCGTCCCCGCCACCGGCAAGGGCGGGAAGGCGATCTTCGTCAACCCGGGAGGGCCGGGTGGATCCGCGGTCGGCTTCGTCGGCTACCTCGCCAGCGAGCTGCCCGACGACCTGCGCCGCACGCACGACGTGATCGGCATCGACCCGCGCGGCGTCGGCGAGAGCACCCCGCTGGAGTGCCTGTCCGACGAGCGGTTCGACGCGTTCATCGACACCGACCCCGATCCCGACGATGCCGACGGCGTCGCCGCGCTGACCCGGTCGGTGAAGGAGATGGGCACGGCCTGCCGCGAGAACTCCGGCGCCCTCGCCGAGCACGTCTCCACCGAGGAGGCCGCGCGCGACCACGACATCGCCCGCGCCGTGCTGGGCCAGGACGAGATGCGCTGGTTCGGCTTCTCCTACGGCACCCAGCTGGGCGCCACGTACGCCGACCTCTTCCCCGAGAAGGTCGACAAGATGGTGCTCGACGGCGCCGTCGACGTCACCCTCGACGCCGAGGGCCAGGGCCTGGGCCAGGCCACCGGCTTCCAGCAGGCGCTCGAGGCCTACCTCGCGTCCTGCATCGAGGGCGAGGCCTGCCCCGTGGGCGACTCGGTCCAGGAGGGCATGGACACGATCACCGCGCTCATGGCCAAGCTCAGCGACACCCCGCTGAAGGCGCCGGGCGGCCGTGAGCTCACCGAGGGCCGTGCCTTCTACGGCATCGCCGTGGCGCTGTACTCGGAGGAGTCCTGGCCGTACCTGACCACTGCGCTGCGCGGCCTCGTCAAGGGCGACCCGTCGGTCATGCTCGTCCTGAGCGACACGTACTTCGAGCGCGACCAGGACGGCTCCTTCGACAACAACTCCGGACAGGTCATCTACGCGGTCAACTGCCTCGACTCCGACGGCGCGCCCGACGCCGCGCAGACGCAGGACCTCATCCCGAAGTTCCGCGCGGTCTCGCCCGTGTTCGGCGCCGCGCTGGGCTGGGGCGTCATGGCCTGCCACGACTGGCCGATCAAGGGCGAGCACCCGCAGGAGGACGTCACCGCCGAGGGTGCGCCGCCGATCCTCGTCGTCGGCACCACGCGCGATCCCGCCACGCCGTACGAGTGGTCCGAGGCGATGGCCGAGCAGCTGGAATCCGGCGTCCTGCTCACCCGCGAGGGCGACGGCCACACGGCCTACACCTCGGGCAACGAGTGCATCCGCGACGCCGTCGACGCCTACTTCGGCGACGGCACGGTGCCGAAGGACGGCACCGTCTGCGAGGAGTGACCTGCCGGAAGCGCTGGGCGTGACGTTCGCGGGGAGAAAGGCGGTGATCAAGCCCGCAAACGTCACTGCCAGGGCTCAGTCGCGGATGGCCTCGTGGTGCCGGATGACCTCGCTGATGATGAAGTTCAGGAACTTCTCCGCGAACGCGGGGTCGAGGTCGGCCTCGAGCGCCTTCTCGCGCAGCCGCTCGATCTGACGCGCCTCACGGGCGGGATCGGCGGGCGGCAGGTCGTGCTCGGCCTTCAGCCGGCCGACCCGCTTGGTGCACTTGAAGCGCTCCGCCAGGAGGTGAACGAGCGCCGCGTCGATGTTGTCGATGCTGGCGCGGATGTCGTCGAGCTCTGCCTGGGTCGGTGCGTCCACGCGGCCGATCATACGGACCGCCCCCGGGTTTTCCGCGTGCTGGCTCGACCCGGTATAGTTCACACTTGGTTCGGCGGGCGATCCTCGCCGAATCGCGCCGCCTTAGCTCAGTCGGTAGAGCATCTCACTCGTAATGAGAAGGTCGTCGGTTCGATTCCGACAGGCGGCTCCACCAGAAGTTCCCCTCGGAGCGCGGAATCCTGCAGTCGCAGGAGCCGCGCTCTCGTCGTCTCCGGGCCGCTCAGGCCGCGCGGAGGTAGCGCTCGGTGATGCGGGACTGGACGAAGGTGGTCACCGGTCCGCCGAGTCTGGCCGGCAGTGTCGCGTGGCGGGAGAACGCCGTGATCGCCACCACCACGTCGCCGGACTCGTCCATCTCGACGACGAACGACTCCTCGCCGGACTCCGGGTGTCCCGGCAGGGTGCCGTAGGCGAAGCCCTGCCGACTCGGCTCGTCGATCACGTGGACCACGCGCACCGGCGCGTCCATCCCGAGCGGTCCCCATCCGACGCGCAGCACCGCGACCGCTCCCTCGACGACGCTCGGGCTGGACGCATGGACGCCGAGCCCCGCCCGGCGGTGCAGGTCCCAGTCGAGGATCGTGCGCGCGGCCTCCTCGAAGCGCTCCCGGCCGCGGCCGATGACGCGCCGCCGGGTCAGGGTCCGGTAGCCGCGGGGCAGGTCAGCGAGGGTCGCTCCGACGTCCGGGTACGTGAGCGCGGCCGTCGACAGCGTGCTGAGGTCCGACTCGCCACGACGCATGGGGACAGGGTGGCACGGTCGAGCCCCTCGGCGGTCCACCTCGCGTATCGGCCGGGTGTGCCGCTGGTCCTTCCGGAGGGTTTCCGGACCAGAACATGAGACCCTCCTCACGTTCGCTCAGGCAGGCCCTGTAGGTTGGGCACATCGCTTCGTGCGCTTCGGCCGAAGCGGTGGCCGGAGCAGCACCGGCCTCTCGCCGCCCCGGCCCCCATATCGGAGGGTTGGGGCGGTCCTCTGTCTCAGCTGAAGACGCCGAACTCCTTGATCGAGTAGCCGTAGCGGGTGGCGCGCTCCACGCCCTGCATCCGCACGAACCGCGCGGACTGGGGCTGCTGGAACGTCACGGTGTCCAGACCGCCGTTGCCGTTGCCGACGATGGCGACGTCGCGCCAGCGCTGGCCGTCGAGCGAGGTCTGCACGCGGTACTGGCGCGCGTAGGCGCTCTCCCACTCGATCGTCACCTTGCGGACCTGGCGCGGCGCGAGGAGCTCCACCTGGAACCACGCGTCGTCCTGGCCGTACTTGCTGGCCCAGCGCGTGGACAGCTTGCCGTCGACCGCGCGCCCCGGCTTGAGGTCGGTGAGCAGGCTCCACTCGGTGGAGCTCGCCGTGGCGATGGCACCCGTGGCGAGGTTGGCGCCCGGGGCGAAGTCCCTCGTCGCGCCCCACGTGCGCAGGTACGACTCGGAGCCGGCGGCGAGGTCGTCGACGATCTCGGACCCGGCCAGCGTGCGCAGGCTCTCGATCCAGTCCGGGACCAGACCGTAGTGCGGGACGCCCTCGTCGTTGTAGTCCCACGTGCGCTCGCCGGTGACCTGGCGGTCGAGGACCGTGCCGTCGCGCGCCGTGAACGGGTACTGGATCTTGCCGGACTCCTCCGGCGGGGCGGCGGTGCCGCCGAAGCCGTTCATGTCGGTGCCGTAGCCGTAGCCGACTCCGTACTTCTCGCGGACGGGCTTCGTCTCGCGCCACTGGGTGACGAACTCGCTCGCGGCGTGGCCGTACTGCGTGGCGAAGCCGCCCAGGGCGTAGAGGCGGTCCATGTAGTCGTTGGACAGCCAGTCGTGCGTGGACAGCGCGCCCGGGTAGGCCTCGGCCTCGAGGATGTCGAGCGCGCGGCCCGCGGCCTTGGCGCTCATGTGGTCCAGCTCGACCATCATGTTGCGCTTGATGAGGCCGCGCAGGGCGTACTCACCGAGCTCGGTCAGGCCGCGCGGGTTGCAGTGCGGGCCCTTCGGGTAGATCGGCAGCACGGCGGGCAGGCCCGGGACGCTGGCGATCTCGGGCGGCAGCACGCCGCCGATCACGGTGTTGTCGGCGACCTCGCCCTCCTTGCAGGTCTTGGGGTTCCACCACGTGCCGGTGGTGAGGAACTGGCCGGCGTTCACGAGCAGGCCGGCGGTCTCCTCGTCGTAGCGCACGCCGCACAGGGCGTTGTCGAACTTGTGGCACAGGAACATGCTCGAGACGCCCTTGGCCTTGAGCTCGTCGAGGCCCTTGTCGATGTCGGCCTTGGTGCACTGGGGCGCGCCAAGCACCTGCTTGCAGTTGAACGGCTCGGACACCTCGACGCCCAGGACGACCGCGAGCTTGCCCTGGGCGACGACGTCGCGCGCCTGCTTCGGGCTGGTGACGACGCGGTACCAGCCCTTGCCGGCGCCGCCGTACTGCTTGTCGATGAACGACTGGAGGTCGTAAGTGGCCTGGATCTGGCGTCGGACCGTGTCCATGTCGTTGCAGTTGTACTTGTTCGGCCCGGCGATCACGCCGAGGATCGGGCACAGGCCGGGGTTCGACACCATGTCGTTGACCATGATCCGCTGGCCGCCGCGCCACGCCCGCTCGACCCACTTGTAGTACATCTGCTGGTGCGTGAACGACGAGTAGGTGGGCCAGTCCTTGAACGTGGGCCAGCCGACGGTGTCGTGAGGGTCGAGGGGCCCGCGGCCGGCGCCGGAGTTCGTCAGGTTCTCCAGGAGCGAGACGCCGTGACGATCGCAGTCCTTGAGCGCGTCGGCGATGCCCTTCTCGCTGTACGTCGAGCCGCACACCGCGTTCCCGCCCATGCCGAGGTCCATGAACATGTGCGTGTGGGCGTCGATGTAGCCGGTGACCTCGCCGGCGGCGTTCGTGCCGCCCGAGGGCTCGCCGGTGGCGTTGACCTCGGACTCCGGGCTCGGTGTCGAGGTGGCGACCCACCATCCCGACTCGGCCGAGGCGCCGGCTCCCGCGGTGATCACCACCAGGGCGCCGAGCAGAGCCACCAGGATCGCCTTGAGCTGTCGTGACACGAGAGTCCCCCTCCGAGAGTGCCGTTGGCGTGACTCTAGGTGTGATCGGGGACACATGCAAACAGGAGTTGCACCGCGGGATCAGCGGGCTCGCAGGCGTGCGAGCCGCGTGACGGCCTCGTCGAGGACGGTCTCGCGCTTGCAGAACGCCCAGCGCACGAGCGTGCGTCCGGGGTTGGATCCGTCCGGGCGGTCGTCGTGGAACACCTGGTGCGGGATCGCGACGACGCCGGCGCGGCGGGGCAGCTCGCGGCAGAACTCCAGGCCGTCGTCGAAGCCCAGCGGCGCCACGTCGGTGGTGGCGAAGTAGGTGCCCTCGGGGACGAAGACGTCGAGTCCGAGGTCAGCGAGCCCGGCGCACAACAGGTCGCGCTTGTGCCGGAGGTCGTCGCGCAGCGCGACGTAGAACGCGTCGGGCAGGTCGAGCGCCGCGGCGACGGCGGGCTGGAACGGCGTGCCCGACGTGTAGGTCAGGAACTGCTTGGCGCCCATGAGCGCGTCGACGAGGTCGGCGGGTCCCGTGGCCCAGCCGACCTTCCAGCCCGTGAAGGAGAAGGTCTTGCCCGCGCTGCTGATCGTGAGGGTGCGCTCGGCCATGCCGGGCACCGTCGCGATCGGCACGTGCGGCGTGGCGAAGCTCAGGTGCTCGTAGACCTCGTCGGAGATGACGACGAGGTCGTGCTCGATCGCGACCTCCGCGACGGCGGTCAGCTCCTCGCGCGTGAGCACCGCCCCGGTCGGGTTGTGCGGCGAGTTCAGCACGATCGCGGTGGTGCGCGGCGTGACGGCGGCGCGCAGCTCGTCGACCGGCAGTCGGAAGTCGGGCGCGCGCAGCGTGACGGCGCGGTGACGGGCGCCGACCATCTGGATCATCGCGCGGTACGAGTCGTAGAAGGGCTCCAGCACGAGGACGTCGTCGCGCGGGTTCACCAGGCCGAGCAGTGCCGCCGCGACGGCCTCGGTCGCGCCGGTCGTCACGACGACCTCGCGCCCGGGGTCGAGCTCGATGCCGTGGAATCGCTGCTGGTGACGCGCGATCGCCTCGCGCAGCAGCGGGATGCCGATGCCGGCGACGTACTGGTTGGGGCCGTCGGTGATCGCGGCGCGCGCGGCCTCCTTGACGACCTCGGGCCCGTCCTGGTCGGGGAAGCCCTGGCCGAGGTTGATCGCTCCGGTCTCGACCGCGAGCGCGCTCATCTCCGCGAAGATCGTGGTGCCGATGCCGTCGAGACGAGCGCTGCGCCTGCTCACGGCTCGACCCTAGCCGGGACGGCGGAGCAGGGAGGGGGAGAAATAGGTCGGCCCGCCGTTCTCGGGGGGTGAAACGGCGGACCGACGGCAGATTCAGCGGCTCAAGAGCTCCCCGAACCTGCAACGCCAGAATACATGCGGGCACCTGACGGCGGTTGAAAATGATCAGATTCCTCATCGAGATCTCAGGCTGCCGCGCGGACGACGTGGTGCGCACCCGACAATGGGGAGGTGTCCGCCACTCCGACCCGCTCGCTCGCCTCGCGCCTCATGCTCGTCGCGGGCGTCGTCCTGCTGCTCGCCGGTGTGGGGATCCTGGGCTGGGTCGGCTGGCAGTACTTCGGCACCAACGTCGTCGCCCAGCGCGAGCACGAGCGCATCCGCGGCGAGATCTCCGAGGCCTGGAAGGCGGAGGAGGACCCGGTCACCGGCGCCGGGCTGCTGCGGGTGCCGCGGTTCGGTGCCGACTTCGAGGTGCCGATCCTCGACGGCGACGACGACGCCACCCTCGCGAAGGGGGTCGGTCGCGACACCGACGGCGCGCTGCCCGGCGAGGTCGGCAACCTCGTGCTCTCGGGCCATCGCGTGACGCACGGCGAGCCCTTCCGCGACTTCCTCAAGCTGCGCGCCGGCGACGAGGTCGTCGTCGAGACCCGCACGCACGTCTTCACCTACGAGCTGCGCCAGGACGGCGACCGGATCCGCGTGCCCTTCACGACCTCGTGGCCGCTGTGGCCCGTGCCCGACCCCGAGGCCGAGGGCGAGGAGCCCACCGAGGCCGTCGTCACCCTCGTGACCTGCTCCGAGCTCTTCCGCACCGACGACCGCAACGTCGTCGTCGGCGACCTCGTCTCCTCCGAGCGCAAGCCCGGCGCGTGACAGTTTCCCCACTTAACCGGGGAAACTGCGGGCGCCCTACGCTGGGCGGGTGCACGACTACCAGCGCCGGTTCATCGAGTTCGCCCTCGAGCACGAGGTGCTGCGGTTCGGGGAGTTCACCCTGAAGTCCGGGCGGACGTCGCCGTACTTCTTCAACGCGGGCGCGTTCGACACCGGGGCGCGGCTGGCGGCGCTCGGCGGCTTCTACGCCGACGCGATCGCCGGCGCGGGTCTGGAGTTCGACGTCCTGCTCGGTCCCGCCTACAAGGGCATCCCGCTCGCCGCCGCCACCGCGGTGCAGCTGGCCGACGCGCACGACCGCGACGTGCCGTGGTGCTTCAACCGCAAGGAGGCGAAGGACCACGGCGAGGGCGGCCTGTTCGTCGGCGCCGAGCCGCGCGGCCGCCTGCTGGTCATCGACGACGTCATCACCGCGGGCACCGCGATCCGCGAGGTCATCGCGCTGGTCGACCGCCTCGACGCCGAGGTCGCGGGCGTCATCGTCGCCGTCGACCGCCGCGAGCGCGGCACGGGCGAGCTCTCCGCCATCCAGGAGGTCGAGCGCGACCACGGCATCACCGTGACCTCCATCGTCAGCTTCGACGACATCATCGAGTACCTGGAGGAGACCGGCCGGCACGCCGAGCACCTCCCCGCGGTGCGCGCGTACCGCGAGCAGTACGGGGTGGCGTGACCGTCGGCCCGTGGGTGGGCCCGTGGCCCGACGACCCGCGGCTGGACCCCGACCTGCTGCGCGAGGGCGACACCCGCAACGTCGTCGACCGGTACCGCTACTGGACCGTGGAGGCGATCGTCGCCGACCTCGACCTGCGGCGGCACCGGCTGCACGTGGCCATCGAGAACTGGCAGCACGACTTCAACATCGGCTCGATCGTGCGCACCGCGAACGCGTTCAACGTGGGCGGCGTGCACATCATCGGCAAGCGCCGCTGGAACCGCCGCGGCGCGATGGTCACCGACCGCTACGTGCACGTGTACCACCACGAGGACGTCCCCGCGTTCGTCGCGTGGGCGCAGCAGGCGGGGGTCGCGGTGGTGGGCGTCGACAACCTGCCCGGCGCCGTCCCGATCGAGACCACGTCGCTGCCGCTGGACGCCGTCCTCGTCTTCGGCCAGGAGGGCCCGGGCCTCACCGACGAGGCCGCGCAGGCGTGTGAGCGGATGGTCGCGATCGCCCAGTTCGGCTCGACGCGATCGATCAACGCGGGGGCCGCGGCGGCGATCACGATGCACGCCTGGATCCGTGAGCATGCCGACCTCGCGTCGGTGGAATACTGACCGCAACACGAGTTCCCACAGGAGGACCCATGCCCGTCGCCACTCCCGAGGTCTACGCCGAGATGCTGGACAAGGCGAAGAACGACTCCTTCGCGTACCCCGCGATCAACGTCTCGTCCTCCCAGACGCTGAACGCCGCCCTGGCCGGCTTCGCCGAGGCCGGCAGCGACGGCATCATCCAGGTCTCCACCGGCGGCGCCGAGTACTTCTCCGGCCCCACCGTCAAGGACATGGTCTCGGGCTCGCTGGCCTTCGCCGCGTTCGCGCAGGAGGTCGCCAAGAAGTACCCGATCAACGTCGCGCTGCACACCGACCACTGCCCCAAGGACAAGCTCGACGGCTTCGTCCGGCCGCTGCTCGACGCCTCCGCCGAGCGCGTGAAGGGCGGCGGCCTGCCGTACTTCCAGTCGCACATGTGGGACGGCTCGGCCGTACCGCTGGCCGAGAACCTCGAGATCGCGCAGGAGCTGCTCGCCAAGGCGCACGCCGCGCACATCATCCTCGAGGTCGAGATCGGCGTCGTGGGCGGCGAGGAGGACGGCGTCGAGGCCGAGATCAACGACAAGCTCTACACCTCGCCCGAGGACGCGATCGCCACCGTGGAGGCCCTCGGCCTGGGCGAGAACGGCCGTTACCTCACGGCGCTGACCTTCGGCAACGTCCACGGCGTCTACAAGCCGGGCAACGTCAAGCTGCGCCCCGAGGTCCTCAAGGCCGCGCAGGAGGCCGTCGCCGCGAAGTTCGGCAAGGACCGCGCGTTCGACTTCGTGTTCCACGGCGGCTCGGGCTCGCTGCCCGAGGAGATCAGCGCGGCCGTCGACTACGGCGTCGTGAAGATGAACGTCGACACCGACACGCAGTACGCGTTCACCCGCCCGGTCGTGGGCCACATGTTCCAGAACTACGACGGCGTCCTGAAGGTCGACGGCGAGGTCGGCAACAAGAAGGCGTACGACCCGCGCGCCTGGGGCAAGGCCGCCGAGGCCGGCATGGCGGCGCGCGTCGTCGAGGCCTGCCAGAACCTGCGCAGCGCCGGCACGCACTGAGGCACCGAGCACCGACGGCGGGGACGAGGGATCGTCCCCGCCGTCGTCGCGTCCACGGGGTCTCGGTGACCGGGAACCGGACGTCCGGACCCACTCCGGGAGCCCGACTCCCACTAGGGTCGAGGCAGGAGTCCGGGCGGCCTCGCCCGCGTGACGAAGGGAAACCCATGGCCAAGATCGTCCTCACCGGCGTCGACAACACCGCCCCCGCGGCCGCCGCGGCCCGCAAGGCCGCCGAGCTGGCTGCCGGACTCGGTGCCCGCCTGCACGTCCTGTCGGCGTACGGGAAGAACTTCGAGGCCGAGCGCATCGAGGTCGGCTCCGAGGAGATCCTCATCACGAACGAGCAGACGGCCAAGGACGTCGCCGGCGACGTCTTCAGCCAGATCCGCAAGGACTTCCCGGGTCTCGAGGTGACGTACGGCGCCGGCGAGGGCAAGCCGGCCGACGCGCTCGTGCGCGCCGCCGAGGAGCTCGATGCCGACGTCATCGTCGTGGGCAACAAGCGCGTCCAGGGCCTGACCCGCGTGCTCGGCAGCATCGCGCGCGACGTCGCCGCGCACGCCCCGTGCGACGTCTACATCGCGCACACGCACCAGCGGTAGCGGTCGGACCGCCCGTCTAGGCTGGCTCACCATGACCAACCTTCTGGGAGAACCGCCCGAGACGCTGCTGCCCGAGGACCCGGGCACGGCCCTGCTGGCCGAGGGCGCCGAGGCCGACGAGGTCGCCTCGCGCCACCCCGACTCGGTCGCCGCGTGGGCCCGCCTGGCCGACGCCGCGCTCGCCGACGGCCGCGACCTCGAGGGCTACGCGTTCGCGCGCACGGCCTACCACCGCTCCCTCGACTCGCTGCGCCGCAACGGCTGGCGCGGTCACGGCCCGGTGCCGTGGACGCACGAGGCGAACCGTGGCTTCTTGCACGCCTTGGCCGTCCTGGCCACCGCCAGCGAGCGGCTCGGTGACGACGCCGAGGCGCACCGCTGCCGCGAGTTCCTGCGCGAGTCCAGCCGCGAGGGCTACGAGGCGCTCGTCGGCTGACTCAGGCCGGCAGCCGCATCGCGAGGCCGTCGGCGAGCATCCGCCAGCCGTGCTCCGAGCGCGGATCGGTGAGCTCGCCGTCGGTCGTGCAGCGCACGGCGTCGCCGGTCACGCGCACCGACGTCGCCCGCGTGTAGTGCACGAAGTCGGCGTTCGGGTGCGTGCCGCGACGCAGGTGCAGCGCGTACGCGATCCGCTGCGGCAGCCGGGCGGCGAACGCCACGGCCACGTCCATCAGGCCGTCGTCGACCACGGCCTTCGGCAGCAGCTCGCCGCCGCCGCCCACGAAGCGGCCGTTGCCCACGGCCACCTGGGCCACCCGGCCGCTGAGCGTGCGGTCGTCGATCGTGACGCGCACGTCGGCGCTCGGGGTGAACAAGGTCGAGATCGCGCCCAGCACGTAGGCCAGGGGCCCGAGGGCGGGCTTCACCGGCTCGGCCCGGGCCGCGGCCTCCGCGCCGATGCCCACGTGCGCGGCGTTCACCACCACCGTGCCGGTGGAGTCCAGGACCAGGTCGATCGAGCGCACCGAGCCGGCGGCCAGGTCACGCGCGGCGTCGACGGGGTCCTCGGCCAGCTGCAGGGTGCGGGCGAAGTCGTTGCCCGTGCCCAGCGGCACCAGGCCCACGGGCGTGCCCGGCAGCCGACCCGCGTCGTGCAGCGCCTGGACCACGGCGTGCAGGCTGCCGTCGCCGCCCATCGAGACGACGAGGTCGACGTCCGGGTGCTCGGCCAGCGTGCGCGCCAGGTGGTCGGGATCCTCGGTGGCGACGTGCTCCACCTCGGCGGCCTCGCGCAGGATCTCGAGGACCTGGGCGATCACCGCCTCGTCGGAGGATCCCGCTTGGGCATTGCTGACCGCCAGCCAGGAGTTCACGGGCTCGACGTTAGCGCGTGAGGGCCCCGCGCAGGAGGTTCGAGGCGTACGTGAAGAACGCGTCGACGTTCGCCACGGCCGTGGGGGTCTGCGGGACGCTGCACATCACGTAGAGCTCGGTCGGCGTGCGGTTGATCCAGACGTTGACGTTGTCGTCGTACCCCTGGCCGGTCGTGCCGTGGAACCGGTCCTGGGCCCACTTCTCCTGGCCGGGGATCATCCGGCCGTCGAGGTAGGAGACGATCGCGGGCCGGTGTGTGTCCTCGAGCGAGAACCCGAAGGCCTCCTGGACGACCTCCATGACGCGCAGGGCGGGCACCGGCTCGCACACTCGCGCGTCGCGGAACTTCTGGCGCACGTCGCGCGCGACGTCGAACAGCGTGGCCTCGGGGGCGACCGGGATGTGGATCGGCAGGACGTTGATCATCCAGCCCATCGTCGGGAGCGTCTCGGGGGTGTGGCGCGTCGCGACGGGGTTGAAGAAGCGGTAGGCGCTCGCGCCGGCGAGGTCGCGTGCGGCCAGCGCGAACGCGGCGTAGACGACGGACGGGAACGTGGCCGACTCCTCCTTCGCGATCGCCTCGAGCCGGTCGCACTCGGCCGCCGTGAGGATGTCGTAGTCCATCGGGACGAGCCAGAACCGCTCGCCCTCGGCGATGCCGAGATCCATCGGGAAGCCGTCCTTGGCGCCGGCGCCGTCCATCGCGTAGTCGGCCCAGAACTGCATCGACGGGTGGTCGATGCCGTACTGCTGCGCGTCGGCGCGCTCCTCCTGCGCGTACGTCATGTAGCCCTTCACGGGAGGCATCTCGACCTGCTCGTCGCCGATCTCGTTGGCGTACAGCTGTGAGAGCTCCATGTAGGCGAGCAGGACGCTGAAGCCGTCGCCGTAGCAGTGGTCGAACCCGCAGAAGATCGTGGACCGGTCCTCGCCCGAGACGCCGGCGATCGCATAGCCGAAGTTGTCGATCGGGTCGACGGCGTCGCTGAAGTGCTTGAGCAGGACCTGGTTGACCTCGTCGCCCGCGTGCGACCCGAGCGGGGTCAGGCTGAGCGTCAGGTCCTCGGGCGCGATCGCGTGGCGGGTCAGCTCGCCGTCGGGATCGGCGGGGTCGTCCTTGAAGGTGCCCCACATGACCTCGTGCCGACGGACCCACGCGGTGGCGGCGCGGTGCAGGGCGTCGACGTCGAGCGGGCCCTCGACGTCGAAGCACAGGCCCAGCCAGTTGGCGTCGGCCGAGCCCACCCGCTCCATGGCGCGTCGGAGCCGCAGGTGCTGGTCCTGCATGTAGGACGGCCGGTGCTCGTTCGCCGGGGCGGCGGCCAGGGCGGCGGCGGACTCCTCGGACGGGCGGAGGAGGAAGACGTCACCGTCGATGGTGTCGAGCTCCTCGATGCGGGTCATTCTCATGTCAGTGCCTCCATCGGGTCGTTGACCTCGCGCGTGACCGCCACCATCTGGTCGCGCATCCGGTTCATCACGCGGTCGAGCCATTCGGTGCAGGGCGGGGTGTCGGGGCTGCGGTGCAGCAGCTCGGTGCCGTAGGGCATCGAGTTGATCCACAGGTGCATCTCGTCGCTGGGCTCGACCTCGCCGAGGAACACGGTGGAGTCCATCTCCTCCCAGCCGTCCCGGCCGGGGCAGTGGCGTGAGTCCAGGAACGACACGACCGCCGCGGGGCGCATCGTGGTGCCGAGGAGGTGGTTGGCCAGGGGCAGCGGGATCGTCTCGGCGGTGCGACCGAACTGCCACGCCTCGGCCGTGCGCCGCACGAGCTCGATCAGCGGCAGGTCGCGGCCGAGATCCACCGTCATCGGCACGATGCCCGAGAACCAGCCGATGGCCTGGTGCCACTCGGGGCGGTTGCGGTTGTGCGTGGACATCAGCACCGTGAGTCGTTCGTCGTCCTCCTCCGCGACCATGGCGCGCAGCAGCACGGCGGTGAACGCCAGGGCGGGTGGCACGTCGTGCCGGTCGCACCAGCGGTGGAACGCCCGGCTCAGCCGGGGGCCCGCGAAGGTGGGGTACCGCATCCGGTGCTGGATCCGGTCGCCGCGCCGGACGCCGGTGGCGCGCGGCAGGCCGGGCAGGTCGCCCGTGGCATCGGCCGCGCGGCGCCAGGGCTCGAGGGCCGGGCTGTCGGGGCTGATCGCGTCCTGGAGGGCGCGCTGCTCGACGGCGAAGTCGACGTAGCTGCCCACGGGGGCGGGCAAGGGCGCGTGGTTCAGCTCGGCCTCGAGGTGGTGCTTGAGCTCGCCCATCGTCAGGTAGGCGCTGTAGCCGTCGAAGGTCACGTGGTCGAAGGCGGCGAACACCGTGATGTCGCCGTTCGCGTCGGTGACGCTGACGACCGTGGCGGCGGGCCACGACAGCGGACCCGTGCGGTCGTCGAGCTCGGCCATGACCGCGTCGAACGCCTCGCCCGGGTCGGCATGGTGGCCGAGGTGGCGCGGCTGGAAGCCGATCAGCTCCGCGTCGATGATGCGTCGCTCGTAGCTGCCGTCGTCGCGGCGCACGAACATGCAGCGCAGGCTCTCGTGGCGGGCGCAGTAGCGGCGCAGCGTGCCCGCCAGGGAGGTGAGGTCGGCGCCGTGGAGGGTGGCGCGCAGGCCGATCCAGGGGTTGACCTCGTCGTCCACGGGGCGCGGGAGGCCGGCGACGTCGAGGCGCCGCTGCTGGTCGGGAGTGACCGGGCGGGGGTCGGGCGCGGCGGTCGCGAACGCCCGCAGCGTGGAGGACCGCGGCACCCAGAGGTGGACGTCTCCCGCGGGGACGAGGGTCAGGCGATGGGGGTGCAAGAGGGTTCCTCCTTCGAGTGCCGCGGGTCCGGGGGAGTCCCAATGCAACTCACCGTTACACGTGCAGTTACAGGAAGGCTACGGCACGTTCCAGTGATGTCCATCACTCCGCCTGAACTGGTGCGAATGTCTCCTTTTCGCCGTCCTTCCACGCCCGGCGACAAGCGCCGGTGGCTCCCGCGCGGCGGGTTCTCGGTAGGATTGACGAGCACGAGCCCCCGTAGCGGGGCTTTCCGTCTGGTGGAGGGGTGGCATTCCATGCCCGCAGTCGTGATCGTCGGAGCCCAGTGGGGTGACGAGGGCAAGGGCAAGGCAACGGACCTCCTGGGCAGCCGCGTCGACTACGTCGTGAAGTTCAACGGCGGCAACAACGCCGGCCACACCGTCGTCATCGGCGACGAGAAGTACGCCCTGCACCTGCTGCCCAGCGGCATCCTGACGCCCGGCTGCGTCCCGGTGATCGGCAACGGCGTCGTCATCGACCTCGACGTCCTGTTCCAGGAGATCGACGGCCTCAACGAGCGCGGCATCGACACGTCGCGCCTGCTGGTCAGCGCGAACGCGCACCTCATCGCCGACTACAACCGCACGCTCGACAAGGTCAACGAGCGCTTCCTCGGCAGCCGCAAGATCGGCACGACCGGCCGCGGCATCGGCCCCACCTACGCCGACAAGATGAACCGCCTCGGCATCCGCGTGCAGGACCTCTTCGACGAGAAGATCCTCCAGGCGAAGGTCGAGGGTGCGCTCGACCTCAAGAACCAGATCCTCACCAAGGTCTACAACCGCCGCGCGGTCGACGCCGACGAGATCGTCGAGTCGCTGCTGGGCCACGTCGACCGCCTGCGTCCGTACGTCGCCGACACCGCGCTCGTGCTACACGAGGCGCTGCGCGACGACAAGACCGTGCTGCTCGAGGCCGGCCAGGCCACGCTGCTCGACGTCGACCACGGCACCTACCCGTTCGTCACCAGCTCGTCGGCCACCACGGGCGGCGCGTGCACGGGCTCGGGCATCGCCCCCACCGACATCACGCGCGTGATCGGGATCGTCAAGGCCTACGCCACCCGCGTGGGCGAGGGCCCGTTCCCCACCGAGCTGTTCGACGCCGACGGCGACCGCCTGCGCGAGAACGGCGGCGAGTTCGGCACCACGACCGGTCGCCCCCGTCGCTGCGGCTGGTACGACGCCCCGGTGGCGCGCTATGCCGCGCGCATCAACGGCGTCACCGACTTCGTGATGACCAAGCTCGACGTCCTCACCGGCTGGGAGCAGATCCCCGTGTGCGTGGCGTACGAGGTCGACGGCGAGCGCGTCGACGAGATGCCGATGACCCAGACGGGCTTCCACCACGCCAAGCCGATCTACGAGTTCTTCCCCGGCTGGACCGAGGACATCAGCGGTGCCCGCGAGCTGTCCGACCTGCCCGCGAACGCGCAGTCGTACGTGCGCGAGATCGAGGCGATGAGCGGTTCGCGCATCAGCGCCGTCGGCGTCGGTCCCGACCGCGAGGAGACGGTCGTCCTGCACGACCTGCTCTAGGATCTTCGAAGCACATTCACGGGGGAGACGGTGTGAGCGACGAGCAGAGGTACGAGTGGCGGTCCCACCGCCGGTCGTCATGGGGTCCGGTGCGCCTGGTGCGCCGCGCGGACGCGATCGAGGCCACGGTGGGCGACGCGACGGTGACCCTCGACCTGACCGATCGACGCACCGCCGCCGAGCGGCAGGCGAACCCGTTCCGCGACGCCTACGACGACGGGGTCCCTGTGACGCTGAACGGCGAGCGCGTCGCCACGATCACCACCGAGGGGAAGCGCAGCGGCCTCGGACGGCGCCAGCGTCTCGCGGTCACCGGAGACCAGCGGTTCGTGCTCCCCGGCATGCAGCTCACCCACCGCGGCCTGCCGAAGCTGCTCACGCTGCGCAGCGAGGCCGGCGTGCTGGTCGCCTCGCGCCGGTGGGCCTCGCCGCTCAACATGGCCGTCGTCGAATGGTCGTTCGTGCGCGAGCACGACCTCGTCCCCCCGCGCGTGGCCGGCGGCACCCGCCCCGAGCACGTCGCGCTGTGGTTCGCCGTGAAGGAGGAGGTCACGCTATGACCGTCGAGATGGACTACGACAAGCTCACGCTGTCGGCCACCCGCGCGGAGGAGCTGGCGTCGAAGATCCGCACCAACGCCGCGTCCGCGCGCTCCGCCAGCCCGGTCGCGCTGCCGAGCCTGGAGAACATCGAGGCCAAGGCGACGTTCCTCGACGACGCGGCCGAGAAGCTCAACGGCCTGGCCGACATTGCGCTGCTGCTCGACGAGTCGGGCGAGGGCAAGGTCACGATGTCGCTCAGCGCCATCAACGACACCCTCAACGACCTGCTGGGGGAGTACCTCGGCGCCGAGTTCGGCAACATCTTCGGCAACGACGACGACTTCCCGCTCATCTCCATCGCCTCGGCGCTGGGCAAGATGAAGAAGATGGCCACGGGCGTCGCGCCCATCTTCCAGACCGGCCTCGTCGGCCGCAACATGCTGACCCGCATGGCCAACGCCGGCGGGCGCACGGGCGAGTGGGCGCGCTGGATGCTCTCGGGCGGCGGGCGCCACGCGGCCCCGCCCACCGCGCTGCTGAACAAGCTGCCCAAGTGGGCCGGACCGGGCACCCGCTTCCCGACCGCCGGCTGGGCCGACCCGCTGAGCCGCAACCCCGGAGGCCTGGGCCTCATGCGCGGCCTCGGCATCGTGGGTGGCGTCTACAGCACGGCGGTCGGCGTCAACAACCTGATCCAGCAGGGCAACCCGATCGACGCCTTCGAGCGCGAGGGCGCCGGCTACGTGGCCGACGTGGCCGAGACCGCCTTCAGCGCCTCCACCACGGCGTTCCTCATCGCGCCCAACCCGGTCACCGGCGCCATCGCCGTGGGCACCGGCCTGGTCTGGGCCGGCGCCGAGGTGGTGGACCACTGGGACGAGATCAGCGACGGCGCCTCGAAGGCCTGGGACACCGTCACCGACGGCGACACCTGGAAGGACGTCGGCGACAAGCTGACGTTCTGGGACTGACATGAACGACACCCCTGCGAACGCTGGAGCCACCGTGCCGAGACTCGACGAGACCTTCCTGCAGCTCACCGTCGGCTACGACGACCTCATCAAGCTGGCCGAGGTGCACGCCGGCCGCGTGGCCCCGGCCGACGCGCCCACCCGCCTGCGCCAGGAGGGCCTCGTGACCTCCGCGGGCGTCCACCCCACGGCCGCGAGCCTGGTCGAGGTCGCGGTGGGTCCCGCGCGCAGCATCGTCGTCGAGCGCTTCGACGGCGCCACCCTCTCGCCCCTGTTCATCGGCTGGATGCCCGACGGCCGCGCCACCACGAGCGCGCCCGACACCGAGGGCGCCGTCGTCGTCACCGCCACCGAGCTCGGCCTGCTGCGCGACCAGCTGCGCCAGTGGCTGGCGATCTTCGACCGCGAGGTCCCGGCCGAGCGACCCACGGTCACGACGAACACCACCGTCATCGACGCGGCCATGACGCTCGAGGGCGTCGACCCCAGCGGCGACGCCGACCTCGACCCGGTCCTCGAGGGCTGGCGTCTGGCCTGGCGCGCCACCGGCAACTGGGCCGAGCGCGACGTCGACGCCACCGTCACGGTCGTCGACGCCGGTCCGCAGGGCTGGTACCGGGTCGAGCACGCCCCGCGCACGGGCACCGAGGAGGTCGAGGTCACCCTCGCGCCGCTGACGCTCGACGAGGTCGTCAGCGCCCTCGGCGACGTCGTCACGGGTCGCGGGTCCCGGGGGGCCGATGACTGACGTCCTTCCTCCGGCCGACCTGGTCTCGCGGCAGCAGGCGGCGCGCTTCACGCGGCTCCTGCGCGTGCTGGAGCGCCAGCACCGGCGCCCCGAGGCGATGGCGGGGTTCTTCGCGGCCATCGGCGCGGGCGGCGTCGTCTCGGCGCTGGCCACGATCGCGTTCGGACCACACCGCGAGGACATCACCGACTGGGACCGCCTGCCCGACCTGCTGCGCGACGGCCTGCACGCCGCCGCGTCGTGGCCCGAGTTCGACGCCGAGGGCTTCGGCGCCGACCTGGCCGAGCTGCTGCGCGAGGACGACGAGGCCCGGCGCGGCACGGTCTCGGCCGTCACGAGCTTCCTGCTCGCCTCGGGCCGCTACGACGAGCGCCTGCTGGCCGGCTGGACCCGCGCCTTCGACGACCTCGCACTGCCGGCGCCGCCGCCGCTGACGTGGTCCTCGTTCCTCACCGGCACCGACGGCCCGCGCCCGTGGGACGCGCTCGTGGCGTTCGCGCGCGAGATCGCCGCCGACATCACGCCGTCCTGATCGATGCGGGAGCCCGTGCGCACCGGCGATAGGCTCGACGGGTGAAGGTTCTCGTCATCGGCACCGGCGGCCGCGAGCACGCCCTGTCCCTGGCCCTCTCCCGCGACCCGCAGGTCACCGAGGTCCACGCCGCCCCGGGCAACCCGGGCATGGCCGACATCGCCACCCTGCACCCCGTCGACCCGCTCGACGGCGCCGCCGTGGCCGACCTCGCCACCCGCATCGGCGCCGGGCTCGTCGTCGTCGGACCCGAGGCCCCGCTCGTCGCGGGCGTCGCCGACGCGGTGCGCGATGCGGGCATCGCCTGCTTCGGTCCCAGCGCCGAGGCCGCGCAGCTCGAGGGCTCGAAGGCGTTCGCGAAGCAGGTCATGGCCGCCGCCGAGGTGCCCACCGCGATGGCGCGCGTGTGTGAGACGGCCGAGCAGGTCGCCGACGCGCTCGACACCTTCGGCCCGCCCTACGTCGTCAAGGACGATGCCCTCGCGGCCGGCAAGGGCGTCGTCGTCACCGAGGACCGCCAGGCGGCCTACGACCACGGCGTCTCGTGCGATCGCGTCGTGATCGAGGAGTACCTCGACGGTCCCGAGGTGTCGCTGTTCGCGATCACCGACGGCTCCACCGTGCTGCCGCTGCAGCCGGCGCAGGACTTCAAGCGCGCCCTCGACGACGACGAGGGACCGAACACCGGCGGCATGGGTGCGTACACCCCGCTCGACTGGGCGCCCGACGACCTCGTGAGCGACGTGACCCAGCGGGTCCTGCTGCCCACCGTCAAGGAGATGGCCGCGCGCGGCACCCCGTTCCAGGGGCTGCTCTACGCCGGCCTCGCCCTCACCAGCCGCGGCACGCGCGTGGTCGAGTTCAACGCCCGCTTCGGCGACCCCGAGACCCAGGCGCTGCTGTCGCTGCTGAGGACGCCGCTGTCGGCGCTCCTGCACGGCGCCGCCACGGGCACGCTCGCCGAGGTCGGGCTGCCGCAGTGGCGCGACGGCGCCGCGCTCACCGTGGTGATCGCCTCGGAGCACTACCCCGAGTCGCCCGTCACCGGCGACCGCATCGAGGGACTCGACGAGGCCAACGCGGTCGAGGGGGTCGACGTGATCCACGCCGGCACGAAGATCGACGAGGACGGCAACCTGGTCACGGCCGGTGGCCGCGTGCTGTCGGTGACGGCCGTCGGCGACGACCTCGACCAGGCCCGGGCCCGCGCGTACGAGGCCGTCGACCTCATCCGCATCCGCGGGGCGCACCACCGGCGCGACATCGCGGCGAACCTGCCCGGCTGAGTCCCCGCCGACGCCACAGCGCGGTTCCGTCAGTCGGAGGGCCCTCGGCGGGCTGATCCGTCACCTGGGCGTGCGGTCGGACCGGCAACCCGTATTCTGGCCGCATGTACGCGTCGTCGCAGTCCCTGCCTGAGCTCCCCGAGGTCGACCTCGCGCTCGTGCACGCCCTGCAGGTCGCTCCCCGGGCCCCGTGGAGCGCCATCGGCCGCACGATCGGCGTCGACCCCGCCACCGCCGCCCGTCGCTGGGACCGTCTGGTCGCCGAGCGGCTGGCCTGGTTCGTGGTGCGTCCCAGCGCCGAGCAGCTGGCGCCCGACCGCGATGCCGTGGTCCTCAAGCTGACCTGCCGTCCCGGTGCCGACGTCCGGGTCGCCGAGCAGATCGCCCAGGCGGAGGAGGTCTACTCCGTCGACCTGCTGGCCGGCAAGGACGATGTCGCCATCATCCTCATCGGCCGCGGACTGGGTCAGATGCGGCAGGCGGTCGACACCTTCGTGGGCGACGATCCCGACATCGTCGGCACGCGCGCCTCGTTCATCGCCGGAGTGCACCGCGAGGACGCGCAGTGGCGACTCGGCGCGCTCAGCCCCGAGCAGGTCAGCGGGCTCGACCGCCGTGGCGACGGCACCGTCACGCCGCCCGACGCGGAGGTGCTCGCCCAGCTCACCGAGATCCTCATCGAGGACCCCCGCATGAGCGTGGCCGACATCGGGCGCCGGCTCGACCGTCCCGAGCCCACCGCGCGCCGCCTGCTGGAGCGGGCGCTGCGCTCGCGCGCGATCCGGCTGGGCTGCGACGTCGTGGCCTCCGCGGGCGGTGCGGGACGCGGCGTGATCCTCGAGGCCGAGGCGGACGACCCGCGCACGGCGGGCGACGTGATCGGCGACCTGCCCTGCGTCGTGCGGTGCGCGGCCGTCGTGGGCGCGTCCAACCTCGCGCTGGTGGTGCGGTTCAACGCCCTTGCCGAGCTGTTCGAGTTCGAGGGCACGGCAGCGGAGCGCGTGCCGGGATGGCGGGTCACCGACCGCGCCACGATCGTGCGCAGCGTCAAGCGTCAGGGCAAGCTGCTCGACGACGAGGGCCGCGTCCTGCTCTCCACGCCCTGACCGCGGACTGCGACAATGGGCCGGTGACCACTCCGAACGTCCTCGCCTCCCGCTACGCCTCCGCCGAGCTGGCCCGCATCTGGTCGCCCGAGCACAAGATCGTCCTCGAGCGGCAGCTGTGGATCGCGGTGCTGAAGGCCCAGCGCGACCTCGGGGTGGAGACCCCCGACGGCGTCATCGAGGCGCACGAGGCCGTCGTCGACCAGGTCGACCTCGACTCGATCGCCGCGCGCGAGCGCGTCACCCGCCACGACGTCAAGGCGCGCATCGAGGAGTTCGCCGCGCTGGCCGGCAGCGAGCACATCCACAAGGGCATGACCTCGCGCGACCTCACCGAGAACGTCGAGCAGCTGCAGGTGCGCGCGTCGCTCGAGCTGGTGCGCGACCGCGCCGTCGCCGCGCTGGCGCGCCTCGGTCGCCTCGCGGGCGAGCACGCCGAGCTCGTCATGGCCGGCCGCAGCCACAACGTCGCCGCGCAGGCCACCACGCTCGGCAAGCGCTTCGCCACCACCGCCGACGAGCTGCTGGTGGGCATCGAGCGCGTCGAGCAGCTCATCGCGCGCTACCCGCTGCGCGGCATCAAGGGCCCGGTGGGCACCGGCCAGGACATGCTCGACCTCCTCGGCGGTGACGAGGCGAAGCTCGCCGACCTCGAGCAGCGCGTCGCGGCGCACCTGGGCTTCGAGCGCACGTTCACCAGCGTCGGCCAGGTCTACCCGCGCTCGCTGGACTTCGACGCCGTCAGCGCGCTCGTGCAGCTGGTCGCCGCGCCGTCGAGCCTGGCCCTCACGATCCGCCTCATGGCGGGCAACGAGCTCGTCACCGAGGGCTTCAAGCCCGGCCAGGTCGGCTCCTCGGCGATGCCGCACAAGATGAACACCCGCTCGTGCGAGCGCGTCAACGGCCTCGCCGTCGTCCTGCGCGGCTACGCGTCGATGGTCGGCGAGCTCTCGGGCGACCAGTGGAACGAGGGCGACGTGTCGTGCTCGGTCGTGCGCCGCGTGGCGCTGCCCGACGCGTTCTACGCCGCCGACGGCCTCTTCGAGACCTTCCTGACCGTGCTCGACGAGTTCGGTGCCTTCCCGGCCGTGGTCCAGCGCGAGCTCGACCGCTACCTGCCCTTCCTGGCCACCACCAAGGTGCTCATGGCCGCGGTGCGCCACGGCGTCGGCCGCGAGTCGGCCCACGAGGCCATCAAGGAGCACGCGGTCGCCGTCGCGCTGGAGATGCGCGAGCAGGGCACGGCCGACAACGACCTCTTCGACCGTCTCGCCGCGGACGAGCGGCTCGGCCTCACGGCCGACGACCTGCAGCGCCTCGTCGCCGAGCCACTGGCCTTCACCGGCGCGGCCGTCTCGCAGGTCCAGCAGGTGCTCACGCAGGTCGAGGCCGTCCTGCAGCGCCACCCCGACGCCGCGGCCTACGCGCCCGGCGCCATCCTCTGACCCTCGCGTGACGAGATCTGCTCCGATTTCTACCTTTCAGCAGGTCTGAAACGTAGAAGAGGGAGCACATCTCGGGACGGGCGGTCAGGCGAGCCAGGCCAGGACCGCGGGGCCGGGGTGCTCGGCCCACGTGGCCGTGAGGATGCCCGAGGCCTCGGCGGGCGCGTGGGCCTCGACGATCCGCGCGACGTGCAGCTGGCCGTGGCCCGTGCCGCTGCCGTGCACGGCAGCGGTGAACCGGCGGCGGGGGATCGGCTCGCCCTCGGGCGTCAGCATCGTCACCTCGCCGCGACCCTCACGGATCACGGCGGCCGCCTCGGCGAGGTAGACCGGGTCGGTCGCGCCGTCGTAGACCCAGCGGCGGCCCAGCGCCGAGTGGTCCATCTCGCCCACGAGCTCGGCGCCCTCGAGCGGGGCGGAGCGGTAGGTCAGCGGCACGTGCACGATGTCGTCGCCCACGGGGAGCAGGAACGACTCGATGCCGACCTCGCCCTCGGGGTCGTCGAAGCGGAAGTTCGCCTGGAAGGCGGGCACCTCCGCGCCCTGCGGCCACCAGTCGCGGCTCGGCAGCCAGGCTTCCAGCAGCTCGGCCTTGGTGGGGTTCAGCTCGGATCCGGGATGCACGACGCCCATGGCGTCATCGTGCCACGGGTCGGACGCTGGCGGCAGCCACGACGGCCGCCACGACCGAGAGGAGGGCGGCGCCGACGATCGGGGCGAGGTCGTTGAGGCCGTAGAGACCGGCGCCCAGCACCGGCCCGATCACATAGGTGAGACCCACGGTCGCCGAGAGCTGGCCCGCGACCGCGGCGTGCTCCGACGGCTCGACGACGAGCGTGGCGCCGCCGTTGTAGCCGGGCACGGCGAGCCCGAGTCCGGCCGCGATGACCATGAGCGCCGGCAGCAGCACGCCGAGCGTGGTGGCGACGATCGCGAGTGCGTAGCCGGCCGCGGCGACGAGGCTGCCGATCACGATGAGCGCGCGCGGCCCGCCGGGGACGCGGGGTGCGACGACGGCCTGCGTGAGGGCGAAGCCGATGCCGATCGCGACGCCCGCGACGGCGACGACGCCCGCGGTCTCGCTGTTCGTGAGGCCGAGGCGGTCCTGCACGAGGAAGCCGAGGATGATCTCGACGAGCGCCAGGCCGAGGAAGAGCGCGGCGCCCGCCGCGAGGTAGGGCAGCACACGCGGGTCGCCGAAGCCGAGTCGCTCGCGCTCGGGGCGCTCCTGCCGCTCGGGCGCGGGCAGCAGCCACACGGCGACGAGGGTCGCCCCGACGAGGACGGGCGCGAGGTGCACCGGCAGCAGCAGCCCGCCGATCGCCGCGAGGCCGCCGATGGCGGGACCCACGACGAGCGAGATGCCCTGCACCGCTCCGAACGCGCCCATCGCCTGCGTGCGCGCGGTGGCGCCGTCGCTCGTGGAGGCGAGATAGGTCAGCGCCGCGACGGGGACGGCGGCGAAGCCGACGCCGTAGAGCACGCCCCGGGTGAGGGCGAACGCCGAGAGCACGAGCCACCGCGGCAGCTCCTGCCGGACGGCGACCTCGGTCATCACGGCGAAGCCCGCCGCACCGATCGTGGCGATCAGCAGGCCGCGCACGAGGACCGCGTGGACGCCGACCCGGTCGACCTCGCGGCCCCACCACGGACCGGTCAGCACGAGCATCGCCGCGGACAGCGTCATGACGGCGCCGAGGTCGACCTCGCCGAGCCCGACCAGCCGGGTGACGGGCGCCAGCACCGGGACGAGCATCCCCTGGGCGCTGTAGACCACGAGGGCCGACACGAGCAGCGTCGTGGTCGTGGTCCGGGTCGATGGCACCGGCACAGCCTGCCACGGAAACGCGCCGACGGGCAGGCCACTAGCCTGATCCCATGCCGCTGGAGATTCCCGGAGCCACCCACCTGCACTCGGGCAAGGTCCGCGACCTGTACACGTACGGCGACCACCTGCTGATGGTCGCGTCGGACCGGGTCAGCGCCTACGACTTCCTGCTCGAGCCGGGGATCCCCGACAAGGGCGAGATCCTCACCCGGATGAGCCTGTGGTGGTTCGACCAGCTGGCCGACCTCGTGCCGCACCACGTCGTCAGCACCGACGTGCCCGACGAGGTGGCCGGCCGTGCGCTGGTCGTCGAGCGGCTCGACATGTTCCCGGTCGAGTGCGTCGCCCGCGGCTACCTCACCGGCTCGGGCCTGGCCGACTACCGCGAGACCGGAGCCGTGTGCGGCATCCCGCTGCCCGACGGGCTCGTCGACGGCTCGCGCCTCGACACCGCGATCTTCACCCCGGCCACGAAGGCCGATCTCGGCGAGCACGACGAGAACGTCTCGTTCGAGGCGGTCGTGGAGACCGTCGGCGCCGAGATGGCCGAGCGGCTGCGCGACCTCACCCTGGCCGTCTACGGCCGTGCCGAGGAGATCGCCCGTGAGCGCGGCATCATCCTGGCCGACACCAAGCTCGAGTTCGGCGCCCGTCCCGACGGCACGATCGTGCTGGCCGACGAGGTGCTCACGCCCGACTCGTCGCGCTTCTGGCCCGCCGACCGCTACGTGCCCGGCCAGGCGCAGCCCAGCTACGACAAGCAGTTCGTCCGCGACTGGCTGACGTCGGAGGAGTCCGGCTGGGACCGCGCGTCCGACACGCCCCCGCCGCGGCTGCCCGACGAGATCGTGGAGCGCACGCGCGACCGCTACATCGAGGCCTACGAGCGACTCACCGGCCTCACCTGGTGAGTCGCCGGTCGCCTCAGCCCAGGTACCAGGTCGTGACGGCGGCGGCGGCGAAGGCCACGGTCATCAGCAGGGCGACGAGCCAGGGCGGCACGGCCGTGCGCCCCGGCTCCTCGCTCGACTCGAGCGCCTCGGCCAGCGCGGCCGCCGACGCCGGACGCCCCTCGCGCCGCACGGACAGCGCTGCGGCGACGACCGCGTCGACCCGCGGGCCGGCTCCGGTCGGCTCCAGCCGGTCGTTGGCGGTCCGTCCGAGCGGACCGTCGAACGGCAGCCGGCCGGCGATCAGCTCGTGCGCGAGGACCCCGAGGGCGTAGACGTCGGTGCGCGCGTCCAGCGGCTGCCCGTACGCCTGCTCGGGTGCCATGTAGGCGGGCGTTCCGGTGGTGACGGTGATCCCGCTCGCCTCGGCCAGTCGCTTCGCACTCCCGAGGTCGCTGATGAGGACCTCGTCGTCGCCGCTCACCAGCAGGTTGGAGGGCTTGACGTCGCGGTGCAGGACGTCGTGGTCGTGCAGCGCCTGCACGGCCCGGCACGCCGCCACGACCCACGCCACGGCGTCGTCGGTGCCGAGATCGCCGACCCGGTCGGCCAGCGTCCCGCCGGGCACGAAGTCCATCACGAAGTACGGCCGGTCGTCCTGGACGCCGACGTCGTGGACCCGCACGACGAGAGGGTCGTGGATGCGGCGCAGCAGCCTGGCCTCCTCGAGGAATCGCTCGCGGACGTCGGGGTGGTGGGCCCAGTTGTCGGCCAGCACCTTCACCGCCACCGTGACGTCCAGATCGGGGTCGTGGCCGCGCCACACCGTCGCGAAGGCGCCGACCCCCTGCACGGAGTCGAGCCGGTAACGTCCGATCTGTCGCATCGTGACCAGTATCGGTGGGGAGGCCGGATGGACGTGCACCACGCCCTGGTCGCGCGCGCCCGCGCCGGCGATCGGGCGGCGCTCGAGGACCTGCTCGGACAGGTCCGACCCCTCGTGCAGCGGCGCTGCCGACGCGTCCTGCCCTACCCCCAGGACGCGGAGGAGGCCGCCCAGGACGCCCTGCTCACGATCGCCACGCGGCTCGACACCTGGGCGGCCCGGGGCTCGTTCGAGGCCTGGGCCGCGATGGTGGCGACCAACCAGGCGCGGATGACGTACCGGACGCTGAAGCGGCGATCCGTCGAGCGAGGCCTCGACGCGGCGCCGGAGACGGCCGACCCGGCACGCACCAGCGTCGTCGCCGGCACGCGGCTCGACCTCCTCGACGCGATCGAGGCGCTCGAGGAGCGCCACCCCGAGACGGTGGAGGCACTCGTCCTGCGCGACCTCGGGGGACTGCCGTACGACGAGATCGCAACGATCCTCGGCGTCGCGCTCGGCACGGTGAAGGCGCGGATCCACACGGCGCGGCGCTTCGTCCGGGCGCAGCTCACGGCCGGTGCCGATGCGTGACAACTTTCCGTGCCCCGGCGGCATCAGGAGGGTGAGACCGTCACGGAGGCGGTCGGTGAGGACACCATGAACCGCAGCATCGCAGCATCCCTCGTCGCCGCCAGCGTGATCGCCGGCGTCGGCGCCGGCTTCGCCGCCCGCCAGCTGGACGGAGGATCGGCGTCGGCCGCCGACCCCGGCACCACCGTCACGTCGTCGCCCGCCCCGACGGCCACGTCCCCCGCGCCGAGCGCCACGGAGGATCCCGATCTCGCGGCGGCCCGCGCCGACCGGACGGGGCCCTCCTGGTCTCCCGCCGACCCGGTCGACGCCGAGGGACGCCCGATCACGGTGGGCGACGTGGTTCCCGGTGCGATCGAGCCGATCCGGGTCGGCACGCCGGTCGACGAGGCGATCGCGACCGGGCTGATCGAGCGGGACGACAGTGGACTGGTCTGCGAGGGCACCCGGTACCGCTGGACCGGCGACCTCGGCGACGGATTCGACGTGCAGGTCCGGCAGGACGGCACGATCGCCACGCTGGGCCTGTTCAAGGACGGGGCCGAGACGGCGAAGGGCATCTCGGTGGGCAACAGCTACGGAGGCCTGCGCCGGGCCTACGGCGGGGCGCTGTCGGAGCCGGAGGAGGCCGGCTACTCGCAGACCGGCGCGTTCGTCCGTGAGGACACGCGCTGGATCGGCTTCCTCTTCGACGAGGCTCCGGACCGCCTCACGGACTCCTCGCGGATCACGATGGTCGAGGTCACCGACGGCAACCAGCCTGACCTGATGCGCGACGGCTGCTGAGTCGTCGGGAGGGGGTGTGGTCGCGACGCTTTGCTACAGGGGTCGCGGCACACTTTGTGCCGCGGTCGTTGGTTACAGTGACGATGTAACTGAGGCCACACCCCCCGAAAGAAGGCACCGTGACCAACCTCGCCGCGATCCTCGACGACACGACCGCGAAGTACCCCGAGCGCACCGCCATCGTCTTCGGTGACACGCGCCTGAACTACGCGCAGGTCAACGGCGCCGCCAACCAGGTCGCCAACCTGCTCGTCTCGCGGGGGATCAAGCCCGGCGACAAGGTCGCGATCTCGATCCCGAACCTGCCCTACTTCACGATCGCCTACTTCGGCATCCTCAAGGCCGGCGCGGTGGTCGTCCCGCTGAACGTCCTGCTGTCCGAGCGCGAGGTCGCCTACCACCTCGACGACTCCGGCGCCGTCGCCTTCATCGCCTTCGAGGGCACCCCCGACCTGCCGATCGGCGACCGCGCCTGGGCCGGCTTCAACGAGGTCGAGGCGTGCAAGGAGTTCTTCCTCATCAAGCTCGACTCGGCCGCGCCCGAGCCGATGGAGCCGCCGGAGTTCTACGGCCCGCTCGTGGCCCAGCAGTCGCCGGAGTTCACCACGGTCGAGCGCGACGACGACGACACCGCCGTGATCCTCTACACGTCGGGCACCACCGGACAGCCCAAGGGCGCCGAGCTGATGCACCGCAACCTGCGCGCCAACGCCGCCCTCGGCACCTCGCTGTTCGGCGCCGACGAGAACGACCCGGACACGTACCTCGCGGTGCTGCCGCTGTTCCACATCTTCGGCCAGACCGTCATCCAGAACGGCGCGTTCCTCTACGGCGGCACGGTCGTCTACCTGCCGCGGTTCGAGCCCGAGGCCGCCCTGGCGCTCCTGCTGAAGGAGAAGATCACGTTCTTCGCCGGCGTGCCCACGATGTACTGGGGCCTGCTGCAGGCGCTCGCCGCGTCCGACGGCAGCATCGACGTCGAGGCCATCGCCAAGACCATCCGCACCGCGGCCGCCGGTGGCGCCGCGCTCCCGGCCGACATCCACCGTCAGTTCGAGGAGAAGTTCGGCATCGTCATCCAGGAGGGCTACGGCCTCTCCGAGACCTCGCCCGTCGCCTCGTTCGGCGTCCGCGGCGAGGAGGTCCGCGTGGGCTCCATCGGCCGTCCGGTCGAAGGCGTCGAGATGAAGCTCATCAACGACGACTGGAGCGACGTGCCGCACGACCCCGAGGCGATCGGCGAGATCGCGATCAAGGGTCACGGCATCATGAAGGGCTACTACAACCGCCCCGCCGCCACGGCCGAGGCGATCCAGGGCGAGTGGTTCCGCACGGGCGACCTCGCCCGCAAGGACGACGACGGCTACTACTACATCGTCGACCGCAGCAAGGACATGATCATCCGCGGCGGCTACAACGTCTACCCGCGTGAGCTCGAGGAGGTGCTGATGACGCACCCGGCGGTCTCGCTGGTCGCCGTCATCGGCGTCCCGCACGAGTCGCACGGCGAGGAGATCAAGGCGGTCGTGGTCAAGAACGCCGACGATCCCACCACCGAGGCCGAGCTGCGCGAGTGGGCCAAGGGTCAGTTCGCCCAGTACAAGTACCCGCGCATCGTGGAGTTCCGCGACGCGCTGCCGATGACCGCGACGGGCAAGATCCTCAAGCGCGAGATCGACTGACGCCGACACGACAGGGGCCCGCAGCCGATGGCTGCGGGCCCCTGCTCTGTCGTGGGTGGGCGTGTCTCAGGCGCGGCGGCCCAGGGCGCGGTAGGTCCAGCCGGCGGCGCGCCAGCGGTCGGGGTCGACCGCGTTGCGCCCGTCGAGCAGCGCCCGGCGGTGCACCAGCGCGCCGACCGCCTCGGGATCGAGCTCGCGGTACTCGCGCCACTCGGTGAGCAGCAGGACGAGGTCGGCGCCGGTGAGCGCCTCCTCGGTGTCCTCCACGTAGAGCAGGTTCGGGTAGGACGACTTCGCGTTGCCCAGCGCGGCCGGGTCGGTGACGCGCACGTTCGCGCCCTGCAGCCGCAGCTGCTCGGCCACGTTGAGGGCGGGGGAGTCGCGGATGTCGTCGCTGTCGGGCTTGAACGAGGCGCCCAGCACCGCGACGGTGCGGCCCATGAGCGAGCCCCCGCACTCCTCGCGGGCGAGGTCGACCATGCGCACGCGGCGGCGGGTGTTGATCGCGTCGACCTCGGCCAGGAAGCTGAGAGTCTGGTCGGCGCCGAGCTCGCCGGCGCGCGCCATGAACGCGCGGATGTCCTTCGGCAGGCAGCCGCCGCCGAAGCCGAGGCCGGCGTTGAGGAACTTGCGCCCGATGCGGTCGTCGAGGCCGATCGCGTCGGCCAGCGCGGTGACATCGGCGTCGGTGCGCTCGCACAGCTCGGCCATCGCGTTGATGAACGAGATCTTCGTGGCCAGGAACGAGTTCGCGGCGACCTTGACCAGCTGCGCGGTGGCCGGGTCCATCGTGAGGCGAGGCGTGCCCTCGGCGAGGATCGCGGCGTAGACCTCGTCGAGCAGCGCGGTGGCGCGCTCGCCGGCCTCGCCGTCGGGAACGCCGTAGACCAGACGGTCGGGGTGCAGCGTGTCCTTGACCGCGAAGCCCTCCCGCAGGAACTCGGGGTTCCACACGAGCATCGCGTCGGGCCGGACCTCGGCCAGCTGCGCCGCGAGCCGCTCGGCCGTGCCGACGGGCACGGTGGACTTGCCGGCGACGAGCGCGCCGGGCGCGATGACCTCCAGCAGGCTCGTGAATGCGCCGTCGACGTAGGCCAGGTCGGCCGCGTACTCGCCGCGCTTCTGCGGCGTGCCGACACACAGGAAGTGCACCTGCGCGTCGGCGACGTCGGCGAAGTCCGTGGTGAACGACAGCCGGCCGCTGGCCAGGGTGCGCTCGAGCAGCTCGGGCAGGTTCGGCTCGAAGAACGGGGCACGCCCGGCGGACAGGCTCTCGATCTTGGCCAGGTCGGTGTCGACGCCGACGACCTCGTGGCCCAGCTCCGCCATGCTCGCGGCGTGGACGGCGCCGAGGTAGCCACAGCCGATGACGCTGATCTTCATACCCGACACCGTAGCGACTGCGCGGCGGGACCGGGCCCGAAGAGACGAACGTCGCCGTCGGCCCGGCACGCATGGTGCGCAAGGGAAAACCGAGTGTGGGAAGGTCGTTCCCATGACGGTCGACATCACGCACAACGCGGCGGAGCAGCAGTACGAGATCGCGGTCGACGGCGAGCGCGCCGGCTTCACCGAGGCTCGTGAGGAGGGCGACGTCGTCGTCTTCCCGCACACGATCATCGACGAGCGCTTCGAGGGCCAGGGCCTGGCCAGCCAGCTCGTGACCTTCGCGCTCGACGACGTGCGGGCGCGCGGCAAGAAGGCCCGCATCCACTGCAGCTACATCAAGCGGTTCGTCGAGAAGCACCCCGAGTACCAGGACCTGCGGGTCGAGTGACCCAGGTCCTGCGGCGCCGGCTCACGCTGCTGGGGCCGGCTTTCGTCGCTGCCATCGCGTACGTCGATCCGGGCAACGTCGCCACGAACCTCACGGCCGGCGCGCAGTTCGGCTACACCCTCGTCTGGGTGATCGTGCTGGCCAACCTCATGGCCGTGCTCATCCAGTACCTCTCGGCCAAGCTCGGCCTGGTCACCCGCCGCTCGCTGGCGGGCCAGGTGGGCGACCGTCTGGGCGTCCGCGCGCGCTTCGCGTACTGGATGCAGGCCGAGGGGATCGCGATCGCCACCGACCTCGCCGAGGTCATCGGCGGCGCGATCGCGTTCCACCTGCTGTTCGGCGTGCCGCTGCCGCTCGGCGCGCTGCTGACCGCCCTGGTCGCGATGCTGGTGCTCGCGATCGGCGACCACCGTGGCCAGGGCGCGCTCGAGCGCGTCATCGTCGGCTTCCTGCTGCTGATCGCGGTGGGCTTCCTGGCCGGCCTCGTCGTCGGCCCGCCCGCCGCTGGCGAGGTCGTGCAGGGACTGGTGCCGCGGTTCGACGGTGCCGAGAGCGTGCTGCTGGCCTCGGGCATCGTCGGCGCCACCGTCATGCCGCACGCGGTCTACCTGCACTCGAGCCTCACGGCCGACCGTCTGGGCGTCCGGGGCGAGAGCTCGTCGGTGCGCGACCTGCTGGCCGCCACCCGGATCGACGTCGTGCTGGCGCTGATCCTCGCCGGCATGCTCAACCTCGGCCTGCTGCTCATGGCCGCGGCGAACCTGCAGGGCCTGCCCGGCACCGATACGATCGCCGGCGCGCACGAGCTCATCACGAGCGAGATCGGCGCGGGCGTGGCGCTGCTGTTCGCGGTCGCGCTGCTGGGCTCGGGCATCTCGTCGACCTCGGTCGGCAGCGCCGCGGGCGCCGAGGTCATGCGCGCCCTGACGCCGTGGTCGCTCAAGCCGGTCACCCGGCGCCTCATCACGCTCGTGCCGGCCGTGATCGTCCTGCTGCTCGGGATCGACCCCACGCGGGCCCTCGTGGTCTCGCAGGTCGTCCTGTCGATGGGCATCCCGTTCGCCGTCGTGCCGCTGGTCTGGCTGACCTCGCGGCACGCCATCATGGGCGAGTTCGTGAACCGGCGGCTCACCACCGTGCTCGCGACGCTCGCGGCCGCGGCGATCGTGGCGCTCAACCTGGTGCTGCTGTGGCTGACGTTCGTCGGCTGATCCTCGTACGCTGACGTCATGCCCGAGATGCCCGAGGTGGAGGCCCTCGTCCACTGGCTGCAGGCCCAGCTCGAGGGCGCGGTCGTGGTCGAGATCGAGCCGGCGTCGTTCGCGGTGCTCAAGACCTACGACCCGCCCGTGTCGTCGTTCGCGGGGCTCACCGTCAGCGGCGTCACGCGGCACGGCAAGTTCATCGACATCGACGTCGACGGGCTGCACCTCGTGATCCACCTGGCCAAGGCGGGCTGGCTGCGCTGGTCCGACCACTTCGGCGACAGCCGGGTCAAGATGGGTGGCCCGCTCGCCCTGCGGTTCCGCGTCGACCGGGGCTCGGGCCCGCACGAGGGCTTCGACCTCACCGAGGCCGGCACCCGCAAGGGCCTGGCCGTCTACGCCGTGCGGGACCCGCACGAGGTGCCCGGGATCGAGCGGCTCGGTCCCGACCCGCTCGCGCCGGGCTTCGAGCTGCGGCCGCTGCTGCAGCGCCGGATGCAGGTCAAGCGGCTGCTGCGCGACCAGACCGTGGTGGCGGGCATCGGCAACGCCTACAGCGACGAGATCCTGCACGCCGCGCGGCTCTCGCCCTTCGCGATCGCCGAGAAGCTCGACGACGACGAGATCGCTCGCCTGGAGGAGGCGGTCACCTCGGTGCTCACCGAGGCCGTCGCGGCGGCCGACGGCAAGCCCGCGGCCGACCTCAAGGACGCCAAGCGCGAGCGGATGCGCGTGCACGGCCGGGCGGGCCAGACGTGCGAGGTCTGCGGCGACACGGTGGCCGAGGTGGTCTTCGCCGACTCCTCGCTGCAGTACTGCCCCACGTGCCAGACCGGCGGCACGATCCTCAAGGACCGCTCCACCTCGAAGTTCCTGAAATAGCCGGACAGGCGAAGGGGCGAGAGCCTCGCGGCCCTCGCCCCTGCGTCACGCTGCGGGTGGCGTCACTTCTTGACGGTGACGACGACCTTCACCTTGGCGCTGCCGCCGTAGCCGTCGCGGACGGTCACGTAGAACGCCGTCTTGCCCTTGAAGCCCTTCTTCGGGACGAACGTGAACTTCGGGCCCTTGCCCCTGACCTTGCCGGCCTTCTTGCTGACCTTGCCGACCTTGTAGGTCAGGCGGTCGCCGTCGGCGTCACGGGCGCGCAGCACGAAGGCCTTGGCCTTCTTCTGCTTCGTGACGACCTTGACCGTCTTCTTGCTGACGACCGGTGCACGGTTGGGGACCTTGATCGAGCCGAGGGCCAGGTTGGACGGGCCGGTGCACGTGAGGCTCGACGGGACCGTGGACTCGTCGGCGCGGTAGATCGTGGCCGCGATCGTGAACGACTTCGGCACGCCGAGCGCGACGGTGTGCTTGGTGTTCGCGGGCGCCTTGATCGCCGGGACCGTGCCGGTGGCCGGGATGGTCCACTTGTCGCCGACGTTCTGCGGGACCGGGGTCCGCGGGGCGGCCAGGCTCGGGATCCGCACCGCGGTGCTGCGACCACCGGTGGTCAGGGTGAGCGAGGCGTCGGTGCTGGCGCCGGCGGCCTCGCGGCCCTGCAGCAGGCCGGCCGTGGCGGCGCGGAGGTCCTCGGGGAGCGTCAGCGTGATGTTCACGGGACGAGCCGGGATCGTCTGGCCGGCGCGGACCGAGGTGGGCACGGTGGTGGAGATGGCCACGCCGAGGTTGTGCCGACCGAGGTCGAGCGGGCCCGCGGTGACGCCGCAGTTGTAGGTGAACGTCTTCGACAGTCGGACGTCGGCGGCGTTCGCCGTGCCGGCGCCGGCCATCGTCAGCGCGCCGGCCATGCCGGCGATCAGCGTGGCGGAGAGGGGCACGGCCAGACGGCGTGCCACAGCAGGAGTACGGGTCACGATGAGCCTTTCGGAAGGACGAGCTCCGTGCGGGTGGGAGTGCACGGAACGGAACGGTGGTGCGTCATCGTAACAAGGTTTTAACTGTGAGTTAAGCCACTATTTTCACGGCCTCCTCACCCGCCCGAGTTTTGCTCCGTTTTCGACCTTTCAACCGGCTTGAAAGGTCGAATACGGAGCACATCTCGGGGCCTGCGGGGGTGCTCCCTAGGCTGGAGGCATGGGCATCGGCAGGACGGGACGACGGGTGAACGCGGCGGTCGGAGGCTTCGCGTCGCGGGTGGACGGCCAGACCGAGGTCGCGGCGGCGCGTGCGGCGCAGGCGCTGCGACTCGGCGTGCGGCTGCTGCGCTGGCCCAGCCTCGGGATCATGGTGGTGTCGTGGCCGTTCCTGGTGGGCCTGGCGATCGTCAGCCTCCTGGCCGACGACACCTGGCTGACCGTCGTCGCCGGCCTGATCGCGCTCGTCGGCGCCGCTCTCTCGGGGGCGTTCGCGTGGCGGCGCTCGCGCATCATCGTGGCCGTCGAGGACGAGCAGCAGCTCGCCACCGAGCTCGGCATCGCCGTCGCGATGAGCGACGACGTGGGCGAGGCGCGCCTCGTGCTGGGCCAGCTGGCCGGCACCGCCGGCGGCCCGCGCGTGTTCTCGCGGCTCAAGGCGCTGGGGCGGGGCTTCGGCCTCGGTCCGGGTGTCCTCCAGGACGCGGCCGACCTGCCCCGCGCCCGCTGGTTCTTCCCGCCGAAGGTCGGCACGACGGTGACGCTCTTCTTCGGCGTGCTCTGGCTCGTGCCCGTCTCGTTCGTCAGCTGCCTGCTGCTCGCCATCGCGCTCGCCGCCCGCTGATCCCGCGCCACTCGCGACCTCGGTTTGCCACTCGGCGTCAGGGGGTGCGGCGGCGCAGGGTGAGCGAGGCCAGCGCGACCGAGCCGACGGCGAACCCGATCAGCACGACCAGGTCGGTGACCCGCTCCGAGGCCGCCTCGCCGGCCGCGAGGGAGGAGAACGCGTCGGTCGCGTAGGTCAGCGGCATGACGACCGAGAGCCACTGCAGCACCTCGGGCATCGCGTCCACCGGCACGAGCAGTCCGCACACGAGGATCTGCGGGATGATCACGAGCGGCATGAACTGCACGGCCTGGAACTCGGTGCGCGCGAACGCCGACGCCAGCAGCCCGAGCGCCGTGCCCACGACGGACCCGAGGATCGCGAAGACCAACGCCTCCCACGGCCGGTCGAGGCCGAGGTCCAGCAGCCACTGCGCCACCACGAGGCTGATCGCCGACTGCGCCAGCGCGACCAGACCGAACGCGACGCCGTAGCCGCCGATCAGCTCGCCGCGACGCAGCGGCGTCGTCAGCAGCCGCTCGAGTGTCCCGGAGATCCGCTCGCGCACCATCGTCACGCTGGTGATGAGGAACATCAGGATGAAGGGGAACAGCGCCAGCATCTGCGGACCGACCCGCGCGAACACCTGCGGCTGCTGGTCGAACACGTAGCGGAACAGCGCCAGCAGGATCGACGGCAGGAACAGCAGCATGACGATGCTGCGGGGGTCGTGCCGCAGCTGCGCCAGCACCCGCCGGGCCGTGGCGGTCGCGCCCGTCACGCGGCACCTCCCTCGGCCAGGGCGAGGAAGGCCGACTCGATGTCGGCCGTCCCGGTCGCGGCGCGCAGTCCGGCGGGGGAGTCCTGCGCGATCATCCGGCCCTCGCGCATGAGCAGCACGACGTCGCACCGGTCGGCCTCGTCCATGACGTGGCTCGAGACCAGCAGGGTCACGCCCGACTCGGCCAGCCCGCCGAACAGCCGCCACAGGTCGCGCCGCAGGACGGGGTCGAGGCCGACGGTGGGCTCGTCGAGCAGGCACACCTCGGGCTCGGCGATCAGCGCCGCCGCCAGCGAGACCCGTGCCCGCTGCCCGCCCGAGAGCTCGCGGGTCAGGCTCCCGCGCTGCGCGCCGAGGTCGACGGCGGACAGCACCGCCTCCACGCGGTCACGTCCCACCGCGGACAGTCGTGCGAAGTAGGAGAGGTTCTGCTCGACGGTGAGGTCGGGATAGACCGAGCTCGCCTGGGTCATGTAGGCCACGCGCCGCCGGTTCACGGCCGAGCCGGCCGGCTCGCCGAGCACCGTCACCGAACCCGACCTCACCACCTGGACGCCGGCGATGGCCCGGATGAGCGTGGACTTGCCGCAGCCGCTCGGTCCGAGCAGCCCGGTGACGCGGCCGCGCAGGATCTCGAGGTCGAGGCCGTCCAGCACGGTCCGGCCGCCGCGCTCGACGACGAGTCCGCTCACCTCCACCGCGGGCGTGGTCATGCTCCGACGATGGCACCGGACCGCGCCGCGCACCAGCACCCACGCGGACCGATGCGCCCGGCGGGCCGGGCAGGACGGGCCGATAGGCTGGGTCGCGTGTCGCGCGACGTCGAACTCACCGTGGTCGAGGGCGGCAACGCCCTCTCCGCCTTCCGAGCCCAGGCCCTGCTGACCCGTCTGCAGGAGGTGGCCCCCGGACTGACCGGCGTCCGCGCCCGGCACGTGCACTGGGTGGCCAGCGAGCGTCCCCTCGACGTGGCCACCACCGACACCGTCACGCGGATCCTCGACTACGGCGATCCGGTGCAGGACGGCCCTGACGGCACCCTGGTGGTGGTCGGACCGCGCCTCGGCACGATCTCGCCGTGGTCGAGCAAGGCCACCGACATCGTCCACAACTGCGGGCTGGACGTCCGCCGCGTCGAGCGGGTCACCGAGTACACGCTCGAGGGTGGCCGGCCGAGCCCCGATCAGCTCGCCGCGTGCGCCGACGTGCTGCACGACCGGATGACCGAGACCGCCCTGTACTCCCGCGAGGCCGCGGCCGAGCTCTTCGACGAGCGCGAGGCCGAGCCGATGCAGCGGATCGACGTGCTCGGCGGCGGCCGGGAGGCTCTCGAGCGGGCCGACGCCGAGTTCGGCCTGGCACTGTCGCCCGACGAGATCGACTACCTCGTCGACGCCTTCGTCGGCCTCGACCGCAACCCCACCGACGTCGAGCTGATGATGTTCGCCCAGGCGAACTCCGAGCACTGCCGCCACAAGATCTTCAACGCCGACTTCGTGGTCGACGGCGAGCCGCAGGACCGCTCGCTGTTCGCGATGATCCGCCACACCGAGGCGCTCCACGGCGCCGGCACGATCGTGGCCTACAAGGACAACGCCTCGATCATGGAGGGTGGCCCGGCCACGCGCTGGCTCCCCGAGTCGGCCGACCGCCCCAGCCGCTACGCGTCGCGCGACGGCGACGTGCACGTGCTGATGAAGGTCGAGACGCACAACCACCCGACCGCGATCTCGCCCTTCCCGGGCGCCGCGACCGGTGCCGGCGGCGAGATCCGCGACGAGGGCGCCACGGGCCGCGGCTCGCAGCCGAAGGCGGGCCTGACCGGCTTCGTCGTGTCGAACCTGCACCTGCCCGGCACCGACGAGCCGTGGGAGACCGAGCAGTTCGGCCGCCCCGCGCACATCGCGAGCCCGCTCGACATCATGACCGAGGGTCCGATCGGCGCCGCCGCGTTCAACAACGAGTTCGGTCGCCCGGGCCTCGGCGGCTTCTTCCGCGTCTACGAGCAGACGGTCGACGGCGTCCGTCGCGGCTATCACAAGCCGATCATGAGCGCGGGCGGCCTCGGCTCGATCAGCGCCGAGATGACCGAGAAGATCCAGTTCCCGGCCGGCACGCTGCTGGTGCAGCTGGGTGGCCCCGGCATGCGCATCGGCATGGGCGGCGGCGCGGCCTCCTCCAAGGCCGCGGGCGCTAACGCCGCCGAGCTGGACTTCGACTCCGTCCAGCGCGGCAACCCCGAGATCGAGCGACGCGCGCAGGAGGTCATCAACCACTGCTGGTCGCTCGGCGAGGAGAACCCGATCCTGTCGATCCACGACGTGGGCGCGGGCGGCCTGTCCAACGCGTTCCCCGAGCTCGTGGACGACGCCGGCGTCGGCGCCACGTTCGAGCTGGGCTCCGTGCCGCTCGAGGAGAGTGGCCTGGCGCCCAAGGAGGCGTGGTGCAACGAGAGCCAGGAGCGCTACGTCCTGGCGATCGCGCCCGAGTCCCTCGAGCGGTTCGCCGCGCTCGCCGACCGTGAGCGCTGCCCGTTCGCCGTCGTGGGCGTGGCCCGCGACGACGCCCAGCTCGTGCTGGCGCCGGTCGATCCCGAGGACGAGGTCCCGATCGACATGCCGCTCGAGGTGCTGCTCGGCAAGCCCCCGAAGATGACGCGCGACGTCACCCGCGTCGCGCGCGCCTCCGACGAGCTCGACCTCGCCGACGTCGACGCGCGCGAGGTCGCGTACGACGTGCTCCGCCACCCGTCGGTGGCCTCGAAGCGCTTCCTCGTCACGATCGGCGACCGCACGGTCGGCGGCCTGACGCACCGCGACCAGATGGTCGGCCCGTGGCAGGTGCCCGTCGCCGACGTCGCGGTCACCCTGTCGGACCACGTCGGCTTCGCCGGCGAGGCGATGGCCAGCGGCGAGCGCACCCCGCTGGCGTCGGTCGACGCGCCGGCCTCCGGTCGGATGGCCGTGGGTGAGGCGATCACCAACCTGCTGGCCGCGCCGATCCACCTGCCGGGCGTCAAGCTCTCGTGCAACTGGATGGCCGCGTGCGGCGAGGACGGCGAGGACGCCGCCCTCTACGACACCGTGCACGCCGTGGCGATGGAGCTGTGCCCCGCGCTGGGCATCTCCGTCCCCGTCGGCAAGGACTCGCTGTCGATGCGCACGCGCTGGACCGAGGAGGACGGCACCGAGAAGCAGGTCATCGCGCCGGTCTCGCTCGTCGTCACCGCGTTCGCGGCGCTGTCCGACGTGCGCGGCACCGCGACCCCCGAGCTGCCCGCCGGCGCGGCGCTGCTGCTCGCCGACCTCGGCGCCGGAGCGAACCGCCTCGGCGGCTCGATGCTGGCCCAGGTGCGCGGCGAGTTCGGCGGCACCGTCCCCGACCTCGACGACCCCGCCCGCCTCGTGTCGCTGGTCGACGGCGTCAACGCGCTGCGCGACGCCGGCCTGCTGCTGGCGTACCACGACCGCTCCGACGGCGGCCTGTGGGCGGCCGTGTGCGAGATGGCGTTCGCGGGCGGCGTGGGCGCCGACCTCGACGTCGCCGACCTCGCCGCGCTGTTCACCGAGGAGCTCGGCGCGGTGCTGGCCGTGCCCGCCGACCGCGCCGACGAGGCCCTCGCGCTGCTCGCCGAGCACGGCCTCGAGGACCTCGTGCGCCCAGTGGGCGCCTCCACCGAGGACCGCCACCTGCGCGTCCCGGCGCTCGGTCTCGACGAGCCGCTCCAGGGTCTGGCCCAGGCGTGGGACGAGGTCGCGTGGCGGATCTCGCGCCTGCGCGACAACCCGGAGTGCGCCGACGCCGAGCACGCCGCGATCGGTGCCGACGTCCCCGCGCTCACGGTCGCGCCGACGTTCGACCCCACCGACGACGTGGCCGCGCCCTACCTCGTCGGCCGGGCCCGCCCGAAGGTCGCGATCCTGCGCGAGCAGGGCGTGAACTCGCACGTCGAGACCGCGTTCGGCTTCGACCGCGCCGGCTTCGAGACCTACGACGTGCACATGACCGACCTGCAGTCCGGGCGCTTCGACCTCGCCGACGTGGTCGGCCTGGCCGCGTGTGGCGGGTTCTCCTACGGCGACACGCTCGGCGCCGGCGAGGGCTGGGCGCGCTCGGTGCTGTTCAACCCGGCGCTGACGGACGCGTTCGCCTCGTTCTTCGCCCGACCGGACACGTTCGGCATCGGCATCTGCAACGGCTGCCAGATGTTCGCGTCGCTCGCCGACATCATCCCCGGCGCCGACGCCTGGCCGCGCTTCACCCGCAACGCCTCCGAGCAGTACGAGGCGCGCCTGTCGCTCGTCGAGGTGCTCGACTCGCCGTCGATCTTCTTCTCCGGCATGGCCGGCTCGAAGGTGCCGATCGCGGTGGCGCACGGCGAGGGCTTCGCGAACTTCTCGGCCCGGGGCGACGCTGCCACCGTGCACCGCGCGGCCCGCTTCGTCGACGTGGACGGGCAGGTCGCGAGCGCGTACCCGGCCAACCCGAACGGGTCCCCGGACGGCCTCACCGCGGTCACGACGCCCGACGGCCGGTTCACCGCGATGATGCCGCACGCCGAGCGCGTCCAGCGCAACGTGCAGCTGTCCTGGACCTCGGGCGACGTGTCCGCCGAGAGCCCCTGGCTGCGCATGTTCCGCAACGCCCGCGTGTGGGTCGACTGACCCCCGGAACCGGGGTGTGGGCGTAGTCCGAACGGGCGGTTTTCCGTCCGGGACTTCGGTTACCGGCGCGTACCCGCGTACTCTCGGTATGTGGCCCTGTACCCCCCCGGCGAGCGCACGAGCGAGCCGCTCGACGATCGGCTGCGCGACGATGCCGCGCTGGCCGAGATCGAGCTGACCTCGCGGCTCATGATCGCGGCGTCGGGAGCCACCTCGCCACTGACCCAGTCGGAGATCGACGGCCTCCTGGGCGTCGACCCCGAAGCCTGACCGCCCTCGGTTGGCGGCGGCACTCGCCCAGCACCTACCATGGGCAGAGTCTGCCCGCCACATGCCGAGGAGTACCCGCGTGCGTTTTCGCATCCGACCGGTCGAGGCTTCGTTCTACGACCTCTTCACCGAGATGGCCAACCACTTGGTCACCGGCGCCGGGATCGTCGCCAGGGTCCTGGACCCCGAGGCCGACAAGACCGCACTCGCCGCGCAGATGAACGACGCCGAGCATGCCGCGGACGACACCACGCACGCGATCATCAAGCTCGTGAACAGCACGTTCATCACGCCGTTCGACCGTGAGGACATCTACGCGCTGGCCAGTGGCCTCGACGACGTCATGGACTACATGGAGGAGGTCGTCGACAGCGCGGCCCTCTACGGCGTCACGGAGTTCCCCGACGCCTTCGCGGCGCAGGTTCAGGTGCTCCAGCGCGCCTCCAACCTCACGGCCGAGGCCATGCCGCGGCTGCGCACGATGAAGGACCTCGACGAGTTCTGGATCGAGATCAACCGCCTCGAGAACGAGGGCGACCGGAACCACCGCCGCATGCTCGCTGACCTGTTCGACGGCAACTACAAGGCCATGCAGGTGCTGAAGCTCAAGGACATCGTCGAGGCCGTGGAGGCCGCGATCGACGCCCTCGAGTCGGTCGCCAACACGGTCGAGCAGATCGCCGTCAAGGAGTCCTGAGTGGACCTGGTCACGGTCATGGTGGTCACGGTCGTCGTGATCGCCCTCGTGTTCGACTACACGAACGGCTTCCACGACGCCGCCAACGCGATCGCCACCTCGGTGTCGACGCGCGCGCTGACCCCGCGGGTCGCGCTGGCGATGGCCGCCGTCCTGAACTTCGTCGGCGCCTGGCTGGGCGTCGAGGTCGCCAAGACGATCCAGGGGATCATCGACATCGACGGGGTCACCAGTCTGACCGACGCCGACCGGGCCCATGCACTGACGATCGTGCTGGCGGCCCTGATCGGTGCCATCACCTGGAACCTCATCACCTGGTACTTCGGCATCCCGTCGTCGTCCTCGCACGCCCTCATCGGCGGCATCGTCGGCGCCGGCATCGCCTCGTCCACCGTGGTCCACTGGGACACGCTGGTCGACAAGGTCGCGATCCCGATGGTGCTGAGCCCCGCGCTGGGCTTCTTCCTGGCGTTCGGGCTGATGACCGCGATCATGTGGATCTTCCGGCGTGCCAAGCCCACGCGGGTCAACCGCGGCTTCCGCCACGCGCAGACCGTCTCGGCCGCCGGCATGGCGCTCGGCCACGGCCTGCAGGACGCCCAGAAGACGATGGGCATCATCGTGCTGGCGCTCGTCGCCGGCGGCTTCCACACCGGTGACGACGTGCCCCTGTGGGTCATCGTCGCGGCCGCCAGCGCGATCGCCGCGGGCACATACTCGGGCGGCTGGCGCATCATGCGCACGCTCGGCCGCCGCATCATCGAGCTCGACCCGCCGAAGGGCTTCGCCGCCGAGGCCACTGCGGCCAGCGTCCTCTACGTGATGGCGATCGGCCTGCACGCGCCGGTCTCGACCACCCACACGATCACGTCGGCGATCATGGGCTCGGGCGCCACCAAGCGCTTCAGCGCCGTCCGCTGGGGCGTCGCGAAGAACATCGTCGTGGCCTGGGTCGTCACCATGCCCGCCGCCGCGGCCGTCGCCGCCGCGTTCTACTTCCTCGCGCGCCCCTTCCTCCCGTAAGAGGTGGTCGCTCAGCCGAACCGGCCCTGGATGTAGGCCTCGGTGGCCGGGTCGTCGGGGTTGGCGAACATCTTCTCGGTCGGGCCCAGCTCGACGAGGCGGCCGGGCTGGCCGACGCCCGCGAGGTTGAAGAAGGCCGTCTGGTCCGAGACGCGGGCGGCCTGCTGCATGTTGTGGGTGACGATCACGATCGTGTAGTCGTTCTTGAGCTCGTGGATGAGGTCCTCGATGACGCTCGTCGAGATCGGGTCGAGCGCCGAGCAGGGCTCGTCCATGAGCAGCACCTCGGGCTCCACGGCCACCGCGCGCGCGATGCACAGGCGCTGCTGCTGACCGCCGGAGAGGCCCGAGCCGGGTCGGTCGAGGCGGTCCTTGACCTCGGCCCAGAGCCCGGCGCGGCGCAGCGAGCGCTCCACGATGTCGTCGGCCTCGGACTTCTTCATCCGCTTGCTGTTGAGTCGCTGGCCCGCGAGCACGTTCTCCGAGATGGACATCGTCGGGAACGGGTTGGGCCGCTGGAACACCATGCCGATCTTGCGGCGGACGTTCACCGGGTCCATGTCCGAGGCGTAGAGGTCCTGGCCGTCGACCAGTACCTTGCCCTCCACGCGGGCGCCGCGGATGACCTCGTGCATGCGGTTCAGCGACCGCAGGAACGTGGACTTGCCGCAGCCCGAGGGGCCGATGAACGCGGTGACCGCGCGGGCGGGGACGGCGATGTTCACGCCCTCGACGGCGAGGAAGTCGCCGTAGTAGATGTTCAGGTCCGAGACGTCGATGCTCTTGGCCATGGGGTTTCCTTCCGGGTGGTTCAGCGCTCGCCCTGGGGCGAGAAGAAGTGGGAGACGAGGCGGGCGACGAGGTTCAGCAGCATCACGATGATCAGCAGCACGAGAGCGGCGCCCCAGGCGCGCTCGATGCTCGGCTCCGGCGGCACGCCGGGCTGCATGATGGAGGAGTAGGTGAAGACGGGCAGGGTCGCCATGCGCCCGTCGAACAGGTTGAAGTTGACCGAGTCGGTCGCGCCGGCGATCACCAGCAGCGGAGCGGTCTCGCCGATCACGCGGGCGATGGCCAGCGTGATGCCGGTGACGATGCCCGCCAGGGCGGTGGGCAGCACGACCTTGACGATCGTGCGCCACTTCGGCACGCCCAACGCGTAGGACGCCTCGCGCAGCTCGTTCGGGACGAGCTTGAGCATCTCCTCGCAGGAGCGGACGACGACCGGGATCATCAGCACCGACAGCGCGACCGCGCCGCCGATGCCCATGCGCACGCCGTCGCCGAAGAACACCACGAAGAGCGCGTAGGCGAACAGGCCGGCGACGATCGACGGGATGCCCGTCATGACGTCGACGAGGAAGCGGATCCACGTCGACAGGCGGCTGTCATCGCCGTACTCGATGAGGTAGATCGCCGTGAAGAGGCCGATCGGCACCGAGATGACGGTGGCGCCCGCGGTGATCAGCAGGGTGCCGACGATCGCGTGGTAGATGCCGCCGCCCTCGCCGACCACGTTGCGCATCGAGTAGGTGAAGAACTCCGAGCTCAGGACCGGCAGGCCCTTCTCGAGCACGCTCCACATGATGCTGCCGAGCGGGATGAGCGCGAGGCCGAAGGCCGACGCCACGAGCAGGGTCACGAGCCGGTCGACGGCCTTGCGGCGGCCCTCGACGAGGCGCGACCAGAGCGGGACGACCCAGGCGAGCGCGTAGCCCAGGACGGCGAGGCGCAGGTCGGTGAAGAGGCCGGCGACGACGAGGACGACGGCGAGCACGTGGATGGCCCGCGGTGCCGCCGCGGGCAGGCTGCGCGTGCGCAGGGAGTCCGCGAGGTCGTCCTGCTGCGGGGGAGGGGTGAGGGTCGTGGTCATGTCAGTTCGCTCCGGAGAATTCCTTGTTGCGGGCGACGATGGCGCGGGCGGCGAAGTTGACCGCGAAGGTGATGATGAACAGCACCAGGCCGGTCGCGATCAGCGCGTTGACCGTGAGGCCGCTGGCCTCGGGGAACGACTGCGCGATGTTCGCGGCGATCGTGTTGGGGTTGCCCGAGCTGATGACGTTGAAGGTGACGACGCCCGAGGCGCTCAGCACCATCGCGACGGCCATCGTCTCGCCGAGCGCTCGGCCCAGGGCCAGCATCGCCGCCGAGACCATGCCCGAGCGGGCGTAGGGGAAGACGGCCATCTTCGTCATCTCCCAGCGCGTGGCGCCGAGGGCGAGCGCGGCCTCCTCGTGCAGGCGCGGGGTCTGCAGGAAGATCTCGCGGCAGATCGCCGTCATGATCGGCAGCACCATGATCGCGAGCACGAGGGCGGCGGTCAGGATCGTGCGCCCCGTGGCCGAGGCGGGCCCGGCGAACAGCGGGATGAAGCCGAGGTTCTCCTCGAGCCAGACGTACAGCGGCTGGATCGCCGACGACAGCGTGATGATGCCCCACGTGCCGTAGACGACGCTGGGCACGGCGGCCAGCAGGTCGATGAGGTAGCCGATCGGCTGGGCCAGGCGGCGCGGCGCGTAGTGCGAGATGAACAGCGCGACGCCGATCGCGACGGGGGTCGCGATGACGAGCGCGATCGTGGCCGCCCACAGCGTGCCGAAGACCAGGGGTCCGACGTACTGCAGGAAGCCCTCGCCGCTCTTGACCTCGTCGGGGGAGGCGGTGATGCCGGGGATGCCCTCGGCGGTCAGGAAGATCGCCACGCCGGCGAGCGTCGCCAGGATGACGACGGCCGCCCCGAGGGAGATGCCCCGGAAGACGCGGTCCCCGGGGCGGGTGGCCGCTCGCGGTTCGGTGGAAGTGCTCACGTGTGTCCTTGTCGGAGTTCGTCTGCTGCGCATGACCCGGGCGAGGGGTGCGGCCCTCGCCCGGACCAAGCGCATCAGCCGATCGTGTCGATGGCCGTCTTGACCTTGGCGGCGAAGTCGTCCGAGAGCGGGGCCGAGCCGGCGGCCTCGGCGGAGGCGTTCTGGCCCTCGGAGCCGGCGACGTAGGTCAGCCACTCCTTGACGAGCTCGGCCTCGGTGGCGTCCTCGTACTTCTGGCAGGCGATCTGGTACGAGACCAGGACGATCGGGTAGACGCCCGCGGCCTCGGTCTTGCGGTCGATCTCCAGGGCGAGGTCGGTGGCGGCGCGGCCCTCGACCTGCGTGGCGGCGTCGAGGACCTTGGCGGCGGCCTCGGGGGTCGGCGCGACGAACTCCTCGCCGACCTTGACCGCGACGGTGCTCAGCTCGCCGGCCTGGCTGGCGTCGGCGTAGCCGATCGTGCCCTGGCCGCCGGAGACGGCCTGGATCACGCCGGAGGTCTGCTGGGCGGCCTCGCCACCCTTGACCGGCCACTCCTCGACCTCACCGTGCGTCCAGGAGCCCTCGGAGGCGGCGTCCAGGTAGGCGGTGAAGTTCTCGGTGGTGCCCGAGGCGTCGCCGCGGTGGACGGGCGTGATGGTCGAGTCGGGCAGCTCGGCGTCCGGGTTGTCCGCCGCGATGGCCTTGTCGTTCCACTTCGTGACGTCGCCCGCGAAGATCGCGCCGATGGTCTGCGGCGAGAGCTGCAGGTCGTCGACGCCGTCCAGGTTGTAGACGACCGCGACGGGGCTGACGTAGACCGGGACGGTCACGACGTCGGAGCCGCAGCGGTCCTTGGCGGCCGCCACCTCCTCGTCGTCGAGGAAGGCGTCGGAGCCGGCGAAGGAGACGCCGCCCGCGATGAACTGCTCACGACCGCCGCCGGAGCCGATGGCGTCGTAGTTGACGGTGACATCCGCGTTGGCGGTCTGGAAGCCCTGCTTCCACGCGTTGACGGCGGACTGCTGCGAGCTCGCGCCGGCGCCGTTGAGGGTGCCGCTGAGCGAGCTCTCGGAGGAGTCGTCGGCCGAGGCGCTCTCGTTGGCGGCGCCGCAGGCGGACAGGCTGAACAACAGCGCGGAACCCGCCGCGGTGGCGGCCAGGGTGCGCATGGACTTGCGGTTCACTGTGTTCCCTCTCATGGAGCGTGTGTGTGAGGCGATCGCCCCGAACACCGTCACGCTAGGAATCGCAGGTGTATCGAACCTGCGGCGAGGGTGAACGACAGGTGAACTCAGGCGGAAGGCTGGGTGTGCGCGACGGCGTTCCGGCCCGTCACACCAGCTCGGACGCCAGCACCCGTCCCTTGCGGTGATGGATCACCAGGGCGTGCCCGGGCGACAGCACCGGACCGTCGATGCCCAAGGCCGTGTAGACGTCGCGCAGCGTCGGGCGGTGTGTGCAGGCGACCGTGGGGCGCTTCGTGCCGAGGAGTCCCTCGACGGCCCGCTCGACCTTCGCGGCCGAGGCGCCCTCGACGAGCCGGTCGTCGAGCTCGAGCAGCTCGTCGGTGGCGCCGACGTAGGGGTCCACGGTCTGCACGGTGCGGGTGGCGGGGCTGCTGACGATGCGCCGGGCGCCGAACGCGGTGAGCACCGGGACGAGCTCCTTGGCGCGGTCGTGGCCGGCGGGGGCGAGCGGCCGGTCGAGGTCGCCGCCGTCCCACGCGTCGCGCCCGACCGCCTTCGCGTGTCGCAGCACCACGAGCGTGCGCGCCTTGTGCGACTTGCGCGCCACGAGGTCCTCGAAGGCCTCCAGCAGGCGGCGGTCGTGCTCGTAGGTCAGCTTCTTGCGCGCGGCGCGGGGCGAGAGCCAGCGCACCTGGTCGACCTCGCGGTTGGGACGGAAGTCGGTCTCGTCGTCGACGGTGCGGGCGATCCAGTAGGCGACCTGCTTGAGCCCGCCGCGGACGCGGTAGGTCACCTCGGGCAGCGGGTGCACGAGGCGCACCCGGTAGCCGGTCTCCTCGGCGATCTCGCGCACCGCCGTGACGGGCAGCGGCTCGTCGGGATCGGTCTTGCCCTTGGGGAAGGTCCAGTCGTCGTAGCCGGGGCGGTGCACGAGCAGCACCTCGAGGCCGCCGGATCCCTTCGGGCCGGCCTTGCGCCACACGATGCCGCCCGCGGCGGTGATGACCTTGCTCGCCATGGTGACAGTGTGCGCCCTCAGGCCCGGGACCGACGAGAGCGTGCCCGGTCGATGAGCATCTCCTGGACGTTCGCCCCGGGCACCCTGGTCCAGGCGCCGTCGGCGCCCAGGTGCCACGAGAGCGTCTCGTCGGACGCCATCGTGTCGAGGAGGTCGGCCAGCTGGTCGCCGTGGGCGGCCGAAGGCACCCGCACGAGCACCTCGACGCGACGGTCGAGGTTGCGGTGCATGAGGTCGGACGAGCCGATCCACACCTCGCGGTCGTCGCCGGCGCCGAAGACGAACACCCGGCTGTGCTCGAGGAAGCGGCCCAGGATGCTGCGCACCCGGATGTTCTCGGACAGGCCCGGCACGCCGGGTCGCAGCGCGCAGATGCCGCGGATGATGAGGTCGATCCCGACGCCCGCGCGGGACGCCTCGTAGAGCTTGTCGATGATCGCCTCGTCCACGAGTGAGTTCAGCTTGATCGCGATGTGCGCCGGCTTGCCGGCACGCTGCTTGTCGATCTCGCCGTCGATCCGCTCGATGAGGCCCGAGCGCAGCTCGCGCGGGGCGACCAGCAGCGAGTCGTAGTCGCTGGAGACCGCGAAGCCCGAGAGGCTGTTGAAGAGCTCGGTGAGGTCGTGCGTGATCTCGCGGTTGGAGGTCAGCAGGCCGAAGTCCTCGTAGTGCCGCGCGGTCTTCGGGTTGTAGTTGCCGGTGCCGATGTGGGCGTAGCGGCGCAGCCCGTCGGGCTCGTCGCGGATCACCAACGCCAGCTTGCAGTGCGTCTTGAGCCCCACGAGGCCGTAGACGACGTGGCAGCCGGCGCGCTCGAGCTTGCGGGCCCAGCGGATGTTCGCCTGCTCGTCGAAGCGCGCCTTGATCTCCACGAGGACCAGCACCTGCTTGCCCGAGCGGGCGGCGTCGACGAGCGAGTCGATGATCGGCGAGTCGCCCGACGTGCGGTAGAGCGTCTGCTTGATCGCGAGCACGTGCGGGTCTGCCGCGGCCTGCTCGATGAAGCGCTGCACGCTCGTGGCGAACGAGTCGTAGGGGTGGTGCACCAGCACGTCGCGCTTGCGCAGCGCGCTGAACATGTCGGCGGGGCTCGCGGTCTCGACCTCGGCCAGGTGCTCGTGGGTGCCGGGCACGAACGGCGGGAACTTCAGGTCGGGGCGGTCGTTGTCGGCGATCTCGTTGAGGCTGCGCAGGTCGAGCGGACCCCGCAGGCGGAAGACCTCCTCGTCCGAGACGCCCAGCTCGCTGACCAGCAGCTCGAGCACGGCGTCGGACATGGTCTCGTCGACCTCGAGCCGCACGGGCGGGCCGAAGCGGCGCCGCAGCAGCTCCTTCTCGAGGGCCTTCAGCAGGTTCTCGGCGTCGTCCTCCTCGACCTCGAGGTCCTCGTTGCGGGTGACGCGGAACGTGTGCTGATCGATGATCTCCATGCCCGGGAAGAGGCTGTCGAGGTTCGCCGCGATGACGTCCTCGAGCGCCACGTAGCGGCCGTCGGAGGCCTTGATCCAACGCTGGATGACCGGCGGCACCTTCACGCGGGCGAAGTGCTCCTTGCCGGTGCGCGGATTGCGCATGACCAGCGCGATGTTCAGCGAGAGGCCGGAGATGTAGGGGAACGGGTGCGCGGGGTCGACCGCCAGCGGCGTCAGGACCGGGAACACGCGGTGGTGGTAGAACTCGGTGATCGTGCCGCGCTCCTCGTCGGTGAGCTCGTGCCAGCGCAGCAGGCAGATCCCCTCGTCGGTCAGCGCGGGCATGATCGCGTCGTGCAGGAGGTTGGCCTGGCGCTCCATCAGCACGCGACTGGCCTGCAGGCTCGAGCTGAGCACGTCGCGCGGGTTGAGGCCGCTGGCCGAGGGCACCGCCACGCCGGCGGCGATGCGCCGCTTCAGGCCGGCGATGCGCACCATGAAGAACTCGTCGAGATTGCTGCCGAAGATGGCCAGGAACCGGGCTCGCTCCAGCAGTGGGAGCGTCTCGACCTCGGCGAGCTCCAGCACGCGGGCGTTGAACGCGATCCACGAGAGCTCGCGGTCGAGGAAGCGGTCGTCGGGCAGCGCACCGTCGGTGGCGTCGTAGGGCGGATCGACGTCGAACTCGTCGGGGGACGAGGCGAGGGGCTCAGGGACCGTCAGGTCGGTGGTCTCCATGGACTCACCCTGCCACGGTCAGGTGAAGAGCAGGTGAACTCAGCCGAGCGCCCGCACCACCAGGTAGGCGCCACCGGCGAGGAGCGCCCACAGGGGGATCGAGAGCAGGACGAGCAGGGACATGGAGCGGCGGAACCCGGGGCGTGCCACCGGGGTCTCGCCCAGGGGCGCGGCCAGGTTGGGCTGAGGCTCGCTCTGGTCGACCTTGAACGCTTTCGCAGTGCCCATCGACTTTCCTCTCGTCGTGTACGAGACGTGGTGTCGTCCTCTCCATGATGCGCCACCCGGCAAGCAATTGCTCGCTTTGTGTCACAGAAGTGACGCGTGAGGCTGCTACGTTCGCGTCCATGAGCGTGTCAGGACGGGTTCGCAGGGCCGCAATCGCCGCCGTCGGCGCGGCTCCCCGACCCGTGAAGCGGGCGATGTTCGGGGCGCCACGGCGCCACGGCGACCAGGTGCTGCACCCCGACATGCAGGCGCTGCTGGCGCTCATGCGGCTGGAGGCCCCCGACCCGGCCTCGACGCCCATCAGCCGCCAGCGTCGCGACCTCGCCCGCGCCGACCGCCTGCTCGGCGGCACCCAGCCGATCGGTGCCGTGACCGAGCGCCAGATCGCCGGTCCCGCCGGCCCGATCCGGCTGCGGTTCTACACGCCGCGCGACCTGGTCGGCCCGTCGCCGGCCCTCGTCTGGCTTCACGGCGGCGGCTTCACGCTCGGCGACCTCGAGAGCCACGACGCCCTGTGCCGGTTCGTGGCGGAGCAGGCGATGGTGCGCGTCGTCGCGGTCGACTACCGGCTGGCGCCCGAGCATCCGTTCCCGTCGGCGGTCCAGGACTGCGTCGCCGCGTGGACCTGGGTGTGCGAGAACGCCTCCGCGCTGGCGATCGACGCCGACCGGATCGCGGTGGGCGGCGACAGCGCCGGCGGCAACCTCGCCACCGTGGTGGCGCAGGAGATGGTGCGCTCCGGCGGACCCGTGCCGCGCCTCCAGCTGCTGGTCTACCCCGTCACCGACTTCACGACGATCCGCCAGAGCCGGCGCGACTTCGGCCGTGGCTACTTCCTCACCGAGGACCTCATGGAGGAGTTCACCGGCGCGTACCTCGTGCGCGACGAGGACCGCACCGACCCGCGGATCTCGCCGATCCACGGCGACCTGCACGACCTGCCGCCGGCCCACGTGGTGACCGCGGCGTTCGACCCGCTGCGCGACGAGGGCGAGGCGTACGCCGAGGCGCTCCGCGAGGCCGGGGTCGGCGTCTCGCTCGTGCGCGAGCCGGGACTCATCCACGGCTTCGCCACGATGGTCGGCTTCGGCACGGCCGCGCCCGCGGCGGTGCGCCGCTTCGCGGCCGAGCTGCAGCGCGGCCTGGTCTGAGTCAGGCGCGCGCGGCGTACAGGACGTCGCGCGCCTTCTCGGTGAACCCGAGGCCGCGGTAGACGGCCAGGGCCGGGTCGTTGTCGCCCTCGACGTAGAGGTCGATCGCGGACACGCCCCGGCTCCACAGGTGGCGCAGGCCGATCGCGGTGAGCGCCTTGCCCAGTCCGCCGCCGTGCGCCGCGGGGTCGACGCCCACGACGTAGACCTCGCCCACGCCGTCCTCGACCTTGGTCCAGTGGAAGCCGACGACCTCATCGTCGCGCTCGGCCACGAACAGTCCCGCGGGGTCGAACCACTCCTGCGCGCGGCGGCGGTCGAAGTCGGCGCGATCCATCGCGCCCTGCTCGGGGTGCGAGGCGAACGCGCGCCCGTTGACCGCGACGATCGCGTCGGCGTCCTCCTCGCGGAAGGAGCGCAGCGTGACGCCGGCCGGCGTCACGACCTCGGGCACGACCGCCTCGGCCGTGGTCAGGACGAGCAGCGTGCGCTCGGCGTGCAGGCCCGCGGCGGCGGCGAGCGCCTGCGCGCCGGGCAGGTCGCCGTGCGCCCAGAACCGGGTCTCGCCGCGCTCGACGAGGTCGTCGACGAGGGCTCGCCCGCGGCCCTGGCGCCGGTAGCGCGGGTGCACGACGAACTCGACGGGCGCGTCACCGACCGCGACCGCCCCGACGACCTCGTCGTAGCGCTCCAGCCGCAGCGGGCTGCCGTCGCGCAGCGCGATCGTGGTGGCCTCGTTGAACGGGGCGACGCCGTCGGCCTCGAGGGCGGACTCGGCCAGGTCCAGCAGGGTCATGCGCGTCCTCGCAGCTCTCGCAGGTGGTGGGCGACCTCGGCCGCGAGGGCGCGGGCGAAGGCCTCGGGATCGTCGCCCTCCGGCTCGGGCACCAGGTGGTGCACCGCGCCCGACTCGTACAGGTCGAACGCGCTGATCCGCTGCTCGGTGGCCAGCTGGGCGGCATGGTCGACGTCGCCGAAGACGATCGCGCTCGCGCCCTCGGGCGGCAGCGGCGACAGCCACGAGTTCTCTGCGGCGATCGTGCGCGAGGCGGGCAGCAGCGCGAGCGCCCCGCCGCCGCAGCCCTGGCCCAGCAGCACCGACACCGAGGGCACCCGCATCGTCGACATCGAGCTGATGCAGCGGGCGATCTCCCCGGCGATGGCGCCCTGCTCGGCGTCGGGCGAGAGCTCGGCGCCCGGGGTGTCGATGAACGACACGAGCGGCAGGCCCAGCTCGTTCGCCAGCTTCATGCCGCGGCGCGCCTCGCGCAGGGCCGCGGGGCCCATCGGCTTGATCCGGCTCTGGGTGGTGCGGTCCTGGCCGATCACGATGCACGGCTCGCCGTCGATGCGGGCCAGGGCGACGATCATCGCGGCGTCGCGCTCGCCGCGCTCGGTGCCCTGGAGCCGGATGATCTCGTCGGTGCCCCAGCGCAGCACCTCGCGGACGCCGGGACGGTCGGGCGTGCGGGTCAGCAGGACCGAGTCCCACGCGTCGTGGCGGCGCTCGGTGGCCGCGGGTCGTCGCTCGCGGCTGGACTCGCCGGGCGGGTCGATGAGGATCGACAGCGCCGTGTCGACCATGAACGGCAGCTCCTCGGGCATGACGACGGCGTCGATGATGCCGCGGTTCGCGAGGTTGTCCGAGGTCTGGATGCCGGGCGGGAACGGCGCGCCGTTGAGCAGCTCGTAGACCTTGGGGCCGAGGAAGCCGATGAGGGCGCCCGGCTCGGCGATCGTGATGTGGCCCAGCGAGCCCCACGACGCGAAGACGCCGCCGGTCGTGGGGTGGCGCAGGTAGATCAGGTACGGCAGGCCGGCGGCCTTGTGGTCCATAAGGGCGCGCGAGATGTCGACCATCCGGACGAACGCGGGCGTGCCCTCCTGCATGCGGGTGCCGCCCGAGGCGGTGGTGGCCAGCACGGGGATGCCCTCGGCGGTGGCGCGGCGCACCGCTCGCACGATGCGCTCGGCGGCCACCTGCCCGATCGAGCCGGCGAGGAACTTGAACTCGTTGACGAGCACCGCGACGGGCCGGCCGCGCATCAGGGCGCGCCCGGTGATCACCGATTCGTCGGTGCCGGCACGCTCGGCGGCGGCCAGCAGATCGGTGCGGTACGGCTCGGGGTGCACGGTGTGGTCCACGGGCTCGTCCCACGACTCCCACGAATCGGGGTCGAGGACGAGGTCGATCAGCTCACGAGCGGTCAGGCGGGACACGGCACCCAGTATGGCCGGGATCGGGAGAGTCGACCGACCGCGAGGGGCGCGGCGGACCACTACAGTGACGGCCGTGTCCACCTTCCACGCCATCATTCCCGCCGGCGGAGCCGGGACGCGACTGTGGCCGCTGTCGCGGAAGGCGCGCCCGAAGTTCCTGCTCGACCTCGAGGGGACCGGGCGCACGCTGATCCAGCAGACGTGGGACCGGATGCTCCCGCTCGCCTCGCCCGAGCACGTGCACGTGGTGTCCGGAGCGGCCCACGCCGGCGCCATCGCGGCCCAGCTGCCCGAGCTGGTGAACCTGCTGCTCGAGCCGTCGCCGCGCGACTCGATGCCCGCCATCGGCCTGGCCGCCGCGATCATCGAGCGCGCCGATCCCGACGCGGTCGTGGGCTCGTTCGCCGCCGACCACCGCATCCCCGACCCCGACCGGTTCGCCGACGCCGTGCGCGAGGCGATCGCGGTGGCCGAGCAGGGCTACGTCGTCACGATCGGCATCGAGCCGACCGAGCCGTCCACGGCGTTCGGCTACATCGCCGCGGGCGAGCCGCTCGAGGACTTCGCGTCGGCACGCGCCGTGCGCACGTTCGTCGAGAAGCCCGACGAGGAGACCGCGCGCGGCTACCTGGCCTCGGGCGACTTCGTGTGGAACGCCGGGATGTTCGTCGCGCGCGCCTCGGTGCTGCTCGACTCGCTCGCGCGCTTCCAGCCCGACCTCGCGGCGGGCCTGCGCGCCATCGCGGCCGCGTGGGGCAGCCCGGCGTTCGTCGCCGAGCTGGAGCGCACCTGGCCCACCCTCACCACGATCGCGATCGACCACGCCGTGGCCGAGCCCGTCGCTGCCGAGGGCGGGATGGCCGTGGTGCCCGCCACCTTCGGCTGGGACGACCTCGGCGACTTCGCCTCGATCGCGCCGCTCGGGTCCTCGCCCGACGTGCTCTGGGTCGACGCCGACGGCGTGGCCCGCGGGCAGGACGGCGTGCAGATCGCCGTGCTCGGCCTGCGGAACGTGGCCGTCGTCCAGACCGACGACGCCGTGCTCGTGCTCGACCTCGCGCAGTCGCAGCGCGTGAAGGAGATCGTCGCGCAGCTGCCCGGACTCGACCGCGACGACCTGCTCTAGGAGGCGACGATGGCGCGATGGCCGCAGCAGGTCTACGGGGCGGGCTCGGACCCCGACCCGCGGTTCACGCTGGCGAACGAGCGCACGTTCCTGGCCTGGATCCGTACGTCGGGGGCCTTGTTCGCGCTCGCCCTGGCGCTCGAGGTGCTCGACCTCGCGCTCACGCCGTGGGTCCGGGACGTGATCGTCGTGCTGCTCGCCGCCGGTGCGCTGTGGGGCGCCGTCGGCTCGTGGCTGAGCTGGGCGCGCACCGAGCGCGCGCTGCGCACGGACATGTCCCTCCCCGGTGGCGGGCCCTACCTCGTGCTCGCGGCCTTCCTCGTCCTCGCGGTCGCGCTGTTCCTGATCGACGTGGCGGTCATCCGGGGCTTCGGGTCGTGACCGAGCACCGCGAGCCCACCGAGCGCACGGTCCTGGCCTGGCAGCGCACGCTGCTCAGCCTCGTGGTGATGTTCGTGGTGACGGCGCGGATCGCGCTGGAGGGCGACCGGGCGTGGACGTTCGTGCTGGCGTCCGTCGCGGCGGTGCTGATGCTCGTGCTCTTCGTGCCCCTGCACCTGAGGTCACGACGCCTGCCGGAGCAGGCCCTGGTCCTGCGCGACGGCAAGGCGCCCTTGCTGCTCGCCGCCTCGCTCGCGCTGCCGGCCGCCGCCCTGCTGCTGCAGGTGGCCCTGCGCTGACCGAGATGTGCTCCATCTTCGACGTTTGGAACGGCGTGAAAGGTCGAAGATGGAGCACATCTCGGTACGGGCGGTCAGGGGATCGCGCGCACGGGCCGGTGGCCCACCAGGTCCTTGAGCTCGGAGTCGGGCGTGCCCGGCCCGGGCAGGTAGATCTGCGCGACCTCGCCGGTGCCCACGAGGGTCAGGTCGCCGTCCTCCGCGTCGGTGTAGACCGTCTCGCCGCGGCTGAGCGCCATCTTCTCGCCCTGCGCGTTGAGCAGCTGCACCGCGCCGCCGATGCACATGACGATCGAGTGGCTCGCCGCGATGATCGAGACGCCGTCGGGGTCGGCCGGCGACACCTGCGTGACCGCGAGCGCGAACTCCTCGACCTCGGGGTGGTAGACCTCGGTCGAGAACGACGGGTAGCCCGGCTCGACGCGCGCGACGCGGGCCATGCCGGCCTCGAGGCAGCGGATCAGGCCCTCTGGGTCGAGCGCCTTGCGGGTGAGGCCCGCGCGCATGACGTTGTCGGAGTTCGCCATGGCCTCCAGGCACAGGCCCGACAGGTGCGCGTGGATGACGCCGGTGCCCAGGAACATCGCCTCGCCCGGCTGCAGCGTGAAGCGGTTGAGCAGCAGCGACACCACGATGCCGACGTCGTCGGGGTGGTGGCGGGCGATCATCGCGGCGGTGCTGTAGGCCCGCTTGATGTCGACGCCGTCGTGGACGAGCGCCTTGCACTGGATGACGACCTGGGCGATCTCCGCCGGCGGCGGGGGAGCGATCAGCAGGTTCTCCAGGACGCGAACGATCCCCTTGAAGCCCGTCTTGGCGCGCAGGGTCGCCGAGGCGGCGTTGATCGTGGGAGTGTCCAGCTGGGCGAACACGCGCAGGATCTCGGCGGTGGGCCGGAAGCCGACGAGGGTGTCGAACGTGCTGAGCGCGTAGACCATCTCGGGCTTGTGGTTCGGGTCCTTGAACACGCGCTGCGGGGAGTCGAGCGGGACGCCCGCGGCCTCCTCGCGCGCGAACCCCTCACGCGCCTCGGCCTGCCCGGGGTGCACCTGGATCGACAGCGGCTGCTCGGCCGCGAGGATCTTCAGCATGAACGGGACCTCGCCGGCGATGTCGGACAGCGGTCGCAGACCCTCGGCCGTCTCGACCTGCGAGGGGGCCAGCGGATGGGTGCCGAGCCACATCTCGGCGACCGGCTCGCCGGACACCGTCCGCCCCAGGAAACGCGGAATGTCGCTCGTGGAGCCCCAGTCGTACGCCTGGGTCATGTTGTGCAGACGGCGCATGTACTCAACAGTAGACTCCCTCGCGTGTCCGGACCCCGACTCGTCGCGTTCGATCTCGACGACACGCTCGCCCCGTCGAAGTGCGCGATCCCCGCGCCCATCGGCGAGCTGCTGATCCGGCTCGCCGAGCGGGTCGAGGTGGCGATCATCTCCGGCGGCCAGCTGGAGCAGTTCCGCAAGCAGGTCGTCGAGCAGCTGCCGCCGGCGCCCGCCGAGGTCCTCGAGCGGATCCACCTGCTGCCCACGTGCGGCACGCAGTACTACCGGCTGCGCGGCGAGGAGATCGTCACCGTCTACGCCCACCGGCTGACCGAGGACGAGCGCGACCGCGCCCTCGCCGCCGTCGAGCAGGAGGCGAGGCGGCTCGGCCTGTGGGAGTCGCAGACGTGGGGCGACATCCTGGAGGACCGCGGCTCGCAGATCACGTTCTCCGCGCTGGGCCAGAAGGCGCCCATCGACGCGAAGATGGCGTGGGACCCCGACGGTCGCAAGAAGGGCGCCCTGCGCGACGCCGTGGCGGCCGTGCTGCCCGACCTCGAGGTGCGCTCGGGCGGCTCGACCTCGGTGGACATCACCCACCGTGGCATCGACAAGGCCTACGGGATGCGGCAGCTGGCCGACGCCACCGGCATCGGCCTGGACGCCATGCTCTTCGTGGGCGACCGCCTCGACCCCGAGGGCAACGACTACCCGGTGCTCGCGCTCGGCGTCGACTGCCACGCGGTCGGGGGCTGGCAGGACACCGTGGACTACCTCGAGGGCCTCATCCCCACCCTCGGCTGACGCCCGCTCGCGCTCCGCGCGAGCCAGATGTGTAGCGGTATCCACCCTTTTTCCGGTGGTTGACGCCGAAAAGGGTGGACAGCGCTACAGATCTCGTTCGCCGGAGGCGAAGGTCAGGCGGAGCCGCCGGAGGCGAACGCTACGAGGAGGTCAGGCGCGGCCGGCGACCTGGCGGCGGGCCGACTCCTGGCGCTCGGCGGCGCGGTCCGCGGCGGCCTCGCCGGGCTCGCGGCGCGAGACGAAGCGGTAGCCGACGTTGCGGACGGTGCCGATGAGGGTCTCGTTCTCGGGGCCGAGCTTGGCGCGGAGACGACGCACGTGGACGTCGACGGTGCGGGTGCCGCCGAAGTAGTCGTAGCCCCACACCTCCTGCAGCAGCTGCTGGCGGGTGAACACGCGGCCGGGGTGCTGGGCGAGGAACTTCAGGAGCTCGAACTCCTTGAAGGTGAGGTCGAGGACGCGGCTGTCGAGCTTGGCCGTGTAGGTGACGTCGTCGACCACGAGGCCGCTGGCGCTGATGATGTGGCTGTCGTCCTCGGACTTGTCGCCGTCGGCGGCGACGCGGCCCATGCTCAGGCGCAGGCGGGCCTCGAGCTCGGCGGGGCCGGCGGTGGTGAGGATGACGTCGTCCATGCCCCAGTCGGCGGCGGCGACGGTGAGGCCGCCCTCGGTGAGGATGAGGATGAGCGGGCACTCGATGCCCGTAGTGCGCAGGACGCGGGTGAGGCTGCGGACCTGGGCGAGGTCATGGCGCCCGTCGACCAGGACGGCGTCGCACTGGGGCGCGTCGATGAGCGCGCTGGCCTCGGCGGGGAGGATCTTCACGTGGTGGGGGAGCAGCGCCAGTGACGGCAGCACCTCGACGGACGACTGGGTGCTCTTCGTCAGCAGCAGCAGGTGGGACACGGTCGGATGGCCTCCTATACACGTCGAGGCCCCGACGAACGAACCGCGTTCATCGAAGCCTCATTGCCCTGTCGACCATACTTCATGTGATGTGCCCGTGACGAGAGGTGCCGCGGGAATGCGAACCACGTCACATCGTTGACACATGGTGGACCGATCCAGGAGGAGAGCCGATGACCGGAGTGCAGGTGCTGCTGCTGGCCGTCGTGGTCGCAGGCGTCGGCGCGGCCGTCATGCGCTGGAAGAACGGCCGGTTCGCCACGACCACGACACGGGACGACGCCGAGCGGCTCGGCCCGGACGACCTCGGCGCCCCGCTCGGCGAGCGCGCCACGCTGGTCCAGTTCTCCAGTGCCTTCTGCGCCCCGTGCCGGGCGACGCGCCAGGTCCTGGGGCAGGTCACGGGTCTGGTGCCGGGCGTGACCGCCGTGGAGATCGACGCGGAGGCCGAGCTCGACCTCGTCCGCCGGGTCGGGGTGCTGCGCACGCCCACCGTGCTGGTGCTCGACGCGGGTGGCCGGATCGTCGAGCGGGCCTCCGGGGCGCCCACGCGCGACCAGGTGCTCGTGGCGCTCGGCCGGGCGATCTCCGCCTGACCGTCTCTCATCGTGGACGTTCGTCTCACATGACGGGATGCGGACGCAGGGCGACAGGGTCGTGCCCCTACGCTGGAGGCATGTTCACGACACACCTGACCCGACGACGCGCGGTGGACAACTGCCGCACGCGCTCGGCGCTGTGTCGTCTGCGCTGACTCCCTCACCCGCACTGTCAGCCCTCACTCCTGTTCGGAGCACCCCGTCATGTCCCACGACACCCCCGTCGTCGATCCTCGCGCGCTGCGCTTCACCGCCGCCGTGACCAGCCTGGTCCTGGCGCTGGTGCTCGTGGCGCCCTCGCCCGTGCGCGAGGTGCTGCTCGGCGTCCAGGTGGCGATCTTCGCGCTGGGAGCGTTCGTCTCGCTGTCGGCCTCGCCGTGGGCGTGGCTGTTCCGCACCGTCGTGCGACCCCGCATCGGCGCGCCGCAGCGCACCGAGGACGCGCGCCCGCCGCGCTTCGCCCAGACCGTCGGCCTGGTGTTCACCGCGATCGGCCTGCTGGCCCTCGTGGCCGGACTCACCACGGTCGGCCTCGTCGCCGTGGGCCTGGCCTTCGTCGCCGCCCTGCTCAACGCCACCACGGGCTTGTGCCTGGGCTGCGAGCTCTACCTGACCACCCGACGCCTCGCCGGCCAGACGGCCTGAGGCCCCAGACCACCGCACGACTCCACCACTTCGCAGAGGAAAAGGAAGCACCATGAGCCGCGAGACCGCACTCGTCACCGCCGACTGGGTCGAGGACCACCTGAACGACGACGGCATCGTCCTGATCGAGGTCGACGAGGATGTCGAGGCCTACGACAAGGGCCACATCCCCGGCGCGATCAAGCTGGACTGGAAGAAGGACCTGCAGGACGGCGTCCGTCACGACTTCGTCAGCAAGGAGCGCCTGGAGCAGCTGCTGAGCGAGAAGGGCGTGTCCAACGACGACACGGTCGTCTTCTACGGCGGCAACAACAACTGGTTCGCCGCGTACGCCTACTGGTACCTCAAGTACTACGGCCACCAGAACCTGCGCCTGCTCGACGGCGGCCGCAAGAAGTGGGAGCTCGACAGCCGCGAGCTGACCGACGAGGTCCCCTCGCGCGCCGCCACGACCTACACCGCGCAGGAGCCGAACGAGGACATCCGCGCCTACCGCGACGAGGTCGTCGAGGCCATCGGCACGAAGAACCTCATCGACGTGCGCAGCCCCGACGAGTTCGCCGGCCGCCTGCTCGCCCCCGCGCACCTGCCGCAGGAGGCCGCGCAGATCGGTGGCCACATCCCCACCGCCGGCAACGTGCCGTGGAGCAAGGCCGCGAACGACGACGGCACCTTCCGCAAGGACGAGGAGCTGCAGTCGCTGTACGCAGACGCCGGCCTCGACCAGGGCAAGGACACCATCGCCTACTGCCGCATCGGCGAGCGCAGCTCGCACACGTGGTTCGTGCTCAGCGAGATCCTGGGCTACTCCAACGTCAAGAACTACGACGGCTCGTGGAGCGAGTACGGCTCGCTGCGCGGCGTGCCGGTCGCCGTCGGCGACGAGCCCGGGGAGGCCTGAGATGTGCGGAGCGATCAAGGGCGGGCCCAGCCTCGAGGGCGTCGACGTCGCGAACCAGGCCGTGATCCAGGGTGTCGTGCTGCGGGGCGAGCAGCCCGTGGGCAACGCCTACGTGCGCCTGCTCGACCGCAACGGTGAGTTCACCGCCGAGGTGCCCACCTCGGCCACGGGCCAGTTCCGGTTCTTCGCCGCGCCGGGCAACTGGACGCTGCGCACGCTCGCGCCGCGCGCCGAGGTCGTCGACTCGCAGGTCGTCGCCGCCAAGGGCTCGGTCGCCGAGGTGGCCGTCGCCATCTGAGCCAGACCGCACGAGGGCCCCGGGGGTGGTCTCCCGGGGCCCTCGTCGTGCGTCCGGGGGTCGCCGAGGAGGTCCGTTCCGAGCGGTTCCGGCACGGGGAGGAACCGGTGCCGAACCGAGGATCGAGTGGGGATCTCGTGTGGAGATTCCGTGGATCTGGCCTCCGTAGCGTTCTTCTTGTCAACCCAGACGGGCCGCAGAGAGCGGCTCGAACAGCCAGGAGAAGAACATGCGCACCAAGAAGATCCTCGTCCCGCTCGCCACCCTGCTCGCCGCCGGCGCCATCGCCGTGGGCTCGGGTGCCACCTTCAGCTCGACCTCGGGCAACACGATCAGCGCCGCCACGTCGGGCACCCTGACGCAGAGCAACTCCAAGGCCGGCAAGGCCGTCTTCTCGCTGGACAACCTGAAGCCGGGCGACACGCTCAACGGCTCGCTCAAGCTCACGAACACCGGCTCGCTCGCCGCCGCCTTCTCCCTGACCGAGGTCTCCTCGACCAACGGCTTCGACGGCGAGAACCTCAAGCTCGTCATCAAGAACACGACGAAGAACACCACGGTCTACACCGGCACCTTCGGCGGCCTGGCCGACGGCACCAAGAACGCGCTCGGCACGTGGGCCCCGGGCGAGGCGAACGACTACACCTTCACGGTCACGCTCGACCAGGCCGCGCCCAACACGCAGCAGGGCAAGTCCGCGACCGCCACGTACACGTGGGATGCCGTCCAGCTGGACGGGACCACCACCAACCAGTGAGACCCCGCTCCGGGGAACTGGGTTGACGGCAGGGCGTCTCTCGGGCGCCCTGCCACCCCGGACCGGAGCACGCAGCACCCCCTCGATCCCCCCACCGACCGTCCCCAGGAGTTCCGATGAAGCACCTCACCCGCGCCGCCCGGCTGCTCGGGCGTGGAGTCTCCACGCTGGTCCTGGTCGCGGTCACCCTCGCCAGCATCGCGTACATCGCGCCCAGCCTCTTCGGCTTCGAGCGCTACGTGATCACCGGCGGCTCGATGTCCGGCACGTTCGAGAAGGGCTCGATCGCCTTCGAGCGCCCCGTGCCCGTGGCCGACCTCGCCGTCGGCGACGTCATCACCTACCTCCCGCCGGCCGACAGCGGCGTCGGCACGCTCGTGACGCACCGCATCACCGGGATCGAGCCGGCCGAGAACGGCGCCCGCCTCTTCACGACGCAGGGCGACGCCAACCCCGACCCCGACCCGTGGCAGTTCAGCCTGGTCGAGGGCACCCAGCCCGTCGTCGAGCACACCGTGCCGCACGTCGGCTACGTCTTCATGGCCCTGGCCGACCGCGAGACCCGCATGATGGTGATCGGCCTGCCGGCCGCCGCCATCGCGCTCCTCGCCCTGGTCGAGCTGGGCCGCGCCCTGCGTCCGCGCCGCGAGGAGGCCCCCGAGGCCGCGGACGCCCCCGTTGCCGCACCGACCGGGACCCTCCCCACTCCCGTCCCGGTGCTGGCACCGACGCTGCCGGTCGTCCCCGGCCGCCGCGTCGCCGTCTGACCGTCCCCGGTCAGGCGCCCCAGAAGTGTGGAGCTTCTGGGGAACTCGTGTGGATCAGCCGTGGAGCGACGCTCCGTAGCGTTGAGGACATGGACCAGAACACCCAGTCAGGAGAGTCGATGCGCACGTCCCCCGCGCGCCGTTCCCTCGGTCTGCTGGCAGTTCTGGCCCTCCTGTCCGTCGCTGCGCTCGTCGCTCCCGGCTTCTCCTCGGCCGCCTTCACCTCCACCACCGACAGCACCGCCACCGTCACGGCCTCGCCCGACTGGACGCCGCCCACGGTCACGGTCACGTCCCCCGGCACCGCGGTGCAGGGCACGGTCACCGTCGCCGCCGAGGCCTCGGACTCCGGTCTGGGCGTCAAGGACGTCACTCTCGAGTACAGCGTGGTCGGATCGGGTACCTGGACCGCGATGTGCACCGACACGACGGCCCCGTACTCCTGCGCGTGGAACACCGCCGCGCTCGCGGACGGCCGCTACGACCTGCGTGCGCGTGCCACCGACCTCGCCGGCTACGAGACGACCTCGGACGCGGTCCGCACGGCCGTGGCCAACAAGCTCCTCGTCGTCATGAACGACCCGGGCGACACCGTGCGCGGCACGGTCCAGCTCTCGGCCGCCGCGTTCAACACGGGCAGCCTGAGCCACACCGTCCGCATCCAGTACCGCCTCGCCGGAGCGTCCACGTGGTCCACCGCGTGCTCGAACCTGGCCGCCCCCTACACGTGCTCGTGGAGCTCCGCGGCCGTCACGTCCGGCGACTACGAGTTCCGTGCCGTGCTCACCGCCGGCACCACCACGACGACCTCCGAGATCGTCACGGACGTCACCGTCGACAACGTCGCCCCCACCGTGACGATGACCGACCCCGGCTCGCCGCTCAGCGGCACGCGCACCTTCGCCGCCACGGCCGCGGACGCTCACTCCGGCGTGGCCACGGTGGAGATCCAGTACGCCGCGTCGGGCACGTCCACGTGGAAGTCGCTCTGCACGGTCGAGGCCGAGCCGTGGTCCTGCCGCGCCGCCACGAACGACCTCGCCAACGGCACCTACTCCTTCCGTGCGATCGCCACCGACGAGGCCGGCAACGCCACCACGTCCGCCGCCGTCGCGAACCGCGTCGTCGACAACACCGTCTCCTCGGTCTCGCTCAACGACCCGGGCGTCCTGCTGAGCCGTACGGCCACGCTGTCGGCGGTCGCCAGCTCCACGGCCGGCGTGACCTCGGTGCGGATCCAGTACGTCCCCACCGGCGGCTCGACCTGGACCGACGTCTGCACCGACACGACCTCGCCGTACTCCTGCACGTGGGACACCACGAAGGTCGCCAGCGCGGTCTACGACCTGCGCGCGGTCCTGCTGGACGGCTCGGGCCGCACCACGATCTCGGCCCTGGAGACGGTCCCGGTCGACAACAGCCCGCTCGCCGGCGCCGACGTCCAGACCACCAACGGATCGGGCAGCATCGCGGGTCAGCCGGGCGCCAACGACACCGTCACGTTCACCTACACCGCGCAGGTCAACCCGGCGTCGATCATGGCCGGCTGGAACGGGACGAGCACGAACGTCCAGGTCCGCCTGCGCGACGGCAACGTGCCGGCCCTGCTGCGCGGCAGCAAGGGCGACACGCTCGACGTCATGAACGGCAGCACGGTGCTCGGCCTGGGCTCGGTGAACCTCAAGGGCGACTACGTCCGGTTCCTGCGCACCGTCAGCATCAACGCGACGATGACGGCCGGCACGGTCACGGTGAACGGGCTCGAGCGCACGGTCGTCACGCTCAAGCTGGGCACGTTCGCCAGCGGCAAGGCCGGCGACCTCAAGACCAGCACCACCGCGGCGGCCATGGTCTGGACGCCGAGCAGCGCGGCCACCGACCTCTCGGGCAACCGATGCTCCACCACCAACGTCACCGAGACCGGCACCGCCGACAAGGACTTCTGAGATGCGACGACTCCGCACCACCGCCTCCCGCTGGGCCGCGGTCGCGTGCCTGGCCATCGCGCTGCTCTACCTCGTCCGGGTGGTCGACGCGCCCTCGGCGGCCTACCTGCTGGGCGAGATCGTCATGGGTGTGCTCGGGGTGGCGGCCGCCGTGAAGATGTGGCTGCACAACTGCTTCGAGTCCCACCTCGCGGCCGGCGCCCTCGTGGCCGCCACGTCCGGTGGCACCCTGCTGGCCGTCACGGCCGGGCTGCCGGGAGGCGGTGCGTCGGGCCTGACCCCGACCCGCGTCGCGCTGCTGGCGCTGAGCGCGGCGGTCGTGGTGCTGCTGGTGCAGGACGGTCGGGTGAGACGGGAGCATGCTCGTCGGGCGCGACGGCCGTATGCTCGGTGAGCGTGGCCACCCGTGTGCTGGTCGTCGAGGACGACGACAAGATCGCCCCGCCCCTCGTCCGCACGCTGGAGCGTGAGGGCTACGACGTCGAGCGCGTCGCGGAGGGCCTCGCGGCCGTCGACCGCATCGCCGTCGGGGACGTCGAGCTCGTGCTGCTCGACCTCGGCCTGCCGGACATCGACGGGCTCGAGGTCTGCCGTCGTGCCCGCGAGGGCGGGTACCACGGCGGCATCATCATCCTGACCGCCCGCGACGGCGAACTCGACCGCGTCGTGGGTCTCGACGTGGGCGCCGACGACTACCTCGCGAAGCCGTTCGCGCTGGCCGAGCTGCTGGCTCGCGCGCGGGCGCTGCTGCGCCGCAGTGCCGCTCCGGTCGCGGCCGAGGCTGCGGCGCCCGCCGCCCCCGCCAGCTCGGGGCTGCGGGTCGACACCGCCGCGCGACGCACGTGGGTGGGCGACGCCGAGGTCTCGATGACGTCCAAGGAGTTCGACGTCCTCGTCCTGCTCGACGAGGTGCGCGGCGCCGTCGTCACCCGCGAGCGCCTCACGAACGAGGTGTGGGACGAGAACTGGTTCGGCTCGACGAAGATGGTCGACGCGACGGTGGGCCGCCTGCGGCAGAAGCTCGAGGAGGCCGGCGCGCCGGTGCAGATCGCCAACGTGCGCGGCGTCGGATTCCGGCTGGAGGACCAGCCCGGTGCGTGAGCGGCTGATCGTGGCGCTGGTGGGCATGACCGCGGCGATGCTCGCGCTCTACGGCATTCCGCGCGCGTACATGCTCGCCGACCTCGTGACCACCTACGAGGAGCGCAAGATCGAGCGGGCCGCGGACCAGCTGGCCGTGGTGGTCGACGAGCGACGCAAGAACGAGTCGCCCGTCGACGAGGCGTTCCTCGGCGGCTTCCTCAGCGAGGCCGAGACGCTGACCTACGAGCCGGACGACGGCCCCACGGTCGTGGCGGGCCCGACGCCCGACCCAGCCGACGACATCGTCGAGGAGCGCGCCCTGGCCGACGGCGGCACGCTGACGCTCTCGCGGTCGCGCGACCTCATCGACCGACGGATCTCCGAGGCCCTCGTCCCGCTCATCCTCATCGGCCTGAGCCTGACCGTCGTCGCCGCGGGATTCGGCTACGTGCTGGCGCGCCGGCTCTCGCGCCCCTTCGGCGAGCTGGCCGAGGCCGCCGACCGGCTCGGCACCGGACGCTTCGACGTCGACCCGCCGCACTACTCGATCCCGGAGGCCGAGGCGATCGGCGACGCCCTGCGCAGCAGCTCGAAGCGGCTCGGCGAGCTCGTCCGGCGTGAGCGCGAGTTCGCCTCGAACGCCTCGCACCAGCTGCGCACCCCGATCACGGCGCTGCGCCTGGAGCTCGAGGACCTCGCTCTGTGGCCGCAGACGCCGCCCGAGGTGGCCGAGGAGCTCAACCGCTACCTGCCCGAGCTCGACCGCCTCAGCAGCGCGATCGACGAGCTGCTGGGCCTGGCCCGCGGCCTGCGCCTGGGCGACGCGGTGGACGTCGACCTCAACGAGCTGGTGGCCGACGTGGTCGAGCGCTGGCAGCCGCAGGTGGAGGCCCTCGGTCACGACGTCAACCACGACGACCGCGGCCCCGTGCCGGCGCGGGTCGTCCCTGGCCCGGTCGTGCAGATCCTCGACGTGCTCATCGAGAACGCCGCGAGCCACGGCGTCGGCCCCATCACGGTGTCGGCCCGCGACGCGGGCGCGTACGTCGAGATCGTCGTCGGCGACAGCGGTCGCCGCACGTTCGGGAACGAGATCTTCAGCCGCGGCACCAGCCGCAAGGACGGAGACACCGGCGGCCTCGGCCTGACGATCGCGGCCGACCTCGCCACCACGATGGGCGGCTACCTCAAGCTGACCGAGGACGAGCTCACGACGTTCGAGCTCATGCTGCCCGGCCGCAACGACTGACCCTCAGGGCAGGTGGCGCCGCTCAGGTCAGGTCGCGGTAGTGGTCGAGCAGGCGCGAGAGGACGCCGAGCGCGTCCTGCATCTCCTCGATGTGCCCGGGATCGAGCACCCGCAGCATCTCCTTGAGGCCCGTCGTCGAGATGCCCTTCGTGCGGGGCAGGTACTCGACACGGCACAGGTCGGACAGGTCGTCGAACTTGCCCGTCCAGTCGTCGCCCATCACGAACAGGTCGACGCCGTGCTCGACGATGTCGCTGCGCTTCTGCTCCCACGACTCCTCGGGCAGCACCTGGTCGACGCCCTTGATCGCACCGACGATCGCGGCCCGGTCGGCGTAGGGCACCACGGTGCTCTTGCCCTTGCCGGCGTTGAAGTCGTCGGTGGAGACCCCCACGACGAGCCGGTCGCCCATCGAGGAGAGGCGCTCCAGCAGCCGCAGGTGGCCGATGTGGAAGAGGTCGAAGGTTCCGTACGTCAGGACGGTCGTCACGCGATCAGGATACGGACCGGCCGGACGCGGGGCGGCCGACCGGCGCGCGTCGGCGTCGGCGGCTACGGTCGGGGCATGACCTCGTGGCAGGATCCGGACGCCGTCTCGCTCATGCTCGACGACCTCGAGACGTGGGCCGTGGTGGGCTTGTCGACCAACACCTCGCGCACCGCGTACTCGATCGCGCAGCTGCTGCAGCGGCGGGGCAAGCGCATCGTGCCGATCCATCCCGACGCGCCCACGGTGCTGGGGGAGCAGGGCTACGCCACGCTCGCCGACGTGCCGTTCCCGATCGACGTGGTCGACGTGTTCCGCCGCTCCGAGGACGCCGGGCCGTTCGCCGACCAGGCCGTCGAGGTCGGCGCCAAGGCCGTGTGGTTCCAGCTGGGCGTCGTCGACGAGGCGGCGTTCGAGCGCACGATCGCGGCGGGCGTGCCGATGGTGATGGACACCTGCCCGGCGATCGAGTGGAACCGCCGAGCCCGCTAGCTCAGTTGACGTCCTCGGGGTCCGGCAGGACGTCGTCGGGGTACTTCTCGAGGTACTGGGCCATCCGGTCGCGGCTCAGTGCGGTGAACAGCTCGCTCATCTTGTCCTGCTGGAGGACGACGATGCTGCCGTAGGTGGGATCGGTGTCGGTGCCCTGCACCGGAGCCGTCATGAAGGTGACGTCGTCGGTGCGGACGCCGCGCAGCGACACCGCCAGCTTGGCCATCGCGGTGCCCGACCAGCCCTCGTCCACCGTGAGGTTCTCGGTGAGCGCGGTGACGGTCCGGGTGAGTCGCGTCGGGCTGGTGGTGACGCCCGAGCTGAGCATCTTGCCCATCAGCGAGCGCATGAAGTTCTGCTGGCGCTTGATGCGGTCGAAGTCGCCGCCGACGAGGCCGTAGCGGGTGCGCACGTATGCGAGGGCCTTCTTGCCCTCGAGCGTCTGCGTGCCGGCGTCCCACTGCACCTTCTGCTTGGGGTCGTAGAACGACTGGGGGATGGTCACCTCGACGCCGCCGACGGCCGACGAGAGGTCCTTGAAGCCCTCCCAGTCGATGATCGCCAGGTGGTCCATCTTCAGGCCGGTGAGGTTCTCCACCGTGTTGATCGCGCCGAGCGGGCCGCCGGCGCTGAACGCGGCGTTGATCTTCTCCGAGTGGGTCGTCTTGCCGTTCTCGTCGTAGATCGGCACGAACGAGTCGCGCGGCAGCGAGACGAGGTAGACCTTCTTCCGGTCGGCCGGGATGTGCACGACCATGAGCGTGTCGCTGCGGTACTTGCCGTTGGGCCAGTCGCCCGACGCGGCGTCCTCGGAGATCGTGGTGTTCTTCGACTGCCCCTCCTGCGGCTCGCCCTTGTCCGAGCCGAGCAGCAGGATGTTGAGCGCGCGGCCCTCGTCGGGGTCGGGCTCGCTCTGGGGGTTCAGCTTCACGGTCTCGACGTCGTCGAGCTTGCGCTTGAGGTTGAAGGCGTAGGCGGCGCCGCCGACCAGCGGCAGCAGCACGATGAGCACGACCGACCAGACGACCATCGGGTGGCGCTGGCGGAAGGAACGACGGTTCGACGCTCGCGATCCGGGTCGCCGGGTCGCGTCGGGGGCGTCGGTCACCGCATCCTCCTCATCGTCGTCGCATCAACCTTTCCAGTATGACGGGGGTTGCTGAGAGGGCCCTCAGGAATCCAGCACGATCGTCACGGGTCCGTCGTTGACCAGCTCGACCGCCATGTCGGCGCCGAAGATCCCGCGCGCCACGGGCACCCCCGCGCGCTCGACCGCGTCGCAGAACGTCTCGTAGAGCGGCTCGGCCACGGGTCCCGGTGCGGCTGCGCCCCACGAAGGACGGCGGCCCTTGCGGGTGTCGGCGTAGAGCGTGAACTGGCTGATCGCCAGCACGCCGCCGCCCGTCTCGTCGACGGACTGCTCGCCGGCCATGATCCGCAGCCGCACGATCTTGGCGGCGAGACGCTCGGCGTCGGTGGCCGTGTCCTCGTGCGTGACCCCCAGCAGCACCACCAGTCCCGCACCGTCGAGGCGACCGACGACCTGCTCGTCGACCCGGACCTCGGCCCGGCTGACCCGCTGCACCACCGCACGCATGGCAGGAGCGTAGCGGCGACTTCTGCGGCGGCCGATAGCATGGAACCCATGGCCTTCGAGATCCCGAGTGACCTGCACCCCGACCTCATGCCGGTCGCGTGGCTGCTGGGGACCTGGCACGGCAACGGCCGCGGCGAGTACCCCACGATCGAGGCGTTCGGCTTCGAGCAGGACGTGGCGTTCGCGCACGACGGACGGCCGTTCCTGCACTACTTCAGCCGCACGTGGATCACCGACGATGCCGGCGAGCGCGTCCGCCCCGGCGCGCTCGAGACCGGCTTCCTGCGCCCGTCCGGCGAGGGCAAGCTCGAGCTCGTGCTCGCGCACCCCACCGGCTACGCCGAGATCTGGTACGGCGAGGTCGAGGGCGCCCGCGTCACGCTGGCCACCGACGTCGTGGCCCGCACCGTCACCGCCAAGGAGTACACCGCGGGACAGCGGATGTACGGACTCGTCGAGGGAGCGCTGATGTACGCCTACGACATGGCCGCCGAGGGCCAGCCGATGCAGTCCCACCTGTGGGGGAAGCTCGAGCGTGCCTAGCCCGCTGCTGGACCGGCCGGGCGCGGTCGAGGCCGAGGGCCTCGACGCGGGCGTCGCGGCGCACTACGGGTCCACCTTCGCCGCCGAGCAGCGCACGCTGCTGTCGGGCGACGGCTTCGTCGACCTCTCCCACCGCGACGTCCTGCGGATCACCGGTCCCGACCGGCTGACGTGGCTGCACTCGCTCACCACGCAGTTCCTGGAGGGGCTCGAGGCGGGCCGCTGGACCGACGTCCTGCTGCTCTCGCCGCAGGGCCGCATCGAGCACGACTTCACCGGCGTCGACGACGGCGAGACCTTCTGGGCGCACACCGAGCCCGGCGCGGGCGAGGCGCTCGTGCAGTTCCTCGACCGCATGCGCTTCATGTCGCGGGTCGAGGTCGTCGCGGTGGACGACCGCTTCGTCATCGGGCGCTGGGCCGACGGACTGGTCACCGAGCTCGTCCCCGACCTGTCCGCCGTCCCCGGCACGCCCGTGGGCGTGCTGGCGTGGGAGGCGCTGCGGATCGCCGCCGGGCGTCCCCGGTTCGGCTCCGACACCGACGACCGCACGATCCCCAACGAGGTCGGCCTGCTCGGCTCGGCCGTGCACCTCGACAAGGGCTGCTACCGGGGCCAGGAGACGGTCGCCCGCGTCCACAACCTCGGCCGGCCGCCCCGCCGGCTCACCCTGCTGCACCTCGACGGCTCCGTCGACCACCTCCCGGCGCACGGCACCGACGTCGTCCACGACGGCAAGGTCGTGGGTCAGGTCGGGAGCGCGGCGCGCCACCACGAGCTCGGGCCCATCGCGCTCGCACTGATCAAGCGGAACACCCCGGTCGACGTCACCCTCCTCGCCGACGGCGTCGCCGCCGCCCAGGAGTCCGTCGTCGACCCCGACGCAGGCCTGCACGTGCGGGCCGGATTGAACCTGTGATGACTGACGAAGCCTCATTCGACGACCTCGGCCTCGACGACACGCTCGTCGCCGTGGTGCGCAGCCTCGGCTACGAGACCCCCAGCCCGATCCAGGCGCAGGCGATCCCCGCGCTGATCAAGGGCGGCGACGTCGTCGGCCTGGCCCAGACCGGCACCGGCAAGACGGCCGCCTTCGCGCTGCCGATGATCCAGCGCCTCGACCCGGGCTCGCCCAAGACCCAGGCCCTCGTGCTCGCGCCCACCCGCGAGCTGGCGCTGCAGGTCAGCGAGGCCATCTCCAGCTACTCGGCCGGGTCGAACCTCAAGGTCCTGCCGGTCTACGGCGGCCAGAGCTACGGCGCCCAGCTGCAGGGGCTCAAGCGCGGCGCGCAGGTCGTGGTGGGCACGCCCGGTCGCGTCATCGACCACCTCGACCGCGGCTCGCTCGACCTGTCGCACCTCGAGATGCTGGTCCTCGACGAGGCCGACGAGATGCTCAACATGGGCTTCGCCGAGGACGTCGAGCGCATCCTGGCCGACACGCCCGAGTACAAGCAGGTCGCGCTCTTCTCGGCCACCATGCCGCCGGCGATCCGCCGCCTGGCCAAGCGCTACCTGCACGACCCGCAGGACATCAGCACCCCGCAGGCCACGCGCAGCACCACCAACGTGCGCCAGCGCTGGATGCCGGTCTCGCACCACAACAAGCTCGACGCCCTGACGCGCGTGCTCGAGGTCGAGCAGGGCGACGGCATGATCATCTTCGTCCGTACGAAGCAGGCGACCGAGGAGCTCGCCGAGAAGCTGCGCAGCCGCGGCTACACGGCGGCCGCCCTGAACGGCGACCTCGTCCAGGCCCAGCGTGAGCGCACCGTCGGCGCGCTGAAGAGCGGCGCGATCGACATCGTGGTGGCCACCGACGTCGCCGCGCGCGGTCTCGACGTCGAGCGCATCACGCACGTCGTCAACTACGACATCCCGCACGACCCCGAGGCCTACGTGCACCGCATCGGCCGCACGGGCCGCGCCGGCCGCTCGGGCGACGCGATCGTCTTCGTCACCCCGCGCGAGCGCCGCATGCTCGAGTCCCTCGAGCGCGTCTCGGGTCGGCCCGTGGAGCAGATGCCGGTGCCGACCCCCGACGAGGTCAACGCCCGCCGTGCCGACCGCTTCGCCGGCTCGATCACGAACGCCATGGGCGACCCCCAGTTCAGCGTCTACCGCGGGCTCGTCGAGCAGTACGCGCAGGAGCACGACGTCGACATGACCGAGATCGCCGCGGCGCTCGCGGTGATGAGCCAGGACGACAAGGAGTTCTTCCTGCGTCCCGACCCGCCGCAGGAGAAGCGGGCCCCGCGCGAGCGCTCCGAGCGCACGCCGCGTCCGAGCTCCGACGGCCTGGCGCCCTACCGCATCGCGGTGGGCAAGCGGCACAAGATCCGCCCCTCGATGGTCGTCGGCGCGCTGGCGAACGAGGGCGGGCTGAAGCGGTCGGACTTCGGCAAGATCACGATCGGCATGGAGCACACGATCGTCGAGCTGCCGGCCGACCTGCCCGAGGCCGTGTTCGACGCGCTGTCCGGCACCCGGATCTCCGGTCGCAAGATCGACATCCAGCCCGACACGGGACGTCCGGGCGGCGATCGCAAGCGCCCGCCGTCGAAGTCGTACGCGAAGGGCTCGGGCAAGTCGTACGACAAGCCCAAGTCCTACGACAAGTCGAAGTCCTCCGGCGACAAGGACCGCAAGCCCCGCCACAAGAAGGGCTGAGGCCGGCGGGCGTGGGTCAGGAGACCTGCGCCCGCACCATCAGCGGGTGATGGTCCGAGGGCAGCGGTGCCACGAAGCGGCCGCCGGACATCTTGCCCACGTTGGCCCACTGGTGGACGCGCGAGCGGCCGGGGCGCACCCAGACCTTGTCCACGTGGTCGCCCCACGTCACGCCGACGATCGGCTGCGTGGACCACCGCGGGTTGGCGGTGTTGAAGTGCTGGCGCGACACCTTGAGCGCCTGCTCGTAGGCGTCGTAGAAGCCGTTGGCCTGCATCACGGTCTCGAGGCGGCTGTTGCCGGCGCGGCTGCGGTTGGTGTTGAAGTCGCCCAGCAGCACGACCGGCAGGTGGTGCAGGCGCTTGCCCCACCACGCCAGCTGGTTGCCCAGGTCGGTGAAGATCTGCGAGGTCTGGCGGGCGCGGACCGCGGCGTTGGAGCCGCCCTCGTCGACCTTGAGGTGGATGCCGACGAACACGACCGCCTGGCCGCTGGCCTTGTGGCGCAGCACCGACCAGGGCGCGTCCTTGCCCTCGGGCTCGGCCACGCCGTCGAGCGGCAGGATGCACGGCTCGACGCGGACCGGATCGCCCTCGTCGTCGCGGACGACCTTGCCGGTGCGGGGGTCGGTCTCCAGCGGGCACTCGGCCGACTGCTGGGTGGCGGAGAGCCGCTGCGTGACCTGCTCGAACGCGGCCGTGCGGTAGAAGATGCGGTTGTCCTTGCCGCCGAGCGTCTCGGTGTAGCCGGGGATCACGGCGTTCTTCCAGCGGCTGGCTTCCTGGACGGCCAGGACGTCGGGCTTGAGCCGCAGCACCTCGTTCACGACGAGCGGCTGGCGCGTCTCCCACTTGCTGCACGCGTTCGAGCAGACGTTGTAGCTCATGAGGCGATAGACGGGGTGGCGCTTCGACCACAGCTTCGCGGTGGCGGCGGGCGTCACGCGGGCGATGCGCGCCGAGCGCTTGCCGGCCTTCGAGCCGTTCACGGCGCGGACCTGGATCCAGTAGGTGCGGTTGCGCTTGAGCTTCGTGATGGTGGCCTTGCGCGACTTCACGGTGACGCGCGGCTTCTTGGCCTTGGCCACGCCGGCACGGCTGCCGGCGACGAAGACCTGGTACTTCTTGGCGCGCGTGGCCTTCGGCCACGAGATCGAGATCTTGGCGTACTTCTTGCCCGACGAGTCGTAGGGGGCGGCGCCGGTGACCGACACCAGCCCGACCGCGCCGGGCTTCTTGGAGGCCGCCTCGGCGGGGGTGCCGAGGGTGGCGGCGGTCAGGACGGCGACCACCGCACAGGCCAGCAGACGAAGACGCATGGGCACGAGGGTAACTCGCCAGAGTCACATCAGTCACATCGTTTTCGCCGAAACGACGGGACCCGGGGTCAGTCGACGAGGCGGGGCGAGATGTCCGGGTCGAGCTCGGCGGGCACCGTGACGATCGCCGTGGGCTCCTTGACGAGCTCCTCCTCCTCGCGTGGGAGGGCGACGGTGGCGGCGATCATGTTGTGGTCGGAGAGCCACGGGCCGACGTAGGTGGTGCCGTTCAGGTTGGCGAACTGGCGCCAGGACGGGACCGCCCAGTCGTCGGAGACGTAGACGTGGTCGACGTGGTCGGCGGACATGATCGCCTTGTCACCGCGACGGCTGCCGGTGTTGACCTGGGCGTTCTCGGTCTCCTCGGCGACCTCGACCGAGTCGCGCAGGCCGTTCGCCCGCACGATCGGACCGACGGTGTCGCCGCGGCGGTGGGTGCCGGAGTTGAAGTCGCCCGCCATCACCACGGGGTCGCCGTCGGGGTTCACCGAGGCGAGGCTGCCCATGAGCGAGCGCATCTCGTCGGCGCGCTTGCCGGTGGCGTTGTGCCCGCTGAGCAGGTGCACGCTGACCACGACGAACGGCCGTTCGGTCTCCTGGTCGACCAAGCGGGCCCAGGTGGCCCAGCGGCCGTGGCCGATCGACCAGCGGCCGCCGGCGAGCTGCTCGAACTTCTGCGACGAGTAGAGGATGTAGCGCGAGTTGCCGCCGCCCTCGGCCATCACGAGCTCGTTCGGGCCGCCGCTGAAGGCGGCGCGGGTGGTGGGGCCGACGCGCTGGCCGCCGGCCTCCTGCAGGGTCATGATGTCGACCTTCGAGGCGTGCACCTGCGCGGCCTGGTCGCCCACGCGGCCGCCGAAGCCCTTGCAGGCCTCGGCGCAGATGTTCCACGAGCCGATCGAGAACTCCGACGCCTCGGGCGGCGTGGTGATCTTCGTGGGCGGGCCGAACTCGCTCACGCCGGCGTCGCCGACGGCACGGACCCGCACGTAGTAGGTCTGCTCGGGCTTGAGCGAGGAGGTGGCGAACGCGGTGCCGCCCTTCGCGAGCCGGCGCACCTTGGTGGGGAGCTGGTTGCGCTTCTTGGACACGGCCACGTCGTAGGTGGTGGCGTAGTCCGCCTTGCGCCACTTCACGACCGCGCCGTCGGGCGCGGTGGCCTTGACCTTCGGCTTGCGCGGCACGTCGGGGAGCAGGGTGACGGTGCCCTCGACCGCGAGCTCGGTGGCGCCCTGGTCGACGGCCTCGACGCGGTAGCTCACGCGACCCTTCGGATCGGCCGCCTTCGGTGCGGGCAGCACGGCCTGCGGCTCGCTGGTGAGGATCGTGCGGTCGGGCCGGGCGAGGTCGTCGCCGAGGCTGACGCGGTACTGGGTCCCGTTGCCGGCCCACGCCAGCGAGACGGCACTCGGGTCGACGTCGACCGACGTGACCTTGAGGTACGGCGTCTCGAGCCCGGCGAACGCGACCACGGGACCGTTCCCCTCGGGATCGGTGGTGGCGGCCAGGAGTCCGGCGGCGGCGGTCAGCACCAAGCCCGCGCCGACGAGGCACGAGGTTCGGAAAAGACCGGGCACGAGGGCATCTTACGGGGTCCCGACGACCAGCCTCGCGACGACGGGATTGTGGTCGGACGGGAAGGGCATCGCGTACTCGCGGCCGTTCGTGGTCTCGATGAAGTTCGCGGGCATCGACCACGCCTCGACGGTGATTCCGGCGACCGGGACGAAGATCGCGTCGACGTGGTGACCGTTCGACTTGGGCACCGGGACTCCGCCGTTGGCGCTGTTCAGCTCGGCGTTCGACACCTGCGCCGCGCGGTCGAGGGAGTTGACGATCCCGTGCCGGGCGAAGCGCTGCTGGGGCGCGTCGAAGCCGCCCGGGTAGTTGCTCTGGTTGGCGTTCGACTCGTTCGAGTTGAAGTCACCGCCCCAGACCACGGGCAGGCGGTGGGGGTTGATCGCGTCGACCTTCGAGATGAGGCGCGCGGTCTGCTGGAGGCGCAGCTGGTCGCGGGCGGCGCCCTTGTGCGGCTCGAGGTGTGAGTTCGTGACGATGAACGCCGTGCCGGTGCGGCGGTCGCGCAGCAGGTTCCAGGTGGCGTAGCGCCCCGTCTTCGAGTCCAGTGTCAGGCCGCCCCCGTCGAGCGAGGTGAAGCGGGAGGACTTGAAGTAGATCGTCTTCGCGCTCTTGTAGGCGCCCTTGCGGAAGCCGGGCAGCTGCGTGTGGAACGCGGTCTTGGTGGCCGACTCCTGCGTCAGCACGATGTCGGGCGAGGCCGAGCGGACCACCGCGCCGGCGATCGGCTTGCGCACCGACCACTTCGGCACGTTGCGCAGGAACCAGGCGCCGCTGTCGGAGGTGCGGCACTTGTCCTCTCCACAGAGGTTGTAGGTGGCGACGGTGGCGCGGCTCGCGACGGCGGTCAGCTTGGTGCGCGTGGCCGGGCCCCACGGGCCCTTGACCGCGCCGTTGACGCCACGGACGCGGGCGAAGTAGGTCATGCCGCCGTTGAGGCCGGTGACCTTGGCGCCGAAGCCGCGGCGGCTGGCCGTGATGACCTGGCCGCGGAACGAGCGGTTGGTGGACAGTTGGACCTGGTAGCTGGAGGCGCTGGTGGCGCGGTTCCAGCGGAAGGTCAGGTAGTGCCCCTGGCCGCCGGTGACGCGGTGCGTCGGGCCCTTGCCGACCTTGAGGTTGGCCTTCTTCCAGCGGGTGGACGGGCCTTGGCGCTTCCCGCGGTAGGAGGTGAGGCGGTAGTAGAAGTCGGTGCCGGAGTTCGGGCGCAGCTTGCGGAAGGTCACCCCGGTCTTGCGGGTCGTGACCTTGCGGATGCACGACGTGGCGCGCGGGGAGGTCTTCACGCAGATCGCCACCTTCGTCGCCCGCGCGGGGCGCTTCCAGCGGATCGTCAGGGTGGAGGTGTAGGTCTTGGCGCGGACGACCGAGACCTTGGCGGGCTTCTTCGGGGCGGCCTCGGCGGCGGTGGAGGGGGCCAGCAGGAGGGTGCCGGTGACGGCGAGGGCGAGCAGGGCGCGCCGGAGCAGCGTGAAGTTCATGGAGATCTGACGGGTGTGAGAGAGGGAGGTGCGCCACCCGAGGGCACATCGGCCACCACAGGCTAACCCGAGTCACTCCCGTTTCTCGTATCGCGCCGTTCGTGTCCGGTGCATCACACTTGCTTGCATTCGCTAACTTTTGCAAGCACGCTGGAGTCATGGGGAAGTTGAACATGCCAGATGCCGTCGGCTCGGCCGTCGGGTCGCTCGGCGAGTACCTGCGTGACCAGCGGACCCAGGCGCAGATGTCACTGCGACAGCTGGCCGAGCTCGCGGACGTCTCGAATCCGTACCTCAGCCAGATCGAGCGTGGCCTGCGCAAACCGTCCGCCGAGGTGCTGCAGCAGATCGCGAAGGCACTGAGGATCTCGGCCGAGTCGCTCTACGTCCGTGCCGGCATCCTCGATGCCGAGCGCGCCGGGGAGACCTCGGTCGAGGACGCCATCGACCGCGACCCGCGGTTGACCGCGCGCCAGAAGTCGGCGCTGCGGGACATCTACCGTTCGTTCGTCGGAACAGCAGACCTCGAGGAGAGCTCATGAGCATCACCGACACCATCAACGCCCAGATCAAGTCCATCCTGGACGACATCGCCGCCCTGCCGTCGAGCGTCAAGGGCTTCGACGTCGCCACCCTGCAGAAGAAGGCCGAGACCCTCGCGCAGACCGCGCTCGGCTCCGCCACCGCCGCGTACTCCGACCTCGTGAAGAAGAGCGACGACCTGCGCACCCTGGCCAAGGGCCTGACCATCGACGACGTGAAGACGGCCGCCGACGACCTCGCCGCGCGCGCCGAGGTGTTCGTGTCCGAGCTCCGCGGCAAGGTCGAGGACGTCAAGGTCGACGACCTCAAGACCGCCGTCGACGACTTCCGCGAGAAGGCCGACGACCTGGTCGACGACCTCAAGGGCAAGGCCGAGGAGATCATCGACGAGCTCACCGCCAAGGCCGAGGACCTCACCGGCAAGGCCGCCGAGGCCGTCGAGGACGCCACCGAGTCCGCCGGCGCCGCTGCCGCCTCGTTCGCCAGCTCGGCCCGCATCCGCAAGGCCACCGCTCCCGCGTCGTCGGCCAAGCCGGCCGCCGCGAAGAAGAGCCCGGCGAAGTCCACCGCGACCAAGAAGTCGTCGTCAGCCGCCCAGACGGCCGCGAAGAAGGAGACGGCCGCCTCGAAGCCGACCACCGCCAAGAAGGCCGCGGCCAAGAAGGCGACCGGCTCGGGCACCGCCGCGAAGAAGACCGCGGCCAAGAAGACGACCGCGACCAAGAAGACCGCCGCGAAGAAGTCGGCTCCCGCCACGAAGACGGCGGCCAAGAAGACGGCCACGGGCACGTCCAGCACCGCCAAGAAGGCGCCGGCGAAGAAGTCGTCGACCACGTCGAACGGCTCGGGGACCTCCGCGTCCTGACGCCTGCATCCCACGGAATCAGCGGTGGGCACCACCTCAGGGTGGTGCCCACCGTAGTCTTCCCCCCATGGAATTGGCTCTCGTGACCCCGGCGATCTGGTGGCTGCTGCTGTGCACGAAGGTCTTCGCCCTGGTCGACTGCGTCCGCCGCAAGCCCTACGACTTCGAGATGGCCGGCACGCTGCCGAAGAACGTGTGGCTGATCATCCTGCCGCTGGCGATCTTCGTCGACATCATCTGGCGCAACCCCATCGGCATCCTGCCGCTGGCCGGCACGGTGGCCGCGCTCGTCTACCTCGCGCAGACGCGGGGCTCGGGCTACTGACCCTCGCCCCGCGCGCCGTCAGAGCCGGCTGGCGTGCAGCCGTGCCTTGCGGAACCCGTCGAACGCCTCCCAGGCGGTGACCAGTCCCACGCCGACCGCGATGCCCCGCAGGACCGTGTCGACGATCTCGGGGTCCCAGTCGAGGTGGGCGACCAGCTCGGGGTTGACGATCGACCCGTCGAGCAGCAGGACGATGGTGGGGATCGCGAACAGCAGCGCGAGGCCGAGGTTCGCCCAGGCCGCCGCCCACGTGTAGCCGGCGCGGTGGATCCACACGAGATGCACGAGCTCCAGTGCGAGCGTCACCAGGACGAGTGGCAGGTACCAGCTCCACAGCTCCGGGTCCGCCATCGGGATCCGCTCGCCGTCGTCGAAGAACGGCGAGCCGACGTGCTGCCAGATGAGCATCGCGGCGAACGCCGGCAGGAAGATCAGCCCGGCCACGAGGTCGGCGGTGCCCGTGCCGGTGTCGGGCTCGGGCAGCTGGTCGACCGACCAGGTCTCGACGCCGTCGATCGAGGTGCCCATCCAGTCCAGTACCGCGAACACGAGCGTGGTCCAGAAGACCAGGTGCACGACCATCTCGAGCAGCGTCCAGACGCCGCCGCCGATGATCGACCCGATCGAGTCGCCGTCGAAGGCTCCGACGATCACGGTGACGGCGGTGACGAGCGGGGCGACGATGGCGACGAGGATCGTCATGAGGCGCAGCCACGGGAAGAACAGGCGCGGTCCGATGAGCGCGGGCTCGCGGCCCGTGTAGTCGACCGCGACGCGCAGCGGGTCGCCGAGCTCCTCGAGCGTCTCGCGCTCGGCCTGCTCGCCGCCTCCGCGCGCGGCGACCGTGTCGCCGATGCGCTCGCGCAGCTCGGCGGCGACCTCCTCCTTCGTGCGTCCGGGCAGCCAGCGCGTGGCGGCGTGGACGTAGCGGTCGGTGAGCGTGGTGGTCATGCGGTTCCTCCGGTGGTGAGCCGCCCCAGGGCGGTGTCGATCTCGTGCCAGTCGGCCAGGAGAGCGGCGGCGAGCCGCTCGCCCTCGATGCTCGTGCGGTAGAACTTCCGCGGTCGCGCCTCCTCGGTGTTCCACTCGCTGGTGAGCAGGCCCTGCTTCTCGAGGCGCCGCAGCAGCGGGTAGAGGGTGTTGCCGTCCACGGCGATGCCGGCGGCGGCCAGCGACTCGAGCAGGCCGTAGCCGTACCCGGGCTCGCGCAGGCTCAGCAGCGAGGCCAGCACCACGGTTCCGCGGCGCAGCTCCTGCAGGTGTTGCTGGGTCAGCTCGTCCATGCGTCACACCATAGTGTGCGACACACACTATGCGCAAGACGCACAGGTTGGTCGGAAGACGACGAACCCCTCCCCGGCGAGGCCGGAGAGGGGTTCGGAGGAGGCGCGGAGCGCTTACTTGCGCTTGCGGGCGGTGCGGGCGCGCTCGCCCGCGTCGAGGATCACCTTGCGGATGCGCACGTTGCTCGGCGTGACCTCGACGCACTCGTCCTCGCGGCAGAACTCCAGGCACTGCTCGAGCGAGAGCTTCTTCGGCGGGATGACCTTCTCGAAGTTGTCCGAGGTGGCCGAGCGGATGTTGGTCTGCTTCTTCTCCTTGGTGATGTTGACGTCCATGTCGTCGTCACGGGAGTTCTCGCCGACGATCATGCCCTCGTAGACCTCGGTGGAGGGCTCGACGAACAGCGTGCCGCGCTCCTGCAGGTTGGTCATCGCGAAGGAGGTGACGGCGCCGGCGCGGTCGGCCACGAGCGAGCCCGAGGGGCGCGTCGAGATCTCGCCGAACCAGGGCTCGTAGCCCTCGGAGATGTGGTGGGCGATGCCGGTGCCGCGGGTGTCGGTGAGGAACTCGGTGCGGAAGCCGATCAGGCCGCGCGCCGGGACCAGGAACTCCATGCGGACCCAGCCGGTGCCGTGGTTGACCATCTGCTCCATGCGGCCCTTGCGCACGGCGAGCAGCTGGGTGATCGTGCCGAGGTACTCCTCGGGCGCGTCGATCGTCAGGCGCTCGACGGGCTCGTGCAGCTTGCCGTCGATCTCGCGGGTGACGACCTGCGGCTTGCCGACGGTGAGCTCGTAGCCCTCGCGGCGCATCTGCTCGACGAGGATCGCCAGCGCGAGCTCGCCGCGGCCCTGGACCTCCCACGCGTCGGGGCGGTCGGTGGGCAGCACGCGGATCGAGACGTTGCCGATGAGCTCGGCGTCGAGGCGGTCCTTGACGAGGCGGGCGGTGACCTTGGTGCCCTTCTCGCGGCCGGCGAGCGGCGACGTGTTGGTGCCGATGGTCATCGAGATCGCGGGCTCGTCGACGTGGATGAGCGGCAGCGCGATGGGGTTCTCGGGGTCGGCCAGCGTCTCGCCGATGTTGATCTCGCTGATGCCCGCGATGGCGACGATGTCGCCGGGGCCCGCGGACTCACCGGGCTTGCGGTCGAGCGCCTCGGTGACGAGCAGCTCGGTGATCTTGACCCGCTCGACCGAGCCGTCGCGCTTCATCCACGCGACCTGCTGGCCCTTCTTGAGCTCGCCCTCCTCGACGCGCACGAGCGCGAGGCGGCCCAGGAAGGGGGAGGAGTCGAGGTTCGTGACGTGCGCCTGCAGCGGCGCGCCCTCGGTGTACTCGGGGGCGGGAACGTGCTCCATGATCGTCTGGAACAGCGGGATCAGGTTGTCGCCGTCGGGCAGCGTGCCGTCCTCGGGCTTCTCCAGCGAGGCGACGCCGGCCTTGCCGGAGGCGTAGACGACGGGGAAGTCCAGCGCGTCGTCGGCGGCGTCCTCGGGCAGCAGGTCCATGAAGAGGTCGTAGGTCTCGTCGACGACCTCGGCGATGCGGGCGTCGGGTCGGTCGACCTTGTTGACCACGAGGATGACCGGCATCTTCGCCAGCAGCGCCTTGCGCAGCACGAAGCGGGTCTGGGGGAGCGGGCCCTCGGAGGCGTCGACCAGCAGCACGACCGCGTCGACCATCGACAGGCCGCGCTCGACCTCGCCACCGAAGTCGGCGTGGCCGGGGGTGTCGATGATGTTGATGGTGACGGTCTTGCCGGGGATGTCCTCGGTGCCGGGTCCGGAGTACTTCACGGCGGTGTTCTTCGCGAGGATCGTGATGCCCTTCTCGCGCTCGAGATCACCCGAGTCCATGACCCGTTCGGTCACTTCCTGGTGCTCGGCGTAGGCGCCCTGCTGCTGGAGCATCGCGTCGACGAGAGTGGTCTTGCCGTGGTCGACGTGGGCGACGATGGCGACATTGCGCAGATCAGAGCGTGTAGGCACTCGCCCAATCCTACGGCAGTGCGGGAAACTCCTTGTCCACGCGGGGCGTAATGAAGGTCACGGTTCCGCAATAGTTGCATGTGCGTTAGTATTTCCCGGTCATGACCCAGTCACCCCATGCCTGCGCGTTCGAAGCCGTCCGAGGATTCCTCGGGCGGGTGTTCACGACGGCCGAGGGCGAGTCGCTGGAGTCCGTGGCGGGACTCGACCTGTCGTTCACGCAGGCGCGACTCTCGTTCGTGCTCGCCCACTACGAGCACCCCGTCGCCATCGGTGACCTGGCCGAGTCGGTCGGGCTCTCGCCGGCGGCCGCGGGGCGGAACATCCAGCAGCTGGTGCGCAAGAAGCTCGTCGTGCGCACCGAGAACCCCGAGGACCGGCGGGTCAAGCTCGTCACCCTCACCGACCGTGGACGCAGCCTGGCGCAGAGCCACCTGAAGTCCAAGGAGGACGCCGTGCGCACGCTGCTCGGCGACCTCGACACCGACCAATGCCTCGCGCTCGTCGAGGCTCTCCAGCCACTGCTGAAGGAAGAACCGCATGTCCGATAGCACCCCGGTGAAGCCGCCGGAGTACCCCGACAAGATCGACGCCGCCGTCCTCAAGGTCGCCGGCGTGGTCGTGCTCGGCTCCATCATGTCGATCCTCGACATCACCGTCGTGAACGTCGCCCTGCCGACGTTCCAGTCCGAGCTGGGCGTCGAGAACTACTCGACCGTCGCCTGGACCGTCACGGCCTACACGCTCGCCCTCGCGGCCGTCATCCCGCTCACGGGCTGGGCGGCCGACCGCTTCGGCACCAAGCGCCTCTACATGCTCGCGCTCGCACTGTTCACCGCCGGATCCGTGCTGTGTGCCGCGGCCTGGAACATCGAGACCCTCATCGGGTTCCGCGTCCTGCAGGGTCTTGGCGGCGGCATGCTGATGCCGCTCGGCATGACGATCATGACCAAGGCCGCCGGGCCCGAGCGCATGGGCCGCCTCATGGCGATTCTCGGCGTCCCGATGCTGCTCGGCCCGATCCTGGGCCCGATCCTCGGCGGCTTCCTGATCGACAACGCCTCGTGGCACTGGATCTTCCTCATCAACCTGCCGCTGGGCCTCGGCGCGCTCGTCTACGCGTGGCGCGTGCTCGAGCAGGACGCCCCGCACCCGAGCGAGTCGTTCGACTTCATCGGCATGGCGATGATGAGCCCCGGCCTGGCGCTATTCCTCTACGGCGTCTCGTCCATCCCCGACGCCGGTGGCATGGGCGAGCCCAAGGTCTGGGCCACGATGCTCGTCGGCGGCCTGCTGGTGATCGCGTTCATCTTCTACTCGTTCAAGCCCAAGCACCCGCTGCTGGACTTCCGCCTGTTCAAGAACTACAACCTGTCGATCTCCACGCTGACGATGTTCGTCTTCGCCGGCGCGTTCTTCGGCGGCCTGCTGCTGGTCCCGACCTACTTCCAGCAGGTCGGCGGCGAGACCCCGCTGCAGGCGGGCCTGCTGGTCGCCCCGCAGGGCATCGGCGCGATGCTCACGATGCCGCTCGCCGGCATCCTGGCCGACCGCGTCCCCGTCGGCCGGATCGTCCCCTTCGGCCTCGCGCTGATCTGTGGCGGCATGTTCGCGATGACCTCGCTCGAGGCGGACACGTCCTACGGGTTCATCATCGCGGCGCTGTTCGTGATGGGCCTGGGCATGGGCCTGACGATGATGCCGCTGATGACCTCCGCCCTGCGCACGCTGCAGTCGCACGAGGTCGCCCGCGGCTCGACGCTGCTCAACATCACGCAGCAGATCGCCAGCTCGGTCGGCGTGGCCATCATCTCGGTCGTCCTGACCAACCAGATGAAGGACAGTCAGGCGATCCAGGCCGGACAGGCGCTGGCCGACGCCGAGGCGAGCGGCACGCAGCCCGATCCGTCGATCCTGGAGTACGTCCAGTCGCTCGGCGCGAGCTTCGAGTCGGTCGTGAAGTCCGACATGGCGGCCGCGTTCGCCGCGAGCTTCTTCGTCGCGTTCTGCCTGTGCGTCGTCGCGCTCGTGGTGAGCCTCTTCCTGCCGAAGAAGCGCGAGGAGTCGCACCTGCTGGACGACCAGGGCAAGGCACCCGTGGTCATCCACTGACGGTCACTCCCGCACGACGGCCCACCCGGCTCCCGGGTGGGCCGTCGTCGTTCCCCGTGCGATCCCGCGGAGGACTACGCTTCAGCCGTGCCCGCCCTCGACCAGCTGCTCGCCTTCGCGCTCGCCTCGCTCGTGCTGATCCTCATCCCCGGTCCCAGCGTCCTGTTCGTGATCGGGCGATCGCTCGCGCACGGGCGTCGCGCCGGCATCCTCAGCGTGCTGGGCAACGGGCTCGGCGGGCTGCCGGTGGTCCTGGCGGTCTCGCTGGGCCTCGGCGCGATCGTGGCCGGCTCGGCGGTGCTGTTCACGATCGTGAAGGTGCTGGGCGCCGGCTACCTCGTCTACCTCGGCGTGCAGGCGATGCGGCACGCCTCGATCGCGGTCACCGCCGAGGTCGACGGCCCCGAGGAGTCGCCGTGGCGCGCCCTGGGGGAGGGGTTCGTGGTCGGCGCGACCAACCCCAAGACCATCGTCTTCTTCGTCGCCGTGCTGCCGCAGTTCGTGAGCTTCGAGTCCGGTGCCATCGGCTCGCAGATGGCCGTGCTCGGCGTGCTCTTCCTGCTCATCGCGATCGTGTGCGACTCGGGCTGGGCGCTGCTGGCCGGAACTGCGCGCCAGTGGTTCACGGGCTCGCCGCGGCGGCTGGCGGCCGTGCGGCGCTCCGGCGGCGCGATGCTGGTGGGCCTCGGCGGCATCCTGCTGACCACCAGCCGCACCTGAGTCAGCGGCGACCGCGCTGGAGCGCGTCCCACACCGCCTGGTCGGCGGTCTGGTAGGTCGGCAGTCCGACCGACTTGCGGTAGGTGCGCACGGCCGTGGTCGTGCGGGCGTCGTAGATGCCTGTCACGTCCACCTTCTGGCCCGCGGCCCGCAGCGACCGCTGCAGGCGGTGCACCGGCTCGCCGACCTTGCCCCGCTTGAGCGCGATCGGCGTCTTGCCGCGCGACAGCAGGGCCGTCCACACCGGGCGCGAGGCCGTGGACGTCTGCGACCAGCCCAGCGACGCCCGGTACGAGTTCACGGCCTTGGTCGTGCGGGCGTTCCAGCGGCCGGTGACGGTGGCGCCATGGCCGGCACGCTTGAGCAGGCACTGGAGCAGCTTCACGTCCCCGCCGCGCGAGCCCGCCTTCAGCGTGCGGTAGCGGTTGAGGGTGGGCTTGATGCCGCACACCTTCTGCTCCTTCTTGGCCTTCGAGCCGCCGCCCACGGTGAGGACGTTCTTGTCGATCAGCACCTTGCGTCCGCGGTAGGAGACGGTGACGTTGTTGTGGTACTGGTGCAGGCGGTCGCGCTTCCAGAACGTGTTCTGCAGGTAGGGGCGCCCGTTCGTGTTCGCCTTCCTGTTCGTCCAGGCGAACCACATCTGGTCGGGGAAGTCGAAGGTCTTCGATCCGGCGTGACGCACCTCGTCGACGGCCTGGATCGCGGCGGACGCGCTGGAGTAGAGGCCGACCTTGTAGCCGCGCTGGTGAACCCGCTGGACGAAGGCGTCGATGAAGCTCAGCACCGCGGCGTTGCAGCGTCGGTTGGCGCGGTCGTACCACTCGATGTCGAGGTAGACCGTGTTCTTCCTGGCGAAGCCGTAGCGGTCCGCGGCGCGCACGGCCTCGTCGGCGTCGGCGCGCGCCTGGGCGCGGGCCTTCGTGCGGTCGTACGACATGCGCCTCTTCGCGGACTTCGAGTCGAAGCAGGGCGCCTGGTAGCCGACGTGGATCGGCAGGAACAGCCAGCCACGCGACGCCTGCCGCTGGACCCACCCGGGACTCAGGTACGGCTGCTTCGACTCGTCGCAGTAGCGCGAGTTGCCCGAGGTGTAGATGCCGACCACGGTGTACGGCGAGGCCACGTTCCACGCGTCCATGACGTCGTTCGAGGGGGCCACGCAGGTGTCGAAGGCGTAGCCGCCGAATCGCTTCGGCGAGCTCGGCTTCGCGGCGTGGGCGGGCGCCGCGAGCAGCGAGGCGGTGAGCAGCAGGCCGAGCACGACGGTGAGCCGGCGGGCGACCTGGAGGACGGTGGAGCGCATCGTTCCAGCGTAGGTCGATGCGACGCGGGCGTCGACACGCTTGCTGGATAAAGCGAGAACCCCCGGTCGGTGACCGGGGATCTCGAGGCGGTGGCCAGGGCCGGGGTCGAACCGGCGACCTTCCGCTTTTCAGGCGGACGCTCGTACCAACTGAGCTACCTGGCCGTGCTCCGTGGAGCGACGTTCACCCTACCGCACCGCCTCCGCGCCGCCGAAATCGCCTCCGGCTGCGTATCAGCAGCGACGTCGGGTGCTCTCCGGTCGTGGGTGGCCGCCCGCGCGTGCCGCCCGCCGTCGCACCGCAGTCCCGAGAGAGAAGGCAGATGTCCCCCACCCCCTTGCTGCTGCCGGGCCAGGCCGCCGCGCCCGAAGGCCCCGCCGACATGACCATGATGTACGTCCTGCACCACGCGTTCCGGCGCGACCTGCGGGACTTCACCCGCGCCGCCGCGCACACCGCCACCGACGACACCCCGCGCTGGGTCCTGCTCGCCGAGCGCTGGTCGCTGTTCACGCACGAGCTGCACCAGCACCACACCAAGGAGGACGAGATCCTCTGGCCGCTGCTGCTCGAGCGCGTGCGCGCCGCCTCCGACGCCGAGTCCGAGCGCGTCCTGCACGAGATGGAGGCCGAGCACGCCGTCCTCGACCCGCTGCTGACCGCGGCGTCCGCCGCACTCGAGCGGCTCTCGGCCGGTGGCGACGTGCGGGCCCACGACCTGCTGTCCGACTCGCTGGAGGAGCTCGGCGAGGCGCTGGACCAGCACCTGGGTCACGAGGAGAGCGCGGCCATCCCGATCCTGCACCGCTACGTCGGCGGCAGCGAGTGGGAGGAGCTCGAGCGGACCCGGTTCCGGCCGAAGCAGTCGCTCGCGCAGGCGCGGCAGTTCGTGCCGTGGGCGCTCAAGGGTCTGCCGGCCGACGCGGAGCACCGGGTGCTGAACCTCGGCGGTCCCGCGCTGCGCATCATCAACGCCCTCGGGCGCCGGAGGTTCCAGGCGCAGGAGGCGGCGGCGTTCGGCGCGGCTTGAGTCCCAGGGAGTGAGAGAAGCCCCGCCCATACGGGCGGGCTCTCAGCACTGGCGACCGAGCCGTCAGGCTCCGAAGCGCTTGCGATCCAGCGTCTTGAAGTAGCCCTTCTTGAGAGCGCGCTCGGCGCTGTCCTTGGGCGTGGAGAAGAAGCCGCGTTCGGACGGCGACAATCCGCCGGCCCCGATCTTCTGCCTCAGCAGTGCCATCGTGCAGCAGAGGTCCGCGGCTTGGAACAGGCTGTAGTCCGCGGGGACCACCTGGCGTACCTCGACGCTCAGGTGGGCGTTGAACACGCTGTTGACGAGGTTGGTGATCTCCTTCTGGCCGTTGTCGTAGTAGATGACGATGCGCTGCCAAGAGGTGAAGTACTCGTAGTTCGAGCGGATGAGCTCACCGAGCGCGCGCGACATGGCGCTGACGAGCTTGTCGGTGTCGCCCACCTCGCGCTTGCTGAACACCCACGAGTGATGAGTCACGTCGCAGGTACGGACGAAGTCGACGAGCACCCGGAAGATCGATCGGCGCGACGGCATGTCGAGCAGGCGGTAGTCCTTCTCACGACGGATCAATGGTCCGGTGTGGATCGCATGGTTCTTCCGCAGTCCACGGGAGAGCAGTGCCTCGTGGATCTTGTCGAGGTGACCGGCGATGTCGTCGCTCTGGTCGTGGAAGACGAGACTCAGCACGTAGAACGGCGAGTGCTTCTCGAACGGGCCGAAGTCCCCTGACTCGTCGATGAAGATGCTCAGCTCACGCACGTCAGGCCCCTGGACACGACTTGAGGCGGGTGGAACCCGCCTCAAGAGGGTGGCGGGGGATGTCCCCGCCTAGTGGTTGGACCAGGGCCTTTCGGCCAGCCCAGATGGGTCAGGTTACACCGAGGCGAAGCACGCAGGCAATCAGCGGCCGATGTCAGCGGCACCGCCGTGGGAGGAGGTAGCGGCGTTCGGCGCGGCCTGAGCACTCATGGAATGAGAGAAGCCCCGCCCTTACGGGCGGGGCTCTCAGCACTGGCGACCCCGACGGGACTCGAACCCGCGACCTCCGCCGTGACAGGGCGGCGCGCTAACCAACTGCGCCACGGGGCCTTGTGCGTTGCGGTTTCAACCGCGACCGCAAGACTACCCGACGGTTCTGCGAGTCTCCAAAACGGGGGTGGTCAGAACGTGACGATCCATGGCTCGCGGCTGATCTCCCGGGGGTCCAGCTCGGCGAGCAGGGCCTCGGGCGACCGTGCCGCGACGCCCAGGGACGTGCCGATCAGGTCCCAGGCGTGCTCGGGGGAGAGGTCGCGCAGGGTCACGTCGCCGTCGCGCTTGGCCAGGCGCCGGCCGTCGGCGTTGAGGGCCAGCGGGACGTGCGCATAGGCCGGCTCGGGGGCGCCCAGCTCGTGCGTCAGGTAGGCCTGCGCGGGGGCGGCGTCGAGGAGGTCGTCGCCCCGGACGACCTGGTCGACGTCCTGGTCGGCGTCGTCGACCACGACGGCGAGGTTGTAGGCATGGGCGCCGTCGCCGCGTCGCAGGACGAGGTCGTCGACGTGGCCCTCGATCTCGCCGTGCAGCTCGTCGCGGATCGTCCACGTGCGCTCGCGGGCGCGCAGCCGGATCGCGGGGGAGCGCTCGGCCCGGCGCGCCTCGCGCTCGCTCTCGGTGAGGTCGCGGCATGTGCCGGGGTACGAGCCGGGCGGGCCATGCGGCGCGCTGACGGCCTCGGCGATCTCGCGGCGCGTGCAGAAGCACTCGAAGGTCAGGCCGGCCGCGGTGAGGCGCTCGAGCGCGGCGGCGTAGAGAGGGTCGCGCTCGGACTGGCGGACGACCGGGCCGTCCCAGTCCAGCCCCAGGGCGGCGAGGTCGGCCAGCTGGCTGGCCTCGAACTCGGCCCGCGAGCGCTGGCGGTCGAGATCCTCGACCCGCAGGAGGAACGGGCGCCCGTCGGCGCGTGCGAACAGCCACGCGAGGATCGCCGTGCGCAGGTTCCCCAGGTGCAGGTCGCCCGACGGCGACGGAGCGAAGCGGCCGGCCACGCTCCCGACCCTAGTGACCCTTCGGTAGCCCGGCGCACCAACCACTAGAGTCGCTGCCGTGACATCCCACGGCGCCGAGCCCGAAGACTTCATGGAGCTGGCCGCGCGCCGGCGCATGTCGTTCCAGCGCAGCCCGGCGGCCGTCAGCCCGCGCGGTCTCTTCGACGACGTCGAGCCGGCGGGGCGCTTCCGCTTCCTCGTGGCCGCCGTCGTGGCGTTCTCCGGCCGGGGCTTCCACGCCACGACGACCCGCGACATCGCGACCGTGGCCGAGGCGAGCCCCGCGAGCCTCTACACGTACTACGACACCAAGTCCGAGCTGCTCCACGAGATGTCGGCGATCACCTTCCGCTACGTGATCGACATGCTGCGCGAGATCGTCGACCGCGGCGCCCCGCCCGTGGAGACGATCTCGGTGATCGTGCGCGAGTACCTGCGGTTCCACGCCGAGGAGAAGATCGTCGTCCTCGTGGTCAACCGCGACTACCGCGCGCTCGGCCTGAGCCAGCTCGCCGAGCTGCTCGGGATGGCCGACGAGATCCACCAGATCGTCGAGTCCGTGGTCCGGGCCGGCATCGAGCAGGGCGACTTCAGCGTGCCCGACGTGCACACCGCGACGCGGGCGGTGCTGCGCCTCGCCGATGTGTCCCCGTGGTTCAACGAGCGCTCGTCACGCACGATCGACGAGCTGGCCGACCACCACGTCGGGCTGATCCTGCAGATGCTGGGGCACGTCAGCGCGGACTGACGATGCTGAGGCCTCCGTCGAGCGGGATCACGGTGCCGGTGAGGAAGGAGCCTCCCGGAGCCGCCAGCAGGATGGCCAGCGCCGCCGCGTCGTCGGGTCGCCCGATGCGGCCCAGGGGCGCGGCCCCCTCGAACTCGTCGCGCGACTCGGCCAGCACCGCCGCCATCATCTTGGACTCGAACGGTCCGGGGGCGATCGCGTTGACCGTGATGTTCCGCGGGCCGAGCTCGACGGCCAGCACGCGCGTGAGGTGGTGCAGCGCCGCCTTCGACGCCGTATAGGAATAGGTGGAGAGGGTCGGGACGCGCAGGCCGTCGATCGACCCGATGTTGACGATCCGCGAGGGAGCGTTCGGCGTGGCCGATGCCCCGAGCAGGGGCGCCAGCTCGCGGACGAGGAAGAACGGCGACTTGAGGTTGAGGTCGACCACCTTGTCCCACGCCGCGGAGTCGAACTCCTCCAGCGGAGCGCCCCACGTGGCGCCGGCGTTGTTCACCAGCACGTCGAGCCGTCCGGTGGCGCCGGCGAACTCGGAGGCGAACTCGGCGCAGCCGGCCTCGGTCGAGAGATCGGCGACCCAGGGTCGCAGGCCTGCCGCGCGCAGCTCCTCGACGTCGAGGAGCCGCGAGACCACGTGCACCTCGGCGCCCGCGGCAGCGAACCCGTCGGCGATCATCCGGCCGATGCCGCGCCCGCCGCCCGTCACCAGCACGGTGCGGCCGGCGACGTCGAACAGTCCGCTCACGCGGTCACCTCCGTGAGGGCCGGGCCGGCCGGCGCGAGGGCCTCGGCAAGACGCTCGCGATAGAGCTCGATGTTGCGCAGCTTGATGTCCTCGTAGCCGCGGACGAGGTCGGGCAGCGCCGCGATGGCGGCCGCGCGCTCGACGCCCAGCTCGGGCAGGTCACGCGAGATCCGCCCGACGAGCTCGACGTACTCCTCGCGCAGCTGCCGCTCGGCGCGGCGCACCTTCGCCATGCCGAACGGATCGAGCGCGGTGCCCCGCAGGCGACGCATCGCGTAGAGCGCGCGGAAGGCCGGCTTGAACCAGGCGCCCAGCGCGATCTTGCGCTTCATGCCCAGCGCCCGCAGCATCGGCGGGTGCAGGCGGTACTGCGCCTTCGCGCCCGGGCCGAACTCCGCCTCGAGGGCCGCGTCGAGCGACGGGTCGATCGACAGGCGCGCGACCTCGTACTCGTCCTTGTACGCCATCACCTTGTGCAGGTGCTGCGCCACGGCGAGCGTCAGCTCGCTCGACCCGGGAGCCGTCGCGGCCTCCCGCTCGCGCACCTGCCCGACCACCTCAACGTAGCGGCGGGCGTAGGCCAGGCTCTGGTAGGACTCGAGGTCGGCCGCGCGCGACGTGACCAGCTCGGTGTCGGCGGCGCCCTCGGCGAAGCCTGCCTGCGCGACGAGCGAGCGGACCCGGTCGGAGACCGGCGCCAGCGCCGACGTCTCGGGGGCCTCGGCGGTCAGGTCGCTCAGCAGCGCCGCGCGGTCCGCGACGAACTGGCGACCACGGCGGAACGCCTGCACATTGCGCTCCACGGCCACGCCGTTCAGCTCGAGCGCCGTCTCGATGCTGGCCGCCCGGACCGGCAGGGCGCCGGCCTGGTGGGCCACGCCCAGCAGGAAGATGTTCGCGAACTGGTCGTCGTCGAACAGGTCGAGCGTCATCGCCCGGGCGTCGACGAAGCGGCTCTCGCTCTCGCGGGTCACCTGCTGGATGCGGCCGACCGTGCTCTCGGCCTCGGGGAACGAGACCGTCGTGTCGGTGACCATGGCGCCCGTCGGGACCTCGGCGGTCGAGACGATCGCGACGGTGCGCTCCTCGTGGGCGACCCCGAGGTAGGAGTCCTGCGCGGCGACGAGGACGTCGCAGCCGAGGTACAGGTCGGCCTGGCCGGACGCGATCTTGTTCGCACGGTCGACCGGGGTGGTGCTGAGCTTGACGTCCGAGACGACGGCGCCGCCCTTCTGGGCCAGGCCGGTCTGGTCGAGTCCGCGGACGAAGCGCCCGTCGATCTGCGCCGCGGTCGCGACGATCTGCGAGACCGTGACGACGCCCGTGCCGCCGATGCCGGTGATGCGCATCTCGAACGCGTCCGCCGAGACGACCGGCTCGGGCTCGGGGAGCGTGTCCGCCGAGAGCGCCGGGACCTCGCGCTTGGCCTTCGCGCCGCCGGGGGTGACGGTGAGGAAGGAGGGGCAGTCGCCGTCGAGGCACGACAGGTCGATGTTGCAGGACGCTTGGTGGATCTTGGTCTTGCGACCGAGCTCGGTGCTCACCGGCTGCACCGAGAGGCAGTTCGACTTGTCGCCGCAGTCGCCGCAGCCCTCGCAGACGCGCTGGTTGATGAACGCGCGCGTCGGGGGCGCCTCGACGATCTTGCGCTTGCGCTTGCGGCGCAGCTCGGTGGCGCACTCCTGGTCGTTGACGAGGACGGTGACGCCGGGGGTGCGGCTGAGCTCCTCCTGCGTGCGCATGAGCTCGTCGCGGTGGCGGACGTCGACGCCCTTCGGGAGCCGGCGGCGCCGGTAGCGGCGAGGCTCCTCGGTGGTGATGACGACCTTGGCCACGCCCTCGGCGAGCAGCTCCTCCACGATCTCGTCGACCGTCATGAGGCCGACGGCCTCCTGGCCGCCGGTCATCGCGACGGCGGAGTTGTAGAGGAGCTTGTAGGTGATGTTGGCGCCCGAGGCCACGGCCGCGCGGATCGCGAGCGAGCCGGAGTGGTGGAACGTGCCGTCGCCCATGTTCTGGAAGAGGTGGCCGCTCTCGACGAACGGGGACATGCCGATCCAGGTGGCGCCCTCGCCGCCCATCTGCGTCATCCCGATGACGTCGCCGACGCGCTCCTCCGGCATGAGCGAGACCATGCCCGAGCAGCCGATGCCGGCGCCGACGAGCGAGCCCTCGGGCACCTTGGTGGACCGGTTGTGGGGGCAGCCCGAGCAGAAGTAGGGCGTGCGGTTCGCCGTCAGCAGCGGCAGCTGGATGCGGGCCCGGCGTCGCGGACGGGTCGTGAGCTCGACCTCGACCTCGGGCAGCGAGACGTGCTCGGCCAGCCGCGCCCGCAGGACGTCGGCGATGATCTCGGGGGTCAGGTCGGCGTCCGCACGGAACAGCGGCAGGCCGGTCAGCGTGCGCTTGCCGCTGACGGACGGCGCCTCGAGGTGGCCGTAGAGGATCTCCTTGAGGGCCGATTCGACGAACGAGCGCTTCTCCTCGACGACGATGACCTCGCACAGGCCGATCGCGAAGTCCTTGATCTGCTCCGGGTCGAGCGGGTGCACGGCGCCGAGCTTGAGCAGCCGGATGCCGCTCGCCTCGAGGTCCTCGTCGTCGAGGCCGAGCCCCGCGAGCGCCTGGCGGACGTCGTAGTAGGTCCCGCCGGCCGCGACGATGCCGACGACGGCTCCGTGCCCGGCGCCCTCGACCCGGTTGATGTCGTTGGCCACGATGTAGCGCCGGGCCAGCTCGATGCGCTCGGTGAACAGGCTGCGCTCGAGCTCGGCCAGCGTCGGCTGGAGGAAGCGCGCGCTGACGGTGTGGGTGAAGTCCCGGCCCGCGATGCGGCGCGAGGGGATGACGGGAGCGAAGTCGGAGGACACGGTCGTGCTGGCGGTGCCGTCGGCGACGTTCGTCGCGATCTTGAGGCCGGTCCACAGGCCGCTGAAGCGCGACATCGCCACGGCGTGCAGGCCCAGCCGGAGGCACTCGGCCGGGTCGGCAGGCACGAGCACGGGCATGCCCAGCTCGGCGATCGCGATCTCGCTCGAGCTGGGGACGGTGGAGGACTTGGCGATCGAGTCGTCGCCGACGATGGCGACGGCGCCGCCCTCGTGGTGGGCGCCGCCGAGGTTCGCGTGGCGGAGTGCGTCGGAGGCCCGGTCGAGACCCGGCGCCTTGCCGTACCAGTACCCGACGATTCCGTCGTTGATCCGGTCCGTGGCGTTGCCGGCGAGCTGGCTGCCCTGGACGATGTTCGCCGCGAGCTCCTCGTTGAGTCCCGGCTTGAACTGGACGTCGGCGGCGTCGAGCAGCTGCTGCTGACGCGAGAGCTCGAGGTCGTAGCCGGCGAGCGGAGATCCCTCGTAGCCGGACACCAGCCCGGCGGTTCGACGACCCTCGCGACGGTCGAAGCGCGCGACGTCCAGCGGGAGGCGCACGAGCGCCTGCAAGCCGGACATGAAGACGGTTCCGTCCTCGACCGTGTAGCGATCCGAGAGCTTCATCGACGACCTCCTGTGACGTGGATCTCTGATTCAATCGGACCTGACTCGTGATATCACCGGTCAGAAGCACCAAATCCCGGCCAGAACGGGCTGGTCTTTGGTGGATTCCACAAAGGAGGGTCATGGACGACCACGAGAAGCGCCTCGCGACGGCCCTGTGCGCCCGGGTGGCGGCCGACCTCGACGAGCTGGGACCGCGCATCACGCGCAGCATCCGGCTCGCCCAGCCCGAGTACTCGCTCGTGCCCCTGGACGACCACGTCGAGCACGTCACCGAGCAGCAGCGGCTGCTGCTGATCGCGCTCGGGCGGCACGAGGTCGTGAGCGGCAGCCAGCGGGCACGCGCCGCGGACCTCGGCCGGCTGCGGGCCACCCAGGGCGTGAGCGTCGCGACCGTCATCGGGGCGTACCACGTGGGCAACCGCGAGCTGTGGCAGAACCTCGTCGCCTACGCGGACGAGGAGACCTCCTGCCTGCCGGGACTGGCGACGCTGCTGTGGCGCTCGATCGAGGTGATGACGGCAGAGATCGTCGCGGCCTACGAGACCACGGCCCGGGCGCGCCAGACCCACGCCCTGTCGCTGCGGCAGCGGCTCGTCGAGCTGCTCCAGCGCGACGAGCTGGCGGCCGAGGCGCACGACGTGGCCGTCACGCTCGGGCTCGACCCGGCCGGCGCGTTCGTCGGGGCGTGGGTCGGCCTCGAGGACGACCCGCTGGCGCAGGCCGCGAGCCTGACCTCCGGCCTGCGACGGGGCACGGCCTTCGCGGTCGGTCACCCTGCGGGCGTCCAGGTCCTGGCCCAGGGCTGCAGCGCCGACGAGCTCGAGCTCGCGATCCGCGCGGCGGAGCCCGACGTCCGGCTCGGGGTGGGTCTCGAGCGCGCCGGGCTCGAGGGCGCTCGCGACTCGTTGCTCGACGCCCGGCTGTGTCTCGAGATCGCCACCGACGCCCAGCCCACGCGCCGGTTCGAGGAGGACTGGCTGAGGGCGACGATCCGGTCCCAGGCCGACCGCCTGGACCCCATCGTGCGGGGGCTGCGGGACGTCGTCGAAGCCAATCCGCACCTCGTCGAGACGTTGGATGTGTACGTTGACACCGGCTTCTCGATCGCCGACACGGCGCGGGTCCTGCACCTGCATCCGAACAGCGTCGCGTACCGCTTGGACCGGTGGAATCGTCTCACTGGTTGGGACGCAAAGACCTTCCGAGGGCTGTCGCAGTCGTTGCTCGCCGCAGTGTAGTAACTAATTTTCCCTGCAATCTCGGCTTTTTACATTGCGGAAACGCAATGTTGACTAAGCGCTCGCTTGTGCCCCGCTATCTTCGGGTGTCATAGTGCTGCTCCTGTGATGGATGTCACGTGGAGCCGAGGTAGGGAGTCGAGCGCATGACCCAATCCGAATTCGATGTGATCGTCGTCGGCGGCGGGATCGCCGGCGTGTCGATCGCCAGCGAGCTGTCGAGCGACCGGTCGGTCTGCCTCGTCGAGATGGAGTCCTCGCTGGCCTTCCACACGACCGGCCGATCGGCCGCGACGTTCCTGGAGACCTACGGCGGACCGAACATCCGCGCGCTCACCACGGGCAGCCGCGAGTTCCTCACGAAGCCCCCCGCGGAGTTCGAGCAGATCCTCATGACGCCCCGGCCGCTGCTGCAGTTCGCGAAGCAGGGTCGCGAGAGCGTGATCGAGGAGCTGCACCGCGACGTGCTGCCCCTGGTCCCCGATGCCGAGCTGGTCGACGAGGCGCGGATGATGCAGCTGTTCCCGCTGCTGCGACCGGGCTTCTCGAACGTCGGCATGTACGAGCCCGGCGCCATGGAGCTCGACGTCCTGGCGATCCACGGCGGCTACGTCCGGACGGCTCGCCAGAACGGCGCCGAGATCCACAAGGGCGCCAAGGTCGAGCGCATCGAGCGCGAGGACGACGGCCGCTGGTCGGTCACCACGAGCGACGGGGAGATCCGGCGCGCGCCGCTGGTGGTCAACGCCGCCGGAGCCTGGGCCGACGTCGTGGCCGAGGCGGCCGGCGTGCGCCAGATCGGGCTGCGACCGCTGCTGCGGACGATCTTCATGGTCTCCTCGCCCGGCGGCGCCGGCACGAAGGACCTGCCCATCCTGGGCGACATCGACCAGGCGTTCTACGTCAAGCCGGAGGGAGAGCAGTTCCTGTGCTCGCCGGCCGACGAGACCCCCAGCGAGCCGAAGGACGCCAAGCCCGACTCGCTCGAGATCTCGCGGGCGATCGACGAGGTCAACGACGCGACCACGATCGGCGTGAAGGGCGTCTCCACCTCGTGGGGCGGCCTGCGCAGCTTCGTCCCCGACCGCAACTTCGTGGTCGGCGAGGACCCCGAGGCCGCCGGCTTCTTCTGGTTCGCCGGACAGGGTGGCTACGGCATCCAGACCGCGCCCGCGACGGCCCGTCTCGGCGCGGCGCTGGCCCGCGGGGAGCAGGCGCCCCAGGACCTGCTCGACCGTGGCCTCGACCCGCTCGCGCTCGTCCCGCACCGTCCCGGCATGCTCGTCGACGCAGGGCACTGAGGCCGCCATGGAGCTCCTGCAGCAGATCATCAACGGTCTGACCATCGGCAGCACGTACGCCCTCGTGGCGATCGGATTCTCGGTCGTCTACGGCGCGCTCGGGCTGGTCAACTTCGCCCACGGCGACATCCTCATGGCCGGCGCGTTCTCGACGTACGGGCTCTACACGCTCGGCGTCCCGCTGCCCCTGGCGTGCCTCGGCGGCATCGTCGTCGGCAGCCTGCTGGCGGTCGCGGTGGAGGAGGTCGCGGTACGGCCGGTCCTCACCCAGCACCTGCTCATCCCCATGATGACCACGCTCGGCGCCGGACTCATCATCCGGAACATCGTCGAGCGCATCTGGGGCAACGGCACGCTGCCGTTCCCGTCGTTCACCGGCGGCGGCTACGTCCACATCGGCGACCTGCAGATCTCGAAGTCGGCGGTGGTCACGCTGGTCGTGGCGTTCGTCGCGATGTTCGCCTTCCTGGCGTTCCTGAAGTTCACCAAGGCGGGCTTCGCGATCCGCGCGGTCGCGCAGGACATGACGGCCGCCCGCCTCATGGGCGTGCCGGTCAACCGCACGATCGCCGTCGTCTACCTGACCGGTGGCGCGATGGGCGTCGTCGGCGGCCTGCTCTACGCGAACACGCTCGAGGTCGTCTACCTCGGCATGGGCTTCGCGGTGCTGCTCAAGGGCTTCGCGGCCGCGATCGTCGGTGGCATCGGCAACCTGCAGGGCGCCATGATCGGCGGCCTGGTCATCGGCGTGCTGGAGTCCACCGTCGGCCCCGCGACCGGCTCCTACCGCGACGCGGTGGCGTTCGTCCTGCTGATCGCGATCCTCCTCGTCCGTCCCACCGGCCTGCTCGGTGCCCGCATCCAGGAGCGTGTCTGATGCTGCAGGTACTCCCCAAGAAGCTCCTCTGGGCCATCGGCGCGATCGCGCTGGTCGCCGCGGTCCTGCTGCCGAATCTCGTCGAGCCGTACACGGTGCGCGTCGCCGCGCTGATCCTCGTGTTCACGGTGTTCGCCACGGGTCTCAACATCATCCTCGGGTTCACCGGTCTGCTGAGCTTCGGCCACGCCGCCGTCTTCGGCGTCGGCGCCTACGTCTCGGCGCGGCTCCTGCTCGACACCGGCATGCCGCTGCTGCTCGTCATGGTCGCGGCCACCGTCGGGGCGGGCGTGGTGGGGCTGCTGGTCGGCCTCACCTCATGGCGCGCGGGCGGCGACTACCTCGCCCTCGTGACGCTCGGCGTCGGCCAGATCTTCTACCTGTTCCTCATCAACGAGAAGGACCTGACGGGCGGCGCGACCGGCCTCCCGGGCATCCCCGCCGGCAACTTCTTCGGCTGGGACCTGGCGCCGCTGGAGAACACGTACCTGTTCATCCTCGCGGTCACCGTCGTCGTGATGGGCTTCGCCTGGGTCCTGGGACGGTCGTACTTCGGCCGGGCCATGCTCGCGGTGCGCGAGGACGAGATCATCGCCCGCGCCCACGGGATCAACGTGCCGCTGACCAAGGTCCTGTCGTTCGGCATCGGCAGCGCGATCGCCGGTCTCGCCGGCGTGCTGCAGGTGCTGCTGCTGGGCTTCGTCGGACCCGCGACGTTCAAGGTCGACCAGTCGATCCTCGTGGTCGAGATCGTCCTGATCGGCGGCATGGCCACGACGATCGGCCCGCTGCTCGGCTCGATCCTCGTCATCGGCTCGACCGAGTACCTGCGAGCCCTGGCCGACTACCGCTCGGCCGTGTTCGGCGTGCTGATGCTCGTGATCCTGCTCTGGCGTCCGGGCGGTCTCGCCCAGATCTTCGGGCTGAGCTCGCGGACGCCCAACGCGGTCCGGCTGCCCTTCATCGGGAGGATCGGCCGCCGCAAGGGCGCGCCGGCTGCGACGCCCGCGGCGGACGAGATCGAGGACGAGCACGAGAAGGAGGAGGTCAGCCGATGAGCACGACCCTGCTGAAGGCGACCGACGTCGGCTGCCGGTTCGGAGGCGTCATCGCCCTCGACCGTGTCGACTTCGAGGTCGCCGAGAACGAGATCGTCGGCCTGATCGGGCCGAACGGATCGGGCAAGACCACCCTGCTGAACGTGCTCTCGGGCATCTACAAGCCCACGTCCGGCTCGCTCACGATCGGCGGCAACGACGTCCGCTGGCCGTCGTCGCGGATCCTGAGCAAGCGGTACAAGCTGGCGCGGACGTTCCAGAACATCCGCCTGGCGCCCGGGCTCACCGTGCGGGACAACGTCCTCATCGGGATGCACTCGACGTTCCACTGGTACGACGCGCTGCGCCGTGGCAGGTCGTCCCGCGAGGCGTCGGCCCGCCAGGCCGCCGACGAGATCCTCGAGTTCGTCGGGATCGCGGACAAGGCCGACCACATCGCCACGGACCTCAGCTACGGCGACCAGCGCCGCGTGGAGATCTCGCGGGCGCTGGCGACCTCGCCGAAGCTGCTCCTGCTCGATGAGCCGGCTGCCGGCATGAACCCGCGCGAGGCCGCGTCGCTCGTGACCCTGATCCGCCAGATCCACGCCCAGCGAGACCTCTCGATCGTGGTCATCGAGCACAACATGAACGTCGTCATGAACACGGCGTCACGGGTCATGGTGCTCGACGCCGGACTCTGCATCGCCCACGGCGACCCGAAGACCGTGAGCTCCGACGAGCAGGTGCTCGAGGCGTATCTGGGAAAGAGGTTCCGCAATGCCTGACCTGCTGCTGCAAGCCAAGGACCTGTGCGTCCAGTACGGACCCGTCACCGCCCTCGACGGCGTCTCGATCGAGGTCAACCGCGGCGAGATCGTCGCGCTGGTCGGTGCGAACGGCGCCGGCAAGTCCACGCTGCTCAAGACGCTCTCGGGCCTGCTGCGACCCGTGAGCGGGGAGGCCTCGTTCGACGGGACCGACCTCGCGCGCACCCCGGCGCACCGGATCGTCTCGGCCGGGCTCGTGCACGTCCCGGAGGGCCGCCACGTGTTCCCCCGGTTCACGCTGCGCGAGAACCTCATGGCGGGCGCGTACACGGGCGACTTCCGCGCCGCGGCGAAGCAGGCCGACGAGATCATCGCGTCGACGCCGATCCTGGCGCGCCGCGCCGGCAGCACGGCCGGGCAGCTCTCCGGCGGCGAGCAGCAGTGGCTCGTCGTGGAGCGCGCGCTCATGGCGAATCCGACGATGATCATGCTCGACGAGCCGTCGATGGGCCTGTCGCCCGTGCTCGCCGACCAGATCCTCGAGCTCGTGAGCCAGCTGCGCGACCGCGGCGTCACGGTGCTGCTGGTCGAGCAGAACGCGCTCGGCGCGATGGAGATCGCCGACCGCGTCTACGCGCTCGGCTCGGGCTCGATCCTCTACTCCGGCACGTCCGAGGAGCTGCGCCACAACGAGCACTTCGCCGACCAGTTCCTGGGAGTCGTCTCGGCCGACGCCGAGGCGGCTGCCGCCACCAACCCCCCGCAAGAGAAGTAGGAGCAACACATGTTCAGCAAGCGCGTGGCCCTGGCCGCCGCACTCAGCACGGCCCTCCTGGCCAGTGCGTGTGGCGGCGGCTCCGGCAGCAGTGACTCCGACACCGTCGTCCTGGCGGTCGCCGGACCCATGACCGGCGACAGCGCCGAGTACGGCCAGCAGCAGCTGGCGGGCATCCAGCTCGCCGTCGACCAGTACACCGAGGGCGGCGGCATCCCCGAGGGCCCGCTGAAGGGCAAGAAGATCAAGGTCGTCAAGTACGACGACGCGGGCGACCCGAACCAGGCCGCGTCGGTCGCGCAGAAGATCTGCGACGACACCGAGGTCATCGGCGTCTTCGGCCACGTCAACTCCTCCGCGACCCTGGCGGCCGAGCCGATCTACGAGCGCTGCGGCGTCCCGCTGATCGTCAGCTACTCCTCGAACCCCGAGATCACGGCCGAGCTGCACGAGAACCTGTTCCGCACGCTCGTCGACGACGCCAAGCTGGGCGCCGAGATGGCCAGCTTCGCCGCGGGCGAGCTGAAGGGCAAGAACGTCGGCGTCATCTCCTCGGACGACGACTACGGCGTGGGCCTGAAGGAGAACTTCGAGCCCGCCGCCGAGGAGCTCGGCCTCACGGTCGCCAAG